>JALYKQ010000072.1 GCA_030774675.1 Gemmatimonadota bacterium | reverse complement strand
GGTGATCGAGGCATACCACCTGTGCATGATGATGCGCGGGGTGCAGAAGCAGAACTCGAAGACCATCACCTCGGCTCTGACCGGAGCGTTCCGCGAAGACCCCAAAACTCGCGACGAATTCCTGCGGCTGGCGCACAACGGATCTAATTGACTGAGCTGAACGGACGCACTGCAGTAGTAACCGGCGCATCGCGCGGGATCGGCGCGGGAATTGCCTCCGCGCTCGCGAAGCAGGGCGTCCGCGTCGCAATGCTCGCGCGCAACGAAGTACGGCTCCGGGAAGCCGCCGCCAGACTCAAGGGATCCATTCCCGTCGGCTGCGATGTTACCGACCCGAAGAGTGTGGAGACGGCAGCAAAGCATATCAGCGCCGAGCTTGGGGCAGCCCCCGACATTCTGATCAACAATGCCGGCATCTTCGGAGTGTCGATCGTAGAAGAGACGACGACGGAGTTCTTCGTCGACACGATCAACACCAATCTCGTCGGCCCGTTTCTCTTCGTTCGCGCCTTTCTCGCGGACATGAAGAAACGGAAAAGCGGGCACATCGTGACGATCGGCTCGATTGCCGACAGGGCGATCTTCACGGGAAACGCCGCCTACTCGGCGGCCAAGTTCGGGTTGCGGGCCGTTCACGAGGTTTTGCGGGCGGAGCTCCGCGAGAGCGGCGTACGCGCCTCGCTGGTGTCACCGGCGGCGACAGACACGGAGATCTGGAATTCGGTCACCGTCACCGATCCAGCGGGCAAGCCGCACTCGAAACGGCCGATGCTCGACCCCGATGACGTAGTCGCGGCTGTCATGTTCGCCCTCACTCAGCCGGAGAGAGTGAACATCGACGAGCTGCGTCTGTCGCACAGCTAGTCCATTCAGGTCCTGCCATGACCGGTTTCGCGCGGACGCAGCACCTACCGTGTTCATCGAGCTGATCGATCTGCTGCGCTGCACCAATGCGCACGAGGACACGTGGCTGGTCGCGTCGTTCAAGACGGTCGCCAACCGATTCGTGCTGGAAGCGAGCCTCGGGTGCCCGATTTGTTCAGCTCGATATCCCGTACGCGATGGGATCGCTGATTTTACCGGCGGCGTTGAGCTGCGGTCGCACGAGGCCGAGCACGTCGAGGCGAGCCATGGTCGGGAAGAACTCGCCATGCGAGCCGGTGCCTATCTGGAGGCGACCGAGCCGGGCGCCACTATCCTGCTGGGCGGAGTATGGGCGTACGCCGCCCAGGACCTCAGCGAGATGGCAGAAGTCCGTGTACTCGTCCTCAACGCACCAGAGGGAGTGCAGGAATCCCGGACCGTCGGGCTCCTGCACGTCGGATCGGAGATACCCGTCGCGCCCGGATCAGTCCTCGGTGTCGCGATCGACGCCTGGTTCCCGCCGAAGATCGTCCAATCCGCCGTCAGGGCGCTCCGTCCCGGTGGAAGAGTCGTCGGTCCGCTCGTATTTCCCACACCGGCGGAGCTCTCGGTGCTCGCGCACGATGACGACTACTGGGTGGCGCAGAAAGCGCCCGAGGTGATCAAGCTATCGCGTGCGAGTCGGTGACTCCGGAGCGCTCCGCCTCATCGTAAAGCGAGTCGATGAGCGCCTTGTAGTTCTTGTCGATCGCGCGCCGTTTCACCTTCTGGGTCGGCGTCAGCTCTCCCTTTTCGATCGAGAAATCGTGCTCGATCAGTCCGATTTTCTTCGGTAGCTCGAAGTGCGCCGCCCCGGCGAGCTCCTTGTTCACTTCCTTTTCCATCTTTGCCTGGATCGTCGGCATGCGCAGCAGCTGCGCACGATCGGTCCAGATGATGCTCCGCTTTGTGGCCCACCTCTCAAGCTGGTCGAAGTTGGGCACGACCAGCATCGATGGAAACTTGCGCTTGTCGCCGAGCATTACGGCTTGTGCCACGTACTTGTTCGTCTTGACTTTGTTCTCGAGCGGTTGGGGAGCGATGTTCTTGCCGCCCGCCGTAACGATGATGTCCTTCTTGCGATCGGTGATGGCGAGAAATCCATCGCGGAGCTCACCGATGTCGCCGGTGTGGAACCAGCCGTCTGGCTCGATCGCCTCGCGGGTCGCCTCTGGCTTGTTGTAATACCCTTTCATCACATGCGGGCCTCGCGTCAGGATCTCCCCGTCGGAAGCGATTTTGACCTCCACTCCATCGATCGGCTTGCCGACGGTGCCGATGCGAAAGTTCTCGGGCGTGTTCACAGCGATGACGGGCGATGTCTCCGTGAGCCCGTATCCTTCGAGAATCTCCAGGCCGGCCGCGTAGAAGAACTTGTTGATGTCGGGTGACAGTGGTGCGCCGCCTGAGACGAAATACCGAAGCCGTCCGCCTGTCCGCGCCTTTAGCTTGGAGAAAACCAGCTTCTGGGCAATCGCATACTGCCAGGCCAGAAGTCCGCCCGGCTCCCTCCCCGACAGCTTCTCGTTTGCCCACCGCTCCGCCACACCGCGTGCCCAGAAAAAGATTTTCTTCTTGAGAAAGCCGCCCGTAAGCGCGGTCTCGAGAATGCGCGCGTACATCTTCTCGTAGAGTCGGGGGACGGAAAGAACGAGCGTCGGCCGGACTTCACCCATGTTGGCTGCGACAGTGTCGATCGACTCCGCATAAGCGATCGAAGTCCCGGTCGCGAACATCATGTAGTGACCCGCCATTCGCTCGAAGATGTGTGAGAGCGGGAGGAAACTGAGTCCGACGTCCTGTCCTTCGAACGGGATCGCCTTCCTCGATGCCGCCACATTCGAATAGATGTTGTCGTGCGACAGCATCACGCCCTTCGGCTCGCCGGTCGTCCCAGACGTGTAGATGATCGTCGCCAGGTCGTCCGGCTTCACGGTGAGAGCATCTTCCTTGTAGGTGGCGGTCGAAATGCTCGTCTCTCCCTCGCCGCCGCGCTTCTCCAGGTCGGCGATCGACATGTTGGCGAGGCCGGGGATGTCCTCGAACCCGATTACCGTCTTGAGCGCCGGAAGCTGGGTGCGGATCTCGCGAATCTTGTCCGCCTGGCTCTTGGTGGAGACGAAGATTGCGACGGCCCCGGAGTCCTTGAGGATGTAGGCGATCTGGTCCGCCGGCAGCGTCGGATAGATCGGCACGTCGGTGAGACCGGCCGTCAGGCACGCAAAATCGGCTATTGCCCACTCGGGCCGGTTTTCGGAAAGGATTGCAACGCGGTCGCCGCGCCTCACGCCCAGCGACGTCAGTCCACGCGCGGCATGACGCACGCGATCGGCGACCTCGCTGTGCGAGATCGGCTTGTATGCTCCTGCGACCTTGACCTGAAGCGCATCGGGCCGGTTGAACTTCGAGACGGTCTCGAAAAAAAGGTTGGTCAGCGTTCCTGGAGCGGGTCGCGGTCCTCCTCGTGCTTCCATCAGTGTTTCCCCCTGCTCAGTGCGTGGATTAGCCGCGCGGTTTCACCAATAAAACGAACTGCACCGGACTTCCACTAACCGGACTTCCACGATACCTGACGGTCGCGTTGACGAATATTGAATCGAGCGTCGTGCCGGAAGTGAGGAAGACAGGATGCAGACGAATCGCCCGTCCCGCTACACCGTTCGTATCCGTGGTGTCGACAATTGATGGCTTCCCGCCATCGTTCACCAGCTCGCCGAGGCTCGGATTGCTCTGCGATACGATGGAAAAGCTGACGATATATGATTTCACGACGCTGTCGTCGGGAGCGATGCCATGAGTCAGCTTTACCGTCAGCTTTGGCGAGACGTTGAGTGTCGTGTCGAGCAGGGAATATGATAGAGAATCCCGACCGTTCACGGCTGCCAGAAGGTCCGGCCGGAGCGTCAGGTCGACCCTCTGGATCGCCTGAAGAGTGCCGACGGTCGCCACGATTCGCGCGGGCGTCGATCTCAGACTGTCGCCGACGATGATTCCGGTGACGCTGTCGACCACGATGCCCGAGTCGGGGGACTGAAACCGTACCGGGACCGAGGTGATCTCCTGACCATCGAAGTTGAAGGCATGAACGACCGGAACGATGACCGCCCCGGTCGTATCGCGAAGAGTGTCCCCTACGACAACCGACGGCGCTCCCAGGGTGTCGAACTGGATCGAGAGTACCGAGGTCGAGCTTCCACTCAGATCGGTGCAGGCAGAGGCAGCCACCGAGAACAGCGCCGCTGAGAGGATGACCGCCAGTCGCACGCTCATGCCAGACGATCGGCGAGTATGGTGGCGAGATTGACGTACGCCTGCGATGCGGCGTCGGCAGGAGTGCGCACGACGACCGGCTGTCCGGCAGCGAAGGCGTCGGCCGTGGCGACAGTCCGGGGAATGACGACGTCGAACACGATATTGGCGGGAAGATGCTTCCTCACGTAGTCCACTACCCTGTCACTGGCCGGATTGTTCGGCTCGTACATCGTGAGCAGAATCCCGTCGAGCGTGAGCCGCTCGTTGATCGAGACGATGTCCTGGATGGCTCGCAGAATCTGTGGAGTCGTTTGCAGAGCCAGCGGCTCGCACTGTAGTGGCACGATCACGTGCTCGCTCGCAGCAAGCACCTTGCGCGTGATCGATCCCAATCCGGGTGGGGTATCCACCACGACCACCTGACACCGCTGCTCCGCCATGATCAGCAGGTCCTGGAGCACGTTTGTCTCGCGAACGAGCTGCGAGTAAACCGCGTGGTCTGCCTCGTCGGCAACCGAGCCGGCGAGAATGACTCGGAGCCAGGGAAGAGCCGTTGGCAGGATGATCTCGCGGAGCGTCCGCTCGCCATTCAGGTAGTCTGCAAACCCCGCTGTCTCGTGACCGCGCGGGAGACCCGAGCCGTAGCGCACCGAGCCCTGCGGATCGACATCGATCAGCAGCGTCTTCATCCCCCGCCGCGCGAACGCGGCAGCGAGATTGACTGCGGTGGTGGTTTTGCCGACTCCTCCTTTCTGGCTTACGACTGAGAGTACGGCCCCCATTTACTCTACAATCCCAGGGTACTCACTGGTTTTGAGTCTTTGGCCGGCTTGGGAACCGGTTGGAGGTCCTGCGCCCTTCATCTCGTCCAATGTCTTCTGGGCGTGCTTTACCCACCGCTCCGCCTCGGGGCTCTTGGGTGGATCCATCAGAAAAGCTTCCAGGTGATAGGCGGCATCGCTTACATCGCCGCGCCTCAGTAGCAGAAAGGCGAGCCCATAATGAGCCCCCGAAAGCTTGGGCTCGATCGCTAGCGCGCGTCGATAGCAACGAACTGCTTCGTCCATCTGACCGAGCTTCGAGTAGGCGATTGCCATGTTCTGCAGGACCTTGTGATTATTCGGCTTTTGGCGGAGCGCGAGCCGGTAGGACGTCAGCGCGGCGTCGTAATCGCCTTGGCGTTCCAGCACGAGCGCCTCGTTCAGGTAGTCGAGGTTGTCGCTCGTCGGTTTCGGCTTTCCGCCGGTCAAGCGGTCCCAGAATGACATTTGGTCGAATCTACCGACTAAGATGTGAGAGGGCTAGCTTAACTCTAACTGCTTTTCCACGAACGCTTTGAGAGCGAAATGTCACCCCGCAAACACACCGTTGACGCCACCAAAGGCGTGCTGGAAATCGAATGGCCGTTTTTCGGCGAGCTGTCGCGCGGGCTGGCCCTCAAGGTGGCGAGAGCGTACGACCCGGAGCTCGTAATCGGCATCGCAACCGCTGGAGTCATCCCGGGCGCAGTGATCGCCGCGATCCTCGGCCGCGAGTTCCACTCACTGGTGGTGAGCCGGAAATTCCAGGCATCCCGGGCGCGGGAGACGCCGCAAATCTTTGGAACCGCGCCCAGCGAAGCGCGGGGCAAGCGCGTTCTGATCGTGGACGAGACGTGCGACTCCGGAGACACGATGCGGTTGGCGGTGTCCGCCGTTCAGGAGGCCGGCGCATCAGAAGTCCGAACGGCGGTTGCGATTCGCACTGGCGGATACGCTCCCGACTTTCACGCGATCGCGACGGAGAGCACGATCATTCTGCCCTGGGATCGGGAAATTCTCATCGATGGCGAGCTTAAGCCCAATCCTCTCTACGCCGACGCCCTCGGCGCAACCGATTAGGTTGAACGGCCGCTCCGGCTGGCCACAAGAACGGAAGGGTTTATACGGATTCTTCGGATTGGAACGGATGCCTCAGATCGCTCCTCGTGGCGGTATAGCTCCTCACGCCAGAGTCCTTTTCTTTTTGTTTGTTTCGTGGGAGAATCCCTTTTGGCGAACCGAAGCATCCCGAGGGGCAGTTCCCAAATAATCCCGGCCTGGTGTTACGTGCCCTCACGCCACGAGGAGCGATCAGAATGATCAGCCCCCATCCGAAGCATCCGCGATGAACGTTCCGTTCTTGTGATCGGAATGATCGGCAGTCTGAACGCGGACTAAAACTCGCCCGCGCCGATGGTCTCCCATTCCTCTCCGTGCGTGAGCCGCTCGTATGCGTGCTCCAGCATATCTGCGTTGCCGGCGAGGAATCGGCACCGTGAGCTGCCGGTCGTTCCGCACTCGATCTCCATCACCCCTACCGGATAGTCGGCGAGACAGCCGAGAAATCCGGCGAGGGTGCCGGTGGTGAGATGACATCCGGTCTCACCCTGGCCATGGAGCTGCGACTCCCAGCAATCCTCGATGTCGATCACTGCCAGAGCATCGTGGAGAGACCTGAATGAGACCTTGCCCCATCCCGCGTGCTGGAAGAATTCTGCCGCGCGCGCGGAGAATTGATCGATCGGCAGGTCTTCCGCGCGGTTCGAGCCGCGGTCGTTGAGCCACGTCTCGAACGCATCGAACAGCGAAGTCGCGCCCGCGTAGCCGGCTTCCCGAAGCGCGTCGGGGCCGCCACCGCTCGCTCCGGCAACGCGCAGCCGCAGATCGCGCAGCGTGCGCTGCGCCAGGCCGATCAGTTCTGGAGCCTCGGAGGTTGGCATGCCGGTTAGGACGATCTCATTGTGGAGATGTTGCGGAAGAACTGATGCGGCGCAAGAGCTCGGCCTCGTCTATTATTTCGACCCCAAGTGATTTCGCCTTCTCGAGCTTGCTTCCCGCTTCCTCGCCGGCCACTAGGAAGCTGGTTGATTTCGACACCGAGCCAGTGATCCGGCCGCCTGCCGCCTCGATCACGGCGGTTGCCTTCGCCCTGCTCAAGGTTGGCAGCGTGCCCGTGATCACGGCTGTCATGCCGCTCAAGGGTCCGCCTGCTACGACGGCGCGCGGCTCGGAGAAGCTCACGCTGCGGGCTCTGAGTTTTTCGACCAGCGCACGCCCGGCGGGATCCGAGAAATACGCCACCACGCCGTTGGCGATGGTCGTTCCGATGCCGCGGACGTTCAGGATGTCGTCCGCGGTTGCTTTCATGAGCGCGTCGAGAGTCCCGAAGTGCTGGGCGAGCAGCTGCGCCGCGATCGAGCCCACGTGCCTGATGCCAAGCGCACCCAACAATCGGGACAGCGGCTGCGATTTGGATGCCTGGATCGCTGCGATTAACCCATCCGCCCCCTTATCGGCGTAGCCTTCGAGCTGGAGAAGCTGGTCTCGCGTGAGCGCATAAAGATCTGCCGGGTCTGTCACCAGCCCGGCCGCGACAAGCTGCTCGATTCGCGCGTAGGAGAGTCCGCGGATGTCCATGGCTCCGCGCGACGTGAAGTGGACGAGTCCTTCGAGCTGTCTCCCCGGACACGCGATGTTCGGGCAATAGATCGCGGCCTCGTCTTCCTCGCGCGTCACGGGCGTTCCGCACACCGGGCAGTTCTTGGGCATCCGCCACGGCTTCTCGATACCGGTTCGCTTATCCGGGATCGGCGCGATGATCTGGGGTATGACTTCGCCCGCTCGCTTGACCTGCACCCAGTCGCCCTCACGAAGATCCTTGGCGAGGATCAGGTCCTCATTGTGGAGCGTCGCCAACTTAACGATCACGCCACCGATCTCGACTGGCTCCAGCTCCGCGTACGGATTCAGCGCACCCGTTCGGCCGACGTTCACCTTGATCCTGAGCAATCGGGTCTCGGCGATGTCCGGCGCGAACTTGCGGGCGATCGCCCAACGCGGCTCGCGTCCGCCCACCACGCCCAGCTCCTCCTGCAGTCGGAGCGAATCGATTTTGACTACGCCGCCGTCAATGGCAAAGTTGAGATCACCCCGGATCCTGTGCTCCAGGTCGTGCGCCCACTTCTCGACTTCGGCGAGCGTTTTCGCCCGCTGTCGGTCCGGCGCGACCGGCACGCCCCACTCGACCAGCGCATCGAGCAGCTCCGACTGGGTCTCGAACGGAAGTGCCTCGCCGTCCGGGGCAGCGACAGAATAACCGAAGAATCTGAGTGGCCGCGACGCCGTTATCGCCGGATCGAGCTGACGCAGACTTCCGGCGGCAGCGTTCCTCGGATTCGCGAACACCGGATCGCCGGCCCGTGCCCGCGCCTCGTTCATCTCCTCAAATCGGTCGAACGGGAAGTAAACTTCGCCGCGCACCTCGATGCGTCCTTTCGGCGCGCTCTCGTGGAGGCGCAGCGGAACGTCCCGCACCGTTCGAAGGTTGACGGTGACGTCTTCTCCGATCATTCCGTTTCCCCGCGTTGCGCCCATGACGAAGATCTGATTCTCGTAGGTGAGCGCGACGGCGGTCCCGTCGATTTTCAGCTCCACCGTGTAACCCGACTTGGCGACGTCGTCACCCGCCATGCGTACCAGCCGCTCTTCCCACGCTCGCAGCTCTTCGTCGTTGAAGGCGTTGCCGAGCGACAGCATCGATCTGATGTGCTCGTGCTTGGAGAGCTGGCTCTGGGGCTCGGCGCCTACTCGAAGAGTGGGCGAATCAGCACTCAGACACTCCGGAAAACTCCGCTCCAGCTCCTGGAGCTCCCGAAAAAGGCTGTCGTACCGGGCGTCCGAAATCGTCGGACGGTCGAGGATGTAATACTCGTGGGATGCGCGGGTGAGCAGAACGCGCAGCTCACCGGCGCGGCTATGCGCCTGCTGGCTGCCCTGCCGCGGAGGCTGCGGATCTTGGTGCTGAGCCCGAGCCGGCAGTGCCTCCTGTTTTTGCTTCCGTGGCCGGCTGGTCGCCATCCGTCGAGTTAGTTCCTTTGCCCTGCGTATGTGCGTTGAAATCAGCGCTGTCGAAGCGCACCACGCGGTTGCGCCCGGTCTCTTTCGCCACGTAGAGCGCGTCGTCTGCCGCCCTCAAGAGCGCTTCCTGATCTTTCACTCTCGGGTGGGGAGACGACGCCACCCCGCAGCTCATGGTCCGGCGAAGCGTCCCCCCGGCATATGAAAATGTATGCCCCTCCACCTTCTCCCGCAGCCGCTCGGCGAACGTTACGGCTGCATCGAGCACGGTACCGGACAAAATGAGAAGGAACTCCTCTCCCCCGTAACGGCCGACGCGGTCTATCTCCCGTGCCTCTGACTTCAGGAGCTGCGCGAACTCCTTGAGCACCGAGTCTCCGGCTTGATGGCCATAGTTGTCGTTTACCGCCTTGAACTTGTCGATGTCGCAGATGATGAGTGCAATGGGCTCATGGAGCCGCATCGAGTGCTGCCACATCTCGTGCAGATGCAACTCCAGGGATCGCCGGTTCTCGACCCCCGTAAGGCCGTCGGTGAGGGATATCAGCCTCAACTTGTCGTTGAGTTCCGACAGTTCCCTCTCCCTGGCTGCCAGGTCGGACTGCAGCGTCTTGATCCGGAGGAGTGAGTTGACCCGGGCCTCGAGCTCGGCAAAGTTGATCGGCTTGGTGATGTAGTCGTCGGCCCCGGCATCGAGCCCTTCGACCTTGTTTTCGGTCGAGTCGAGGGCGGTCTGCATTATCACGGGAATGAATGGCAACGCCTTGTTGGACTTCAGGCGCTTCACCACCTCCATGCCGTCCATCTTCGGCATCATCACGTCCAGCAGAATCAGATCAGGGCAGGTACGGTTGACCGCGTCCAATGCCGCCTGTCCGTCGCTCGCTCCCTCTACCTCGTAGCCGCGAGCCTCGAGCCGAGCGCGGAGGAGCTCGATGTTGTCCTCGTGGTCATCGACGACAAGAATTCGCTTTTTCTTCTTAAGCTCCATTGTTCTTGCCGAGGAATCTCTGAACTTCCGCGACGACTGCTCTCGGCTCACAGGGCTTGGCGAGGTAGCCATCACAGCCCACTTCCATTGCCTTCTCGCGGTCGGACGCCAGTGCGTGCGCGGTCAGCGCGATGATGGGGATCATCCTGGTGGATGGGTCGTGCTTCAGCACTTGCGTTGCCTCCCAGCCGTCGATGATGGGGATGGAGATATCCATCAGGATCAAGTCAGGCTTTTCTGACCGTGCCTTGGCTATGCCTTCCTCGCCGTTCAATGCCTCAGTTACCTCGTAACCGAAGTGCTTCAGGATGGTGGAGTAGACTATACGATTGTCCTCGTTGTCCTCCACCAACAACACCATTTTACCTGAACTGCTCATTCAGTATCCTCGCACGGCTATTGCTGGGCAAGTATCAGGGCAAATTTCTTACCACCCTTGAGCTAAGCCTTCATGTTTAACTCTACCAGCCCTGGCAATCCGGTGTCTTCCATCCCCAAGGCGCCGCTCCCAGGCTCGATCCCTCAGCCCAGTTTGGATGGTCTTCCGCAAGAGACTGTTCCCGACTGGAACAACATCGGACTGTTCACTGCGGGGATTGCGGTTGGGGCAATCCTCGGGGCTACGGTCGCTCTGCTGCTTGCACCCGCTAGCGGAGACGAGACGCGTCACGGCATTGCGCGCCGGGTGAGGAAGCTTCGCGGGGATGACGATGTCTGGGACGAGCTAGCTGCGGAACTGGAGCGTGCCGCCGAGGAAAGGGAAGAGGAAGCGGCTGCGAAAGTTCCCGTTGAGACTTAGCCGCCTCTGAGAGCCGCGTCGGCCTCCGCCTTGTAGTGCCTGTCGTTGTAATCCCTGTTCGGCAGCTTCATTACCGCTTCGTATTCGGCGCGCGCCTTCGCCTTGTCTCCCGTGTCCCGGTAGACGCCGGCGAGATCCAGGTGATGAACGATTCGATCAGGCTCGTTGGCGACCGATCCTTCCATGTAGCGCTTCGCCTCCGGCCAGCTGGCTGATCCGAAGACTTTTCCCCCGAGGAAATTCTTCGCCATCATCCGCGTGAAGCCGCCAAGCCGCATCACCTCGGCGTTCCACATTCCCATGACGTGAAGGCACCCGGCCTGCTTGGGATCGATCTTCAGGCATTCGAGCGCTTGCGCGCGAACGTCCTTGGCGTACTTGATCCGGGCTTTCGGTCCCTGGCTCAGGGCGTTTTTCCCAAGTGCGCGGGCAAGATTGAAATGCCCCTCGGCGTCGGACGACTTCGCCTCCACCGCGCGGCGAGCGTAGAGCTCTCCGTTCCTGAAGTAGAGCCCGCGCATCTCGTCATTGCGCTCGTACGAGCCGAGGTCGACGGCGGATCTCGACGCCTTCCAGAGAGCTTCGTAGTTCTTCGGATCATCGGCGATCGCCGCCTCATAGTGCTTGAGAGCAGCGGTAGCGTTCATCGCGACGTATTCTTTGTCGCCGAGAGAAATGTGATTGGCTGCAGTTTGCCCGACCGCGACTGAGGCGGCGAGCAGCATTCCTGCAGTCAGATACCCAAGAGAGCGCATATGAACCCCTATCGCGATGGAAGTTGATCCCGACAGATACCCCGGCTGAGCCTAAATGATCGTACCACGTCTCCTCGAACGCAAACGTGACGGCGAGCGGCTCGAGGCACGGGAAATCAGGGAGCTCGTTCTCGCCTATGCGGTTGGGGGGGTGCCCGACTATCAGATGGCGGCGCTGCTAATGGCGATTTACTTCCGTGGGCTCGACCGCGACGAGATGAACGCGCTCATGGATGCGATGCTCGAGAGCGGAAAGAGGCTGGATCTGAGCCGCTTGCCGCAGCCGCGAATCGACAAGCATTCCACCGGGGGTGTGGGGGACAAGACATCACTGATTCTCGCTCCGCTCATCGCCTCACTCGGAGTGGCAGTGCCGATGATGTCGGGGAGGGGGCTTGGTCACACCGGCGGCACGCTCGACAAGCTCGAATCGATTCCCGGCTTTAGGACCGCACTCTCTCTCGCTGAGGCGCAGAAGCAGATAACGGGAATCGGTTGTGCGATGCTGAGCCAAACCGATGAGGTCGTGCCCGCGGACCGCAAGATCTACGCGTTGCGTGACGCAACCGCGACGGTGGAGGTAATTCCTCTCATTGCGGCGAGTATCATGAGCAAGAAGATCGCGGAAAGCCTGACGGGGTTGGTCCTCGACGTAAAGCGGGGATCGGGCTCGTTTCTGCCGAAGCTTGACGACGAGCTGGAGCTCGCAAAGGCCATGATCGATCTGGGTGCGCGCCACGGCTGTCCCGTGGTCGCTTTGCTCACCGCCATGGACCGCCCACTGGGCCAAGCCTGTGGCAATGCGCTCGAGATGGCGGAAGCAATACACGTGCTGAAGGGCGACGGACCTCCGGACCTGATCGAAGTTACGCTGGCGCTGGGAGCTGAAATGCTCTTTCTTGCCGCGGCCGCGACCAGCAGAGAGGCGGCGAATGCCTTGATGAGGGATGCAATCTCCTCGGGTCGAGCGCTGGTAAAGCTGGAGGAGATCGTCAGCGCGCAGGGCGGCGACGCGGCCGTGGTGCGAGATCCGACGCGTCTCCCACGAGCGCTCCACCAATCTTCGTTCGACGCGAAGCGAGAGGGAATCGTGCAGTCGGTCGATCCGCGCGCGATCGGTTATGGGGTAATCGCTCTCGGCGGGGGACGGAGGAATATGGACGAGCGGGTGGATCCGTCGGTCGGTTTCGTGATCGCGGCGAAGCCGGGACACCACGTGGCGAAAGGGCAGACCCTGGCAACAATCCACGCTCGCAGCAGGGAAGATCTCGATGTCGGGAGATCCGTCCTAGAGCGCGCAATCGTAGTTGGCGATTCCTCGCTCCCTCCTCTTCCATTGATTTCACATCGGGTCACGGCGCGAGGAGTAGAAAATCTGGCCTAGCTACTCGATGCTGGCCCCAGCCTCAGTGAGCAGCCCCTTCAGGATTGAGCGGTGGCAGTTGGTCTCATCGTCGCAGTAACAACCGAATGAGAAATCCGTCTGGTGAGAGAGCGCCGCCAGCAGGGAGATGAGGCGGCGGGCCTCGGGTTTCCGCATTTGACTCCGATATGCTCTTTCGTACCGGGCCCAGCGCTTCGGCGTGAATGGCTCGGAGAGCGCCCACGAGACCAGGTCGGCGGTCGGGGCGAGGTCCGGCATCCAGACGTCGAAATAATCACCGCTCGCATAGTGTTCTTTCCGCACCCCCCGGGGCGGACGGCGAACGGTGCCGAGGCGGAGACCCTCGTCGGGGCTGCGCGGAGTGCCGAGCCTGACAACGCGGATAGACATGTGGGTGAAGGGCGAGCGAGAAACGAGCCGCTGGTCAGTCGTTGACGAAAGGTGGGCAGCCCGCGCTTCGTCTTGGCTTCCTCCGCCCCAACGGAGTAATCTTTAGGTCCTTCGCGCGTCTTCCGGCACACCTTCAGAGGGAATCTCCATGTTCCGCGCTCTCCGACACGGGCTCTCGCCCCAAAAGGTCGCCCGTCTCGCCGCTCTGCTGGTCGTGACCAGCTGCACGCTCAACACCGACGTGTCCGGACCCTCAGCTGTCATAAGATTCGGCGGCGATCAGCAGACCGCCCCGACGAACACGCCCCTCCAGTACCCCCTGTCTGTCATCGTCGTGAATCAGTTTGGCCAGCAGGTTCAGAACGTCACAGTGAGCTGGACGATTGCCTCGGGCGGTGGAACACTGAGCGCGGCAGCGACATTGACGGACGAAAGCGGAATTGCGTCGGTTAGCTACACTACCGGCGGGGCGGCGGGGGCGGTGGTGATAGAGGCGCGCGTAAACGGAATACCACCACTCAGCTTCAGCGTCACGGTTACCTAGAGCCCATCCCGTGATCACTGGGCGGCTGCCGGTCAGGAGCGACCGCTGCCGTGTTGCCGTTCAGATATTTGTCGAACCAGTAAAGCTGCCAGTTCAGGCTCTCGACCAGGTGCTTCGGCTCGCCCGTGCGAGTGAGATTGTGATTCTCGCGCGGGAACGTGACGATCTCCGCGTTCTTTCCAAAGTGCCTGAGGGCGCGGAACCATTGCTCTCCCTGCTCGAGCGGGACGCGGAAATCGTTGTCCGAGTGAAGGATCAGGATTGGGGTGGTTACGCTCTTCGCGTACTTGAGCGGCGAACGGTCCCAGTACAAATCGAATTTCTCGAACAGATCTCCTCCGAAGTCGCGGCTGTGTCCGTAGGCGCCGTCGCGCGTTCCCTCGTCGCTTATGAAGTTCACCACTGAACGCAGCGTCACAGCTGCCTTGAACAACGACGTATGGCCGACTATCCAGTTCGTGAGATACCCGCCGTAACTTCCTCCTGTGACCCCCAGTCGGGCGGTGTCAATCCACGGATTCGCTGCAAGCACGGCTCGCACGCCATTCATGACATCGATGTAGTCGTTGCCTCCCCACTGGTTGGCGATGCCGCGCTCGAACTTCTGTCCATATCCGGTCGATCCGCGTGGATTGGAGAAAAAGACCGCGTAACCCTTTGCCGCGTCAATCTGGAATTCATTGTACCAATCGACGCCGTACTGGCCGGCAGGACCGCCGTGAATGCTCAGGATCATCGGATACTTCACGCCGGCCTTCCACACCAACGGCTTGACCAGGAATCCATCGATATCCCAGCCGTCGGCGCCCTTGTACGTCATCCGGTCAACCGTCGCGAGCTCGAGCTTTTTCCATAGCTCACCGTTCACGTCGGTGAGCTTCTTTTCAGCCTTTCCGTCGACGCCGGCGGAATAGACATCGTCCAGGTGCTGAAAATCGTTCGCGAGATATACCATGCGGCCGCGGCCGAGTTCGACCGATCGAACCGCACGCGGCCCGGAAGTGACCGCAGAGACTCTTCCACGCTGCAGATCGATCTTGTAAAGATGGTTCTCTCCGCGCGCGACCGTCTCGAAGTAGAGAGCGCGTCCGTTGGCTCCCCATTGAAGGTTCGTCGGATTCATGTCGAGTGCGCTGGCCGCGCGGCGGAAGGATCCTCCGCCCCACGGAGCGAGAAGGACCGTCGACGCCGCGTCTTCATCCTCGCTGTTCATGTAGGCGATCGTGCGTCCATCGGGGGACCACTCGGGAGATGTGTTCCGGCCCGGTGCGGTCGAGACCTTGGTTAGAGCGCCTCCCGATGCCATGATCGTCCAAACGTCCCTGTTTCTGCTCTCGTCGTATTCCTTTCCAGAGCGGTCCGAAGCGAAGGCGATGCGGCTTCCATCAGGCGACCACTCGGGATCGGTGTCGTTCCAGTCGTCGCCACTCGTGATCTGACGCGCAGCGCCTGTCGTCGCGTCGATTACCCAGAGGTGCGATCTCTTGTCGTCGAACCAGCCGGTGTCGTTGAACTTGTAGCTGATGTGCGAATAGTGACGAACGTCACTCCGGTTCGGGCCGGTATTTATCGAGTCGCTCATGCCCGTTCGGACCAGGCACACGAAACTGTCCGCTGTCGGGGACCACGAGCAGCTCGAGACGCCATTGGCAACATTGGTGACGCGGCGCGGAGTCCCACCGAGCGATGGCACGGTCCACAATTGGGATTTGCCGGGCGCGGGCTCCTGCTTGCCGGTAGTGCCAGTGCTGTCGGCCGATACACGACCCGACGAAAACGCGATCGTGCGTCCGTCCGGCGACCATCTCGGCGCGCCCGGACTCCACGCTTCGCCGACCAGCTCACGCGCAGCGCCATTACCGTCAGTTGAAGCGATCCAGATGGACGGCATGCGCTTGCTCCGCGACCGATCGATGCGCGAGACCACGTAGGCAACCTGCTTTCCGTCGGGAGAAATGCGCGGGTCGGCCGCAAAGTGATACGAGTAGTAGTCCTCGGCTGTTATTCCCCGACGTGGTTGCTGTTGCTGCGCGGTGGCTGTAAGGCCGCCGGTAACAAGAAGCAGAGCTGCGAAAGCAAAGCGCGCGGGCAACATCATTGAAGCCCTCATCGAAAGCGCGGCGTCGACGGCTCGAGCACGAGGGTGTCTCCAGTGAACGCGAACCGTGAATTCAGCTGCGCGTTCGAGTCAGTACCGACGTAAACCGTGAATGTCCCGGGTTCGACGACTCGCCGCATCTGTCGGTCGTATAGCGCGAATGAATCGGGTCCGAGCTTGAACGCGACGTTGCGCGTTTCGCCGGGTCCAAGCGTGACACGCCGGAAGGCCTTGAGGGCTCTCACGGGCTGCGCGACGCTCGCGACGTCGTCGCGCACGTAGACCTGCACGACCTCCTCGCCGGACCTGTCGCCGGTGTTGCGTAGATCCACCGTCACCTCGAGTGAATCACGACCCCCGATGCTTGCGGACGACAGCCGAAGATTGCTGTAGGCGAACGTGGTATAGCTCAAGCCGTATCCGAATGGAAAAAGTGGTGTCCACGGTATGTCGAGATATTTCGACGTGTAGCTGTTTGCAGAATCGGGAGGCCGTCCCGTATTGCGGTGGTTGTAATAAATCGGGATCTGTCCGGTCGCCCTCGGAAAGGTGACCGGAAGCTTTCCACTGGGGTTGTAATCGCCGAACAACACATCGACCACGGCACCGCCGTGCTGGCTCCCCAGGAACCACGTTTCGAGCACTGCGGGTACTTCGGCTGCCAGTTCCGGAATTGCAAGCGCCCGTCCGTTCATGAGCAGAGCGACGACGGGCTTCCTCGCTCCGCCAGGGGAATTGCGCGCGGCGCGGATTACGCTTCGCGCGAGGGCGAGCTGGTTTCCGGGCAGCTCGATCGAGGCGCGACTCGCGGCCTCGGCCGACATGTTTTCCCGCTCGCCGAGCACCAGGATGATGGCATCTGCCCGCGACGCTGCGTTCCGGGCGGCGGCGAATCCGGTCGTATCGACCGTATCCACTGGCGTCCCCCGGGCGTAGGTAACTCGCCCCGACGTCCCGACTGCGGCCCGGATCCCAGCGAGGACGCTGACCGCTTCCTCGGGTCGGCCGTCTGCAGCCCAGTTCCCGAGGGCCGCCCGCGCATCGTCGGCGAGCGCTCCAATGACGGCGATGCTGCGAAGGTCTTTCCGAAGCGGGAGCGTCCTGTTCGCGTTTTTCAGCAGGACTATTCCTTCGCGCGCCGCCAGCCGCGCGGCGCGCAGATGGTCTGGCGCCAGTGTGAAACGGCGCTCACGTGCGACATCGTTGAAGCGATACGGATCCTGAAACAGGCCGAGGGCATACTTCAGGCGAAGCAATCGATTTACGGATGAATCGACGAAGGCTTCCTTGAGCCGCCCCGCGCGAACTGCTGCGGCCATGCTGTCGGCGTAGATGCCGTCGGACATATCGACGTCGACGCCCGCGCGAAGAGCTAGAATTCCGGCTGCCCCGGTCGTCGCCGCGATGCCGTGGTGCACCAGCTCTCCGATGCCGCCCCAGTCGCTGACCACCACACCCTTGAACCCCCAGCGCCGGCGCAGGACGTCGCTCAACAGCCATTCGCTCGAATGCGCGGGTACTCCGCCGATGTCGTTGAACGATGACATCACTGTGGCGGCACCAGCCTTTACTGCCGCTTCATATGGCGGCAGATAGGTTTCCCACAGAGTGCGCTCGGTCAGCTCCACCGAGTTGTAGTCGCGACCGCCCTCCGCTCCCCCGTATGCCGCGAAGTGCTTCACCGTCGCCATCAATGCATCAGGGGCCCCGAGATTCATCGCGCCGTCGCCGCCCTGGAAACCGCGCACCTTCGCAGCCGCCATGATCGCGCCGAGATACGGATCTTCTCCGGCCCCCTCGACGATGCGGCCCCAGCGTGGGTCACGCGCGATGTCAACCATTGGCGCAAAGGTCCAGTGGAGCCCGTGCGCGGTCGCTTCCACCGCGGCCTGTCGCGCAGAGGAGGTGACGCGCTCGGGGTCGAAGCTCGCGGCTTCCGCGATTGGTACCGGGTAGATGGTCCGGAAGCCGTGGATGACGTCGTGCGCGAATAGAAGCGGGATCTTGAGCCGTGATTCCTGAGTCGCGATCCGCTGCAGCTCCCGGGTGTAATCCGCTCCGAAGATTCCCAGAAACGATCCAACCCGTCCGGCGCGAATGAGCTGTTCTCCGCCTTCCGGAACGCGTGGGCCGTTCTGGGTTCCCCTGCCGGGTGTCTGGGCGAGCTGTCCGAGCTTCTCCTCGAGAGTCATGAGCTTGAGCAGCGAATCGGCGAATTGGGAGGCCCGCGCGGATGCCATTGGAGATTCACGACCCTCGACAGTGACGTCAGGCGGAGGTGATGGATGAGCCGACGCGCATTCGGAGAGCAGCGCGGTAAGGATCATCAAGAGGAAAGCTCTGATCGTCTGACCAGCCACTCCGGGTACTTTCGGCATCTCCGTTCCTCGCGTTTGCTTGTTTTCCGGCGCCGGCAGCAGAGACGCAAGTATCAAGATGCGCGGCTCGGCACACAAGCTCTCCGCACGCGAAACCGACTGCAACGTCAGTTGTATTTCCGCTAATTATCGATCGGTATCAGTCGGAAGCTCGTACCACACCTCGACCTCGTAGCCGTCGGGATCGGTGAAGAAGACGTAAGGCTCACCGGGACAGAACTCACCGCGGTGCTTGATCTTCCCGCCTGCGCGCTCGATCGCGGCGGCGGCCCGGTCGATGTCACGAGCGTCGGTCAGGCGGAAGCCGAAGTGCCTGATCCCGCCGGAGACTCCCACGTTCTCGGTGCCTTCCTCGAGCACGAGCACATCGCGCGCGCCAGGCGTCTGGGCCTGGAGGAAAGTCTTCTCGCGATACACCGCCAGCATTCCGAAGACATCATGGTAGAACTGGAATGATCTCTCCAAATCGCTCACAGTGAGCGCGAGGTGGGTCAGTCCGAGCGTTTTGATCATCGAGCCGTGCCTCGGTCAGGGTATTAATTTGAGGTCACTGGCGGTTTCCAGAGGGCAGCATCGAGGATGGACCAGAGATGGATGGCCCACCCCAGCAGAAAGAACCAGAGGATAATGGCAAGCACGAACTGCAGAATGGCCATTCCCAGCCGGCCTTGAACGAGCTGTCCCAGTCCCGGAACGAAGAAACTGCAGACAGCGGCGATGACGTTTCCTGCGGATCCCTGAGCGGCCATTGATGATCCTCCCGTTGAGCCGTGATAAATTTGGGAGCTTGGGCGATCCAGCACGAGCCGGCGGGGCAACGCGATGAGCAACGAAAGAATCAACGCTTTCAGCGACGGGGTGATCGCGATCATCATCACGATCATGGTACTCGAGCTGAAAGTACCGCATGGGCCGGACCTGCCCGCGCTATCGGCGCTCCTGCCAGTGTTCCTTGCTTACGTACTCAGCTTCATCGTGGTCGCCATCTATTGGAACAACCACCATCACATGTTTTACCTCACCGATCGGATCACGGGCGGAATCCTGTGGGCCAACCTGCACTTGCTATTCTGGCTGTCGCTGATGCCGTTCGTGACAGGATGGATGGGAGAGAACCATTTCGCTCCACTCCCGACAGCGCTGTACGGAGTGGTGCTGATGATGGCCGGGGTCGCGTACTATATACTCTCCCAGACGATAATCAGCAGTCAGGGACCCAGATCCAAGCTGAAGATTGCCGTTGGAAACGACGCGAAAGGGAAGATCTCGGTGGTTCTTTATTTGCTCGCGATTCCGCTGGCGTTTGTGAATCGGCTGATTTCCGATGCGATCTACGTTTTTGTGGCGCTGATGTGGCTGGTACCAGACCGCAGGATCGAGAAGCGGTTCGACGAGTTATCGAGAGAGACGAAGTGATGACACCGATCGATGCGGCGGACCCGGACTGGGAGAGGGCGCCACGCAATCTGTACGAGCGGCTGATCGACGCGTGGAACAAGCGCAACGCGCGGGAATTCGCCCTCCTGTTCGCGTCCAATGGCAGCATCGTCGGCTTCGACGGGAGCCAGGTCAACGGACAGGTGGAGATTGGCGCACACGTCAGCGAGGTTTTCTCGCACCACCAGACTGCCACTTACGTGATCGTCGTGCGTGAAGTTCGCTCCATCGCCGGCGACGTGACCCTGCTCCGCGCCAATGCGGGCATGGTCCCGCCGGGGAAAGATGACATCGACCCCGACATGAATGCGGTGCAATCGCTGATGGGGGCCCGCAAGAGCGGCAAATGGGAAATCGCGCTCTTCCAGAATACGCCGGCTGCCTACCATGGGAGGCCGGAGGCCTCCAAAAAGCTGACTGAGGAGCTGCGCGCGGTTCTGCGCGAGAGGCCTTTGCCAAAATAGGCGATTCGGCCAGGTTCCCACGAAAATTTGCGGAAATTGTAGCCCTGTCTTACAGTAACAGCACGTTTATTTCCTTTGAGTGAGGTAAGCTCATGCATCGTGTCAGATCTTTGGCGGCAGTCGCTTTGTCCCTCGGCTTCGCAGCCGCCTGTAGTGATCAACCGGCATCTATCGCGGCTCCCAAGACCGCCCGCTTTATCGTCAACGGACAGCCGACCGGGAACCTGTACCCCGCCGTCGGAGCGCTCCTGTTCGACTATCGAAAGAACGGAATCACCGGCAATGATGAATGGTGCACCGGCAGTCTCATCACTCCGACCATTTTTCTTACCGCCGCCCATTGCATCGTGACGCCCTACACGCCGCCGGGCTCGCAGTTCTACGTCTCGTTCTCTCCTGACCTGTTCGCGGCGTCGTTCACTTATATCGCGGCGACTGGTTACGTCGTGGATCCGCTCTACGGACACGATGTGGCGAGCCTGCACGACCTGGCGCTCGTCTTCCTGCCCAAAGGATCGACGAGGGGGATCAGCCCGCTTCAGCTACCCCCGACCGGGTATCTCGACGATCTCAAGGCGAGTGGCGTGATCAATGACCTGTTATTCGTCAATGTTGGGTACGGAACCTCGGCGAGCTTGACGGGCGCACCTGATTTCCCGTTCGATGGCAAGCGGAGCTATTCGTTGTCCGAGTTCATGGGACTGCAGCCAACTTGGCTCGGCTTGCTCATGAACAGCAACGCTACCGGAGTTGGTGGCGATTGTTATGGCGATTCGGGGGGCCCCAAGTTCATCAATGGCAATTCGAGCATGATCGTAGCGACAGTCACTACAGGTGACTATCCCTGTCGCGCCACCTCCTGGGACTGGCGGCTGGACACCCCGGAAGCGCGAGGCTTCCTCGGAACGTACGTCTCGCTTCCCTAATACGCCGACCTTCGTTGAAAAAAAGCCCGGCCGCGATCCCGGGCTTTTTTCATTTCGTAGGCTAATTTCTTTTATCACCGAACCTCCATACACGATGACACCCAACTCGAGATGACCACAGCCGCCGAGGGCGACATGGCATCGCAGCAAATGATTTTCTCGCGGCGCGATTTCCTCGCTCGTGCCCGTCAGTATGGGCTTGCTTTTTCGGCGCTGTCACCGGCGTTTCGCGATTTGCTCCGCCCTCACAGCCTCGGGCAGGTTCTGGGCGAGTCACACGCTCGCGGAATTCTGGGCGCTCCCGTTCCAGCCGATCTCTACTCCGGCTTCCACTGGCGCATGCTCGGCCCGTTTCGGGGAGGTCGCGTAGCGGCGGCGACGGGTGTGCCGGGTCGCCCCGACGAATTCTATTTCGGCGCCGTTAACGGCGGTGTCTGGAAAACAATCGACGGCGGACGAGTGTGGAAGCCGATCTTCGACGGCCAATCAACCGCGTCCATCGGCGCGATTGCAGTCGTTCCGTCCCAGCCGAACACCATCTACGTCGGCAGCGGAGAATCGACGTTGCGTGACTCCGTCGGCTACGGCAACGGCGTCTACAAATCCGTCGATGCCGGAAGGACCTGGACGCATCTCGGGCTTGACGAGACGCACCACATTGGAAAAATCGCCATTGATCCGAAGAATCCGGACAACGTGCTCGTCGCCGCGATCGGAAAGCTCTACGCTGCCAACAAGGAGCGTGGAATCTTCCGCTCGAGAGATGGCGGACGCAGCTGGCAAAAGGTCCTCGGCGACGAGGATGTCGGCGGCGTAGAGGTAGTCATCGATCCGTCCAACTCCCAGATCATTTATGCGGGACTCTGGAACACGAGACGTCCGCCCTGGTTCACCTACGCGCCGACCAATGGTCCGGGCGGTGGAATCTTCAAATCCACGGACGGTGGAACCACGTGGGCGCAGCTCACCGCAGGATTGCCGAAGGAAGGAATCGGCAGAACTGGAATAGCGATAGCGCCGAGCAATCCGAATCGCGTATATGCGATCGTGGATCATCTCCTGCCTCAGGCGCCGCGGCAGGTCGAACCTCCACTCGGAGCTCCCGTTCCGCAGCCTGCGCCCCCCGGGGCGCGTCCGTCGAGTCCGCCTCCGGGCCTGGGTGGATTTTACCGCTCCGACGATGCCGGGGCGACATGGACGAAGCTTTCCGAGGATCGCGCGCTGTGGGGACGAGGGTGGTACTTCGAGAAGATCGCCGTCGATCCGGACGAGCCGGATACCGTGTACGTTCCGAACGTCGCCGTCAACAGAACTAGGGACGGTGGCAAGACCTGGGTCGTGTTGCGGGGATCACCAGGCGGCGACGACTACCACCAGGCCTGGATCAATCCCAGCAACCCCAACACGATGATCGTGGCCAGCGATCAGGGCGCCGTCATCACTCGGAACGCACGCGCGGATGATCCGCGCGAGGTCACCTGGAGCTCGTGGCTCAATCAGCCGACGGCGCAGATCTATCACCTCTCCGTTGATTACCGCGTTCCGTACTGGGTGACTGGCGCTCAGCAGGACTCGGGCGCGATCGCGGTTCGCTCGCGCGGCAAGTTCGCGGGGATCTCGATGCACGATTGGGAGCCCATCGCTCCGGGTGGCGAGAGCGGATACACGGCCGGTGATCCACTGAATCCCGGAGTGATCTACGGAGCCGACGGGCAACGGTGGAACCTCGATGCGAACATTCCGATCGAGGGCACAACTACTCCGAAATCGCCCGAGCCCGCCCGCCGCGACTGGTCGCAGCCCCTCGTGTTCTCGAAGGCCGATCCGAGATCACTCTATTACGCGAATCAGTTTCTGTTCAGGACTACTGACGGCGCCAAGACCTGGACCCGAATTAGTCCCGACCTCACTCGGCCCGAGATTTTCGTTCCGCCGACCCTCGATGCAACTGCAGCCGCGGCAACCGATCTGAATGGTAAGCGCGGAGTCATCTATACAATTGCGCCGTCGCCGCTGCGTGCGCCGCTGCTCTGGATCGGCACCGACGATGGCTACATCCAGGTTACCCAAGACGATGGAAAGACGTGGCGGAACGCGACGCCGGGCGCGATCACTCCGTGGAGCAGAGTGACGATGATCGAGGCATCCCATTTCGATCCGAATGCGGCGTACGCGAGCGTCGATCGTCACCAGCTCCAGGATTTCGAGCCCTACATCTATCGCACCCGCGACCTGGGGAAGACCTGGCAGAAGATCACGAAGGGCTTGCCCGCCGGAGTCTACGTGCATGTCGTGAAGGAAGATCCGCTGCGGCGCGGTCTCCTCGTCGCCGGAACCGAGCGCGGAGTCCACATCTCGTTCGACGATGGCGACAATTGGCAGTCGCTCCAGCTGAATATGCCCGTGACGTCGATGCGGGACTTCGAGATCTATGGCAACGATCTGATAGTCGCGACGCACGGCCGCGGATTCTGGGTCATCGACGACATCTCTGCGCTGCGCCAGCTCAGCGATGCGGCGAGCTCGAGCGAGGCCTATCTCTTCAAGCCCGGCGATACCATCAACTTTATCGAAGGCAGCGATAACGGTACGCCGCTGCAAAAGGATGAGCCGCAGGCTGAGAATCCGCCGAACGGTGTGATGATCGACTACTACCTGAAAAGAGCGCCGGCCGCGCCCGTCGTGATCGAGATACTCGATGAGAGCGGGGCGGTGGTGCATACACTCTCGAGTGACCCTAACGCGCACCAGCCACCACCGCCGCTTGGGGCAGCGGTACCGCAACCCGCCGGACTTCCGCGGGTCTCTCCGCTCTGGCAGCCTCGCTCGGAACGGCCGTCGGCAAGCGCCGGAATGCATCGAGTGACGTGGAACCCGCTGCGGCCGCGGGCACAGGGTGCGCTCCCGTTGGACGAAGGCGGTCCGCCGGACAGTCGGTACATCGGCACATTCAGCGCAAAGCTGACTGTGAACGGAAAGAGCTACGCGCAGTCATTCGTCGTGAAGCCGGATCCGAGGACCCTGCGTTCATAACCAGTGGACGCTGTTTCACCCGGGTGCGTCAGCGAGTTCGCGCTGGCGGTTTAGGGAGATCTTCCCTGCGCTAGCATCCACGCCCACAATTTCGGCCTATCGGATTCCTCCCTAATCTCTCGCCGCGACAAAGCTGCGGGGATGGGCGGGGTCGGGTCTGAGAGACCATCCCGGATTGAGCGTGAGTGTCCAGCCATCCCCGTTGATCGTTCGGTCGCCGGCACTGATGGGCGTCGCGGGCGTGCCAACGCGAATGCGTGATAAGTCATTCGAGACCAGAACTCCGCCACGCTCGACTGTCAGCTTGCCCCAACCTGCCGAGAAATTCCCGGACGGATAAACCGCCGACGAGAGATCGAAGCCAATGAGCTCGGTAGGGTCGAAGCTCCACGCCAGAGAATCCCTGGATTGGGCCAACGTGATGGTCGGCCCGTCCTGCAATCGTGCGTGGTACTCTCGCAGCAGCGGAGCGCGAGCGGACTCCCGCACCGACTCGGCGCGATCCACTTCATCCCATCCGTATTCCTGGGCGCGCGCGCGCGCGATGGAGGCAAGACTGCGCGGAGGCGGGGCCTTAAACGCGATTGATTGGGCGAGCAGAGCACTGAGGTCGCGAGCTGTCCGAATCGCTTTCCGCCAGCCCGGGGAGAACTGGTCGAGGAGAACTCCCAGCGCCGGACCGGTTCCGTAAGCAAAGGCGCGGACAAACGTCTGAGCCCCGGTTTCATAGTCGCGGACGTGCCGGGCCACACGAGCGGGACCCTCGCCTGTCGTCCTCATCGCGAGCAGCTGGCCGGTGTATTCCGGAAGCCCCTCCTGAATCTCGAGGCGCGTTTCGAGACTGTCGCTCCCCGGATAGATGGCTCGCCGTCGCGCGCGGAAAATGAGCGCCGACTCGGCGTGATGTCTGGCGGCTCGCGCGTCAGGTAGCGCGTCGAGAGCGCGGGCGAGTGCTCTATACTCCAGGCGAAGCCACGTGCGGCCTTGACGCATATCGAGCTGGTTGTTGAGCGCATCCACCTCGCGTAGACCCAGCGCTTCCTGCTCGCGATGAAAAGACTCATGCATCACCAAATCAGCGCGCGAGTAGCGATCCTTCGGCAGCGGCAGTGCGACCATCGTCCAGCTTCGGCCGCCCCATGGGAACGAAGTATTGGCCACGTACTGATTCGCGGGGAGAGTGGTGACATAGGCATCGCCCAGGCGGAGGAAATGCTTTCCAGGGAGGGTATCGTTGGCGATTACGAGACGCGTCTGCCGATCCACGAGGGCGATCGGTCCGCACAGGCTTCTATTCCAGAGTTTGCCTTGATCGGCTTCGCAGGCAGTCCGCGCGTCTCGAAGCGCCGAAAGCGCGGAGCCGGTATCGATTTGCTGGGCTCGCCCGGTTATCAAAGGCAGCATCAGCGCCCAAACTCCGAAGAGTGTCGATCGAAACCGGGCAGGAGAAATCATCGTGGTAGCCTTGGTTCGGGGTGATCCAGCGGCCGGGTGTTAGCCTATTGACATTGTGTCAATGGATTGACATAATGTCAAGGTCGGTGAGACCTGGTGGGATACATCCTGCATTTCGCGGAGGGTTCGATGAACAAGAGTGGACTGGAGCAGCTCGGACGACGCGAGCGTCAGATCATGGACATCATCTTCCGGCGCGGGAGAGCGAACGCCGCTGAGGTTCTTGCCGATCTTCCCGACCCACCGACTTACACTGCCGTCCGCGGGATGCTGCGGCTCCTCGAGAGCAAAGGCCATCTCCGCCACGAGCAGGACGGGCCGCGGTACGTCTATTTTCCGACGGCCGATCCCGAGCGAATCAGCAAATCCGCGGTACGCCATCTCGTTCGAACGTTCTTCGACAATTCAGCGAGCTCCGCCGTCGCGGCGATGGTCGGCATGTACGAAGATCGATGGAGCGATGACGATCTCGACAATCTCGAGCAGCTGATCGAGAAGGCTCGCGGAAAAGGAGGTGCGTCATGACTCCGCTGATTATGTCGCTGCTCGTGAGGGTCACGCTGATTCTGGCGCTCGGTCTGATTGCAGCCGGGAGCCTGCGCGGCTTTGGACCGTCGCTCCGACACCAGGTTCTGCTCGCTGCGCTCGGCAGCTGCTTGCTGCTGCCCGTTCTGATGGTGCTGTCACCGCGGTGGGATGTTGGCATTCTACCTTCCGTCGTCGCGCCGAACATTCCGGATGGCACCGTGTCATCCCGTGCTTCGGTTGCCGGCGTTCAACCTCCTTCGCCGGCCCCACAGCGAGGCGCGATGCCCACCAATGCATCGCGCGTGTCAGTGAAAGCTTGGATCCGGCCCATCGCATTACCGCTTGCGTGGGCGCTCGGTTTGCTGCCCGTGCTGGTTTGGCTCGCCGCTGGGCGCATCAGGCTTCGGCGCATCGCTGCCGCCTCATGGCCCCTCAGGGGTGCCGAATGGGAGCACCCGCTCGAGGAGGAGAGCAGGGCAGTGGGAGTATCGAAACCGATCCGTCTTCTTTCCAGCTCCGTTGTCAGTACCCCGCTCACGTGGGGCTCGCGAGCGCCAATAATTCTGTTGCCGGAAGACGCGCTCGATTGGCCTGATGCGCATCGCCGGGTGGTGCTCAGGCACGAGCTCGCCCACGTAGCGCGTGGTGACGCGCTCTCGCAGCTTGCTGCCGGATTTGTTTGCGCCGTCTACTGGTTTCATCCTCTCGTCTGGCTGGTAGAGCGTCGGCTTCGCTCCGAATGCGAGCGCGCCTGCGACGATCGCGTGGTTTCACTCGGAACTCCGGCCGCCGAGTACGCGGCGCATCTCCTCGAGGTCGCCAGGTCGGCTCGCTCGTTTGGGGCACCGGGTTTTCTTTCCGTTGCGATGGCTCGCCCGTCCCAACTCGAAGGGCGATTGCTCGCGGTGTTGAACGAATCACAGCGGCGTCCCTCGCCTTCCCGCGGCGCGCGAGTAGCGGCCATGCTCGTGTCGCTATTCATTCTTTTGACTGTGTCCGGGTTTCGCGCGGTTCCCCGGATCGCTCCCGCCGTGAAAAAGGCAACCACGGTGAATGAGTCGAGTGCCGTCGAGATCGAGCCGGCGCCTCGGGCCGTTCCGGTCTTCAATGCGATCGCGGATCCGTCGGTCGCCAAGGTCGGGAGCACTGCCCTCGATTCCACCTTCCAGCGCTCGGTGCCGGCACGAGATGGTGGAACTCTCACCCTCGATCTGCGGACTGGAGGGCGAGTCAATATCACCGGCTGGGATAAGCAGCAAGTGCTCGTTCAGGCGTCTCTCGGTGGACGTGATTGGCGCAGTACCGATGTGACGCTCAATGCAGTTGGCGGAGATGCTCACCTCGCGAGTGAGTACACCGGCCGCTCCAATACGCAGAGCTCCAGGCACAGGTTCGACATTCACGTCCCGCGTAGCTTCAACGTGCAAATCACCTCCGCAGGGGGCGGCGTTACCATCAACGGCGTGGATGGCTCCTTTGCTGGCCGCACCGGCGGTGGAGAGATCGAAATCCGGAACGCCAACGGAAGGGCCGAAATCCGCACCGGCGGCGGCAATGTCTGGGTTTCAGATTCGCGCCTGACAGGATCGGTGAGCACGGGCGGGGGAAGAATCATGATCCAGGGCGTGTCCGGAAATTTCGTGGGATCCTCAGGCAGTGGTCCCGTCACCTACATCAATTCCGATGGTGGCATCAAGCGGGAAAACGCCTTCCAAAGGATTGGGCTTGGTAGCGGCCAAGGTCGCAGCGCAGGCGTCAGCAAAGGAACCACGACGACCACCTATATCAGCGATGGGGTTGGACAGGGCGGTGGCTTCGGCTCTGGCGGGATTAGAATGAACTCCAGCGGCGGAGCGATCTCCCTTCCCGAAGCGCCCGAAGGAGCGAGAGTCACTACTGGCGGAGGCTCGATTCACATCGGTCCCTCCGCGGGAGAAGTCTACGCGTCGACCGGAGGTGGGACCATCGACATTGGTCCGGCCAGAGGATCGGTCGAGGCGCATACCGGAGCAGGCGATGTCACCATCACGCTTGCTGGTGCTGGCTCGCACTCGGTTGACGTTACTTCGGGAAAGGGCGAAGTGGTGTTGATAGTGCCCCGCAATCTGTCGGCGACGCTCGAGCTGGAAACTGCCTACACCAATAACCTTGGTCATGAGACCAGGATCGAGAGCGATTGGCCGCTGGCGACCACGTCGACAAAAGACTGGGACGGTAGCATGGGGACTCCGCGGCGATACGTGCGCGCGCGTCAGGTCCTCGGCGGTGGTGGGGGCGTGATCCGTGTGCGCACCGTGAACGGGAATGTCATCCTGCGACGGGGCGATTAGTTCAGCTGGCTCCTAGCACTGTACAAAAACAAAAGCCTTATAACGGATGCTTCGGATTGGAGCGGATGCTTCGAATTCTCTTTTTACTTTTTGTAAATAGAGCTCTGTCCGCGACGGAGGCATCCGCGAGCGGGAATGAACAAAATCCCGGCCCGCCAAGAGGAGCTGTAGCGCCACGAGCGATCCGTGTTCATCCGCCCCGATCCGAAGCATCCGCATAAAGTCTTTCGAAGTTGCTCTGCACTATCTAATTACCGGCATGATCAGAGCCCGCCAGATCGCGTATCCCTTGTCATTCATGTGCAACCCATCGTCGCGAAATAGCTCCCGCCGCGGCTGGCCCGAGCTGTCGAGCATTGGCGTAAACACATCGACGTACGCGAGCCGGTTGTCTGTGCCGACGTAATCGCGAATCAGCTGATTCGTCTGGCGGATCTTGTCGATGATGTTTGCTCTCGCAATGCTCGGCTTGATCGCGACGAAAGCGAGACGCGTGGTCGGAAGCTCTCTCTCGATGATCGCCACGAAGTTCTTGAAATCGCCGAGCACCCGCGCCGGCGTTTTTCCTTCGGCAAGGTCATTGTCGCCCGCGTAAAGGATCACGACTCTCGGCTTGTAGGGCACGACAATGCGATTAGCAAACATTACCGCGTCGCTTAGCTGCGACCCGCCGAATCCTCGATTCAGCACCGGAAGACCAGGAAAGTCGGTTTCCAGGGTCTCCCACATTCTGATCGAGGAACTGCCGACGAAGACGATCGAACCGGCGCGCGGCGGGTTGGTCCGGTCCGTTGCCTCGAAGCGAGCGATGTCCGGCTCCCACTGGCTCGGAGCGCTAACTGCTGTCTGGCGAACGGTTTGCGGCGCACAGGCGAAAAGAAGAATGGCAACGAGCGAGCGTGACAAGGCGCGCATTGGATACCTGGAATAAAGGGAAGCCAACCCTCCTGAGATTGTCAAAAAAACTACCTCTTGACAAAGCCGGTCGCGTGTTGAATTTTCAGCAGGGTTGATTTTTCAACACTAAATACGGGCCAGGCTCTCTGGATCCGTTCAGGCGATTCCCATGACTGCGACGCTGATGCCGAAATCCGAACCGACAACTGCTGCCCTGTCCCGACGGGAGACCCAGGTGATGGACATCCTCCATCGCCGCTCGGGCGCGACCGTCGCCGAGATCATGGCTGACCTCCCTGATCCGCCCACTTATTCCGCTGTTAGGTCCGTTCTCCGGATCCTCGGCGAGAAAGAGCTGATCACGCACCGTGAAGATGGGCCTCGCTACATCTACTATCCGGCCAAGCCGACGGAGACAGCGCGTGAGGATGTGCTCGCGCACGTGGTCCGCACCTACTTTGGTGACTCACCGGAGCAGGCGGTCACCGCGCTCCTCCGCATGTCCGACGTCGATCTTAGCGATGCAGATGTAAAGCGACTACGCAGCACGATCCGCCGCGCTCGCCAGAGCGGGAGGTAGGAGCCATGTCATCAACTCTCTTCTCAGCTCTCGGCCGGCTCACCGACTCGAACATCTCGATGGTGATGCTCCTCGTAAAAGCCACCATCATTCTTCTCGTCGCGCTCGGAATCACCCTCTCGATGCAGCGCGCATCGGCCGGAGCACGCCATCTGGTCTGGCTCGTCACGGTTGCTGCGCTCTTGCTCGTGCCCGCGCTCACCGCGTGGGCCCCGATCCCGTTGAGAATGCTTCCAGCCGACGTGAGCTCAGCGCGGGCCGACGGTGCTGCTTCGCTGGCGAGCAAATCACCGGGCGTGGGCGACGCGAAAACTGGGGATGCCAACTTCGCCACGCCTGGGGCCGTCGCCGACCCCAGTCTTCTTTCGGGTTCGATCGAGCGGTCGACTCCATCCACTGGGTTGAGCGGAATTTCCATTCTGCTTCTTATCTGGGCCGCGGTTCTCGCCGTCATAGCCGGCTCGCTCGCGTACGCGGCACTCGTCGTCCGCCGGATCGTGAATCGCGCGCGTCCGCTCGACACCGAAGACTGGCTCACACCTCTCTGGGAAGTCTCGGATAGACTCGCGCTCGACGAGCCGCCGCGGCTCCTCCGCAGCGAAGATGCGAAGATGCCCTTTGCTTGCGGACTTTTCACGCCCACCATCGTTCTTCCATCTGAGTGTGATGGATGGTCGCTGGATCGCCGGCGCGCCGTGCTCCTTCACGAGCTCGCGCACGTGCGCCGCCACGATCTTGTTGGACACACCATGGGGCGCGTCGCCTGCGCGGTGTACTGGTTCCACCCGCTGGTCTGGACCGCGGCAAAGCAGCTTCGCTCCGAGAGCGAGCGTGCATGCGATGATCTGGCGCTGTCTTGTGGGGCACGGGCTACGGACTACGCGGAACACCTGCTTGACATTGTCACGAGCGTGAGGCGTGATGCCACGCCGTCGGTGGCGCTCGCCATGGCCCGTCGCAAAGAGTTCGAGGGTCGGATGCTGGCCATCCTGGATCCCGAGCTGAGACATTCGAGCCCAAGCCGGCGCCAGTCGGCGGCACTGATCGGATCACTCGCCCTCATATCCATTGTTGTTGGGGCTGCAGCTCCAGCCCGGCGTGCTCACGACGAAGCACCGGGCTCCGCTCGGACTGCGTTCGCGCAGCCCGCTCCGGTCCAGAATCCGGTCGGGAAGGGATACCCGGACTCTCGCGAGATCATTGATGGCGCGAATATGCACACCAGCACGCAGACGACGACCAACAAAAGTCAGCAGACCTCGACGAATATTTCACAGCATTTGTCCGAGAGTATCTCGGACCACATCTCGGTCGCGGTCAGCTCGGCTATCGCTTCCAGCGCCGCCATTGCTTCCAGCTCTGCCATCAAGACCTCCGGCGCGTTGATCGAGATGCTGACGAAGGGCGACGCCAAGAAGTCGGGCAAGGCGAGCGATGAGCGTCCAGCTCTGCTCGCCAAGATCCTGGCGAACGATCCCGACGCCAAGCTGCGCCGCATTGCGGCGTGGGGCCTCGCTGAATACGCCGACGGGCAAGTCGCGTCCGACGCATTGGCAGCCGCGCTTCGCCGCGATTCGGATCCGTCGGTGAGAGAGATGGCCGCTTGGGCACTTGCAGACGCCGATAGATCGGCGACCGCGGTGGATGCGCTCGTCGCCGCGCTCCGTGGTGATGCCAACACCAGGGTTCGCGCGATATCAGCGTGGGCGCTCGGCAACGTTGGAGGCAGGTCGGCGTCGATAGGGGAGGCGCTCGGCGCCGCCCTTTCAGACGCAAGCGTCGAGGTGCGTAAGCGCGCGGCTTGGGCTTTGGGCAACGCGGATCTGAAACAGGCGCCGCCGGCCCTTACAGCGCTGTTGCGCGACCCCAATTCGGAGATGAGAGAGTTGGCCGCCTGGTCCCTCTATCAGATCGAGGATCCGGCGGCAATTCCAGCGCTCGACGCAGCGCTCCGCGCCGAGCCGAACAAGAATCTCCAGATCGCGTACATCCGCGCGTTGGCTGCGATTGGCGAACGGTCAGTAGATGCGCTCAAGAATCTGCTCGAGTCGAAGGACCCGGAGATCAAAGCGATTGCCGTGCGTGCTCTGGCTGGAGGGAATGCGACCGGACCATGGCCATGGCCGTGGCCGGAGCCGCGCCCCTTCCCGGAGTAAGAGGGGAGGGCGCTGGAAACAGCGCCCTCTCTTTTGAAGGCTGGTGCTGATTTTTCAACCTACCCCGCACCGCAGGCGGGCACAATGAACGGAGTAATCATGCAGCGAGTCCTAGGATACGCGATTGCCACGATCGCCTTCTCTTCACTGAGCGGAGCACCGGCGGTTGCACATGGGGTCGGCCAGTCGCGCAGTGGTAATGTCGATCAGCGTGAGTCTCGCGGTGCGCCGATCGATGTTGCTGCACTGCTCACCGCCGCTCGCGGCGCGCCACCCATTATTTGCTCGCTCGCGTCGAGATCGGTGCGCGGTTACGGCTGGGGCGACTGGAGCGACGCGCCCGTCACACCACTGAGCTCGGTCATCTCGACGACAAGAGATGACTTCGATACGGAGCGGCTTCCAGCCGCCGACATCCAGCGGCTGCTGGCGGGTCTCGCATCCGATGACGCTTGTGTGCGCGAGATATCTATTCGCCTGATCGGAACGCAGAAAGCCACGGCGGTGGGGTCGGAGCTGATTACGAGGTTGGGCGCAACGGATCCAGGCTTGCGCTCGGTGGCAGCGCTCGGACTTGGACTCGTCGACGCGGAGGCGGGAGTGGATCCACTAATTCGTGCCCTCCGCGATCCGGTTACCGACGTGCGCGCCAACTCGGCGTGGGCCCTCGGTCGAATTGAAAATGGTCGAGCGCTGTCACCGCTGGTGAATCTCTTCAGCGATGATGCGGAGAAAGTCCGGGAAGCCGCGGTGATTGCGGTCGGTCACATGGAATCGACGAGCACGGTGCAGGCTCTCATTCGCGTCGTCCGCCAGGACAACTCTCCGCGCGTGCGGCGCGTTGCCGCCTGGGCGCTCGGCCAGCTCGAGGCGCGGGACGCGATTGATGCGCTCGCAGGCGTATTGGCGCGTGATGCGGATGTTGGCGTGCGCGAGATGGCGGCGTGGGCCCTGGGCAGCATCGAAGACAGGCGGGGAGCGGCTCCGCTCGCGAATGCCATTCGATCGGACGCGGAAGACAGAGTACGCGAGACTGCGGTGTGGGCCCTTGGACAGTTGGAAGATCGATCCTCGATCGATGTCCTCGGCGCCGCTACCGGCGATCGTAGTTCGCGGGTGCGCGGAACTGCCGCCTGGGCGATCGGCCAGCTCGACGAAAACGGAGCGAAGGCGCCAGCGGGGTTGTTGCGCCTGCTGAGTGATGACAACGACGACACGCGCCTCAAGGCGGCGTGGGCGCTGGGCCAAATTGAGGACGCCGGAGCGCTGCCCGCGATTCGCAATGCGCTGGGCCGAGAAAAAAATGATCACGTGCGCAAAGCGCTCATCCGCGCGCTCATGAAATCCGGTGAGCGGTCCGAAGCGGCCCTCACCCAGCTCCTCAACTCGAGCGACCCCCAAGTGCGCGAGGCCGCGGTGCGCGGACTAGCGGGAAGTCATTCATTCGACCCGTGGCCCTGGCCGTGGCCGCGTCCCCGGCCTTTCCCATGAGGTCGATTACGAGCAGGGTTCGACTTGCTCTCCTTCTTCCGGCCTTGAGCTGCGTCGATCCGACCGCCCTAGTCTCGCGCCCGTCGGTGCCGCCAGACTTCGGGCAGCATCAACAGCAGAACTCGTACTCCATAAATGCTGCCGACCGCACGGTCTATCTCACCCTTGTCCAGGTGCGAGGTGAAACTGGCGAGCCCATTCGCGCGTTCGTGCAAAGGATGTTCAAGACCGCGGATTCAGTGAATGCGCGAAGACTGGTTATCGATCTGCGGTCGGTCACTGGCGGCGACGCGCGGCTCCTGGCTCCTCTGATCAGAGGGGTCGTGACGCGAGAGCGGTTCGTCCAGGTTGGGGGATTGTACGTAGTTGTCGGTCCGCGCAGTTTCTCACCTGGGCAGAACGCTGCGACGTTGCTGCAGCAATACGCGAATCCGATCTTCACTCAATGAGGCTAACCGAAGTCAGCGTGTTGATGTTGATGGCGGGCGCTGCGCCACGAGGAGTGGCTGCGCAGCGTTCTTCCCAACTGGCGGCGTGCCGGGATCGACGAGAGGCTCTCAAAGCTGCAGTTGCCGACATCCAGCGACGACAGCGCAACGTCGGGTTGAGCGCGCTGGTGATGCTTGGGGGCGAGACGGTGATCGCCCAGAACCTCGGTTATGCGGATCTCGAGCATCGGGTCCCGGTCACGAACGAGACGCGGTTCGGGGTAGCCAGCATCACCAAGGCGTTCACCGGTCTCGCTCTGCTCAAGCTGCACGAAGCGGGTCGAATCGATCTTGACGCGCCCATTCAGCGGTACGTTCCCTCATTTCCAGTCAAACCAGGTGGAGTGATCACGCCGCGGCTTCTGGCGGCGCACCTGGGCGGCATAAGACACTGGGGCCAGGAGAGAAACGCCGCGCTGTACGCGCGGCACTTTGACGACGTGAACGACATTCTGGCGTTGTTCAAGGACGACACACTGGTGGCTCCGCCCGGCACAAAGGCAAGCTACTCGAGCTATGGGTACAATCTGATCGGCGCGGCGTTACAGTCGGCCTCCGGTGTGAAATACCAGGACTACGTGAACCGCGAGATAATCTCCCGGCTGGGTCTCAGGAACACCGGATTCGACGACGTGCGGCGGGTGCAGCCGAATCGGGCCCGCCGTTATTCGTACTTCGATCCGTGGACTTTTGCCGTCGATTCCAATGCTGTTTATCGCGTACCCGACTGGGACTACAGCCACAACACCGCTGGCGGGAACATGTATTCGACCGCTGCTGACCTCGCGCGATTCGGGCGAGCGATCGAAAGACCGGGACTCCTGACGAAGGAATCGCTGGATCTTCTGTACCGCCGGCCAGGAGTCGGCGCAGTCCAGGCCACGATGAGCTTCGGCTTTTTCGTCAGCGACTCGATCGCGCCGCATCGGCTACTGAATATCGGTGGCTCGAACGCGGGCCTTCAATCAGGACTGTTCGTCTACCCCGACGACGATCTGGTCATCGTGGTGTTGGCAAACACCTGGGGGATCGGATCAAACTCCGGCGAGATGAACGGGGTATTCCCGTCGCGACTCGCCGCGATCTGCATGGGATGGCCGGAGCCACCGCCGGTGAAGTGACCGACCCAGCACTCGTTCGCATTTGTCGGGCATAAGAACAAAAGCGTTATGCGGATGCATCGGATTCGAGCGGATGAACGCGAATCGCTCCTTGTGCCGGTATGGCTCGTCTCGCGTTGCCAGCCCGAGCGGCAGTGCACAAATTCCCAGCCCTGGTGTTACGCGCTGTCAAGCAACGAGGAGCGATCCGAAGCATCAGCCCCAATTCGAATCATCCGCATATCGCTTTTGCCTTGCCGGGCTGAGCGCCTCTGATGACGCTAGTGGTTACTTGAGAGCGCGCCGCAGAACCACTCCGTCAATTCGCTCGGGTGGCTTTACGCCTGCGATCGCCGCCAGGGTGGGCGCCAGATCGACGGTCCGCGCGAACTCCGAATAGCGGCCGGGCGCGAACCAGCGACCGAGAAAGATCAGTGGTACATGGGTGTCGTAATCGTACGGCGCACCGTGCGTAGCCACGATCCCGCTGAAGATGCTGTAAGGCGTCAAAGTGACAACCAGCTGAACATTGCTCTGAGCCGGGAATTGATGCACCCAGCGGCGCGCGATCGGGTCGTTGATCGTGTCTCCGCGCAGCAAATCCTGGAAGCGATCTACCCGGGCAACTCCGGGGAGCATTCGTGCCTGCGATGCAAACGCAGTCAGCACGCTATCAAGCCCCGACTCCCGTCCCTTGAACGCATTCCGATCGGCCAGCACGATTTGCCGATCCATCTCGACGCGACCGGAGTCGATTTTGGCGGCGGCGACCAGCCGGCGTAGTAACGCGTCGAGCGTGGAAGCATCGACTCGCACTGGCGTTGGCTTGACCGTCCTCGCCGCCAGCTCGGGAATGCTGCCGATGCCGTGGTCGCCGGTGATAGCTATCGCTACACGAGATGAGTCCCGGAGCTTGAACAGCGAATCGAAAAAAACACCGAGATTGCGATCCAGGCGCAGGATGTTGTCGTGCATCTCCTTCGAATCAGGGCCGTAGCCGTGGCCGATGAGGTCGGTCCCGGAGAGCGACACCGCCAGCACATCCGTTCGTGTCGATTTCCCGAGCCCGAGCGCATTCAACCCTTCGAGAGCAAAGTCGAGGGTGATCTCGTCCATCCAGGGCGTCACAATGAGGAGGCTCGCCGCCTGCGCGGCATCGTCCGGAATGCGGTGCGGGAAGGTGAAGTTAGCGCCTCCCATTTCAATGCTGACGCTATCGGCCTCTTTGTAGGCGCTGTCAGCGAGGAGCGGTGTCCAGCTCTTGCCAGCGAACCGTTGTGGAAGCCGACGCGCATTGAATCGCGCGACCCACTCGGGGAGTGTGTCCCGATAGTAGTTGCTGGTCGTGAAGCGGCCGTCCGGATAGTACCAGTACACATCCGCTCGCGAGCGGCCCACCGGGAGGATCGCTCCCCGATCCTTCATCGAGACGGAGAGAGCGCGTGAGCCGGGATCCCTGGCGTGTAGCCAATCGACGAGCGTCGTTCCCTGAAATCGGCGTGGCGAGGCGCCACCCGAACCAGTGACACCGAGAAGGGGCGCCGTATTGTCGATCACCCCGATTCGATTCGCCATGATTCCGGTCGATCGCGGGAACCGGCCGGAAAGGAGTGTGGCGTGTCCGGGTGCCGTCTCGGTTATGGCATGATCGTGGTGGGCGTTGGTAAACCAGGCGCCTCCGCGCGCAAGTCGGGCGAGACCGCCGTGGAGCTGTGGTCCGAACCGATCCAGATAGTCTCCGCGGAACTGGTCGACGGTGATCAGCACGATTAGGGATGGAGGCGGCCCGACGGCCCGGTCGGGCTGGGAAACGGATTGTGCCCCGGCACAGGCGCCAGCCGAGAGGCAAAGGCTCAGGCAAAAGATTCTGACGATTCGCAGCATACGCCAATCATACTCCGTCACGGGAATGCAGCAACCTATGGCGTGAATCGCCCCACACCATGATATTCGAGCGCCCCCTCCCCGGAGAGTCTTTTTGGCGACAGACGGTCCCCGTCCCCGCCCGGCGCCGGTGGCAAAGGCGCTCACCAGGGTCATCCTGTACTACGCCCTCCTCTTCACGGTTGGCGCGTTGGCTTTGCGCGTCTTGCCCACTGGCGGACACTTCGTCGAGACCGTGGATCTTCTCGGCGGCAGCGGATCTCCGCTCCAGGCCGCAAAGGGGGCGGATCGGATTCAACTCGGCGAAGTCGATCTCGCTTTCACTGTCGCCGCCGCGATGCTTTCGGCTGTCCTGCTCTCGCTCCCGGTCGCCTGGATTTACGTCCTCACCCGCGCCAAGCGCGGCTTCGACCAGTCGGTGGTGCACCTGCTCATCGTTCTCCCCCTGGTGGTGTCGGGAATCGTGGTGCTGGTGCAGTACAGCCTCGCCCTCGCCTTCAGTCTGGCGGGAATAGTCGCCGCAGTTCGCTTCCGTAACACCCTCGACGACAGCAAGGACGCGGTTTATGTCTTTCTCGCCACCGCTATCGGGTTGTCGGCCGCGGTCAACGTTCCCGTTGCAGCCACGATTTCAGTCGTGTTCAACATTGTCATGTTCACACTTTGGTACCTCGACTTCGCGCATTCTGCCACGGAGCTCGAGGGAAAAATCGCGGAGAAACGGCTGAGAAGGGCCAAGCAGCTCGCCCGCACCGGCACCTTTGTGGCCCGCATCGACGATGAGGTTTTCCGCAACATGTCTCGTGAGCAGCTCGAAGGCGTCGCCGAGCGGGCGTGGCGCCGCGCGCAGGGTTCGGGCTCCGAGCGCAGCGAAAACCCGTCCGAGACGCGTCTTCGGATCCGCACCGGGAACGTGGCCTCGCTGCGCGAGACCCTCGAGCCGCGTCTCGGGTCGCACGTGAAATCGTGGAGATTCGCGGGTGCGATTCCTGGATCTGACGGAGTCGAGACCGTGGAATACTGGATTCAGGTGAAGAAGTCCGGAGCCCCCGACGAACTCCTCACACTTGTCCGTGCAGCTGGCGCCCCACACATCACCGACGCGGAGGTAGCGTAGCAATGTCGTTGCATGAAGAAACGATCCCGCTCATCCGGGAGAAGCGTCTCCGGTTCATCCTCGCCGGAGGATTGTTGGCGGCGGGCGCGCTATCGACAGCGATGGCCGCACAGGAGCCGGAAAAAAAACTCGCGGTAGCTGCGCAGGATACCGGGAAAAAATTCGCCGTCTCTCCAGTCTTCTTCGAGGCGCAGGATCCGATCGACGTTACTCTTACCGCCAATATCGGCAAGCTGCGTGGCGACAAACGCACCGACCCACCGTGGCGACCGGCCACGATGTCCTATAAAGGGCCAGATGGAAATCCCCTTACCGTACCAATTCAGGCGCGTACGAGAGGCATCTGGCGTCTCAAGATGTGCGACTTTCCGCCGCTTCGTCTCAACTTCAGCGGTGAGAAAGCCAAGGGGTCGATCTTCCACAAGCTCGACAAACCGAAACTCGTGAGCTACTGCCAGGATACCGATGGCTACGAGCAGTACATCCTTCAGGAGTTCCAGCTATACCGCATCTATCAGCTGTTGACTCCCGTGAGTCACAAAGCACGCCTGCTCAGGTTCACCTACGCCGATAGCGCCAACGGAAAGGTGCGCGCCCGGAGATATGGATTCGTGATCGAGGAGCCAAAGGCAGTTGCGGCCCGAATCGGTGGAAAGATGATGGAGCAGAAGGGCGCGCTCCCGGGGGATCTCGATCCGGATCAGGACGCCCTGGTCGGCGTATTTCAGTACATGATCGGCAACACCGATTTCTCGGTTTCGGCGCTGCACAACGTCGAGCTTCTCTTCAAGCCCGACGGCAGCGTGCTCCCCATCGCCTACGATTTCGATTTCGCCGGTGCGGTCAACGCGCGCTACGCCGCGCCGGATGAGAAGCTGAACCTCCCCAACGTCCGTCAGAGACTGTTTCGCGGCTACTGTACCGGCGCCGACTCCTACGCCAGAGCATTCGCGCTGTTCAAGGAGAAAAGACCCGCGATTTACGCGCTGTACAACGACGAGATCGGGAAGCTGATGGACCGCGGCACGGTGAAGGAGACGCTGCGCTACTTCGACGAGTTCTACGAAACTATCAACGATCCTCGCTCCGCCAAGCGGTCGATAATCGAGTCCTGCATCGCTCGCCGCTGAGGTCTGCAGAAGCGCTGAGCCCAGCATGAGTGTCTTCCGATACGAGCTCGCATCGCTGCCGGAGCTCGAGGCCCAGGCGCGCGCTCCGCTGCCGCTCAGACTCTCGGCCAGCGCACCGAAGCGGACCTTCCATCGCGACATATATCTGGACACGCACGACGACTCGCTGCGCAAGCGCGGGATCGTCTGCCGGCTCCGGGTTGGCGCAGAGGGCGGCGCGGTGCTGTCTGTCCGCGGTGGTCGATCGGCTGAGCGGAAAGACTCGTACATAGAAAGTACTCTCCGCGGTGTCGAGATCCCCGGGGCGCTTCAGGAGGAAACGCCCGCCACGACATGGCTTCGCTCGGTCATCGATCCTGCGCTGTTGATATCGCGAACCGAGCTTGAGGTGAACAGGCTGACGCGCTTCGCGGATCCTGACTGGGTGCGCCGTCCTCGCATCGTGCTCCATTACGATCAGATCACTGTGAGAAACGGAGAATTGTCGCGATCTCTCTATCAGCTGACCGGCCGCGTGCGGGCTGGTTATGAGGCGAGGCTGAAGCGTTTGGCAAGTGCCCTGGAGGAGAAGCTCGACGTGCGCCCGATCGCCTCGAATCCACGCGAGAGAGCCGAATTGCTCCTCAAATGGGCGCGGCGTGCGGAGCCCGACCCCTGGGACCACGACTCGGATTCTTTTCGCAGAATTCCCGAGCTGACGACTGCCGAGCGTCAGTCCGCGCAGTTTCTGAATCCGGAGCTGAGCCTGTTGTCGTTCCAGCTGCGCGTCCTGGCGCTCGCGGAGAATCAGGACACGCCGCTCCAGGAGAGGCTGAGGTTTCTCGCGATAGTGAGCGCTAACATCGACGAATTCTTCATGGTGCGAATGGGAGGGCTCAGGGCCTCTGCCCGCGAACAGGCAGAGGAGCAGGCGGGGGACGGCCTCACCGGCACGGAACGTCTCGAGAGAATTGGAGAGCGCGTCACCGAGATCGTGGACCGGCAGGCCGCTTGCTACTCGGATTGCAAGCGCGCGCTCCGCGAGATTGACGTCCACATTCTCGACTGGGAGGACCTGGCTGAAGACGAGCGCGCCGAGCTGAGGACGAGATCCCACGAGGAGATTCTGCCGTCGCTTACTCCTCTGGCGATGACACTCAGTCCCGGCCACCCGATGCCACACCTTCCGCACCTGGCTTCGTCGCTGGCGGTGGTGTTCCGTCTCGATGAAGCCGACCGGCCGCATCTCGCTCAGCTCGAGCTGCCCTCGGACAGCAATCGGTTTAAGCGTGTCCCGCGCAAGGGGTTCGCCGTGGTGCCGATCGAACAGGTAATCGCGGCCAATCTCGACCTGCTTTACCCGAACGCAAGGCCGGAGAGCGCATACCTGTTCCGCGTGACCAGGGCCGGCGATCTGCCATTCAACGAAGAGGCCGCCGCCGATTTCCTCGATGCGGTTGAGGAAGCCGCGGGCCGGCGTCACGAGAATCCGGCTATACGGGTTGAAATCGAGAAAGGAATGCCACAGTTCGTTCGTACGCTGGTCCTCGAAAGCCTCAATCGAGAGACCGGACACACTGACGAGATCGGCCCGGAGGTGTTTCAGGAGGTCGAGGAGCTACTCGATTTGCGCTCCCTTGGCGAGCTGAGCCTCCCCGAGCTCCCTCAGGTGCGGTACGAGGTGCTCCATCCCGCCACTCCGATTGCACCCGAGGCATCGTTCTTCGAGGAAATGGAGCGGCGCGATCTCCTGTTCCACCATCCGTTCGATTCCTTCGAAGCCACCGTCATTCGTTTTATTCGCGAAGCTGCGTTGGATCCGGCGGTTACCACCATAAAGATCACGCTCTATCGGGTCGGGGACTCGTCAGCGATTGTCGACGCCTTGCTCGACGCCGCGCGCAGCGGAAAGGGCGTTGCGGTGTTCGTCGAGCTGAAGGCGCGTTTCGATGAGGAGAACAACGTCGTCTGGGCGCGCGCCCTGGAGAAAGCGGGCGCCAACATCGTTTATGGCCTAATCGGGCTCAAGAATCACTCCAAGGTGACCTTGGTGGTCCGGCGTGAAGATGGAAAACTCAAGCGGTACGTCCACGTCGGAACTGGAAACTACAACGCGCGTTCCGGGTTGCAGTACACCGACCTGAGTCTTTTCTCCGCGAGGGAAGACCTCGTGGCTGACGTCGCAGATCTGTTCAACCAGCTCACCGGCTCGTCGATTCCTCCGCGCGGGCTCACGCGTGGCGCGCTCGTCGCACCGCACCAGCTTCTACCCGCAATCCTCAGTCACATCGAGCGCGAGGCCTCGCACGCGCGCTCCGGGCGGCCGGCGAATATCCGCGCCAAGTTCAACGGGCTTTCCGATCCGGAAGTCGTTCGCGCCCTGTACGACGCTTCGGCAGCCGGGGTCGAAATCGATCTGGTGGTCCGCGGCATCTGTACGCTCAGGCCGGCAGTGACCGGATTGTCCGAGCGCATTCGAGTGGTCTCGGTGGTCGGGCGGTTCCTCGAGCACTCGCGAATATACCGGTTTAATAACGACGGCTCGCCGGCCTATTTCATCGGATCCTCCGACCTGAGACCGCGAAATCTTCGCCGGCGCATTGAGCTGCTGGTGCCTGTACTCGACGCGACGAATCGAGCGCTGCTCGACGAGGCCCTCGACCTGTACCTTCGCGATTCCAGGGGGTGGGATCTCGATTCAACCGGCGGATACACGAGCCGGGGAGGTGGATCGTCATCGGCGCAGGAAGCACTCGCCCAACGGAACGCCGCGAGCGCGCGTATTCAGGTCTGAAGGCGGACCGGCGGTAAGGGGTTATTGGTCCGAGTCGTAACTCGGGACGGTCACGTGTTCGGATCTCACCAGCACTCGAGAAATCTGCGGTCAAGCCCCGCGCGCTATGCGTTGGGGCTCGTCGCTACCGCCGTTGCACTCGTGGGAACTCTCGTCCTCAAACGTGATGGGCCGACGCCGAGCTTTCTTTTCTTCGTGCCGGCAGTCGCCGTGGCCGCCTGGTACGGGGGGCGGGGACCCAGCACGCTCACGACCGCGCTTTCGCTCCTTCTCATCGATCTCAACTTCCTCGCGCCCGGTGGCTCGCTCAGCCTCGACCGCATTGAAGGCCTCGAGATCATCGCCTTCATCATCGTTGCGGCGACGATCACGTTGACGATGGATGCGCTCCATCGGGCACTGGCGCTGGCGGAGCAGCGCACCGCCGAGCTCAGGATCCTCAACGATGAAGTCGCGCGGAGCTACGATGCCGAGCGCGAGATGCGCCACGACGCCGAGCTCCTAGCTCACGCGCGGGAAGACGTGCTCGGCGTCGTCGCGCACGACCTGCGCAATCCGCTCAATCTGATCACCACGACGACCGAGCTGCTCCTCGAGGACAAGGTCGAGCCTGATCGGCAACGCGAGCTGCTCGACGTCGCGATGCGGGCGGGCAAGCAGATGAACCGCCTGATCGGCGATCTTCTCGACACCGTGCGGTTGCAAGCGGGAAAATTCTCGCTCGACCTCGAGGATGTTCCAGTCGCCGCCATTTTCCGACAGACGGCGCAAGCGTTTCAACCAGCCGCCGAGAAGCGTGGCGTTCGTTTCGATACGATTTCCCCGGACGACGGCGTCGTCGTGCACGTCGACACGCTCCGTATATCGCAGCTGGTAGGCAACGTGGTCAGCAATGCGATCAAGTTCACACCCGCGAGAGGAAGTGTCAGGCTACAGGCGGCACCGGACGGAGATCGAGTTGTCTTTCAGGTGACCGATACGGGTCCAGGAATTCCGCCTGATGACATTCAACATCTTTTCGACAACTTCTGGCAAGCGCGGAGCAACGATCACCAGGGTGTCGGACTCGGCCTGGCAATCGCGAAGGGGATAGTTGAAGCGCACGGCGGGCGCATCTGGTGCGAAAGCATGGTGGGCGCCGGCAGCACGTTTTTCTTCACCTTGCCAGTGGCAAACGGTTCTGTCGGACGGGAACGAGAAAAACCGGCTGGTAAGATCCCCTCGCCAGCCGGTTTCCCTGCGAGGCCCTAGGTCCGCGGTGTGCTGTTGTCCGTGCCCGCCTTGATCACTTCGTCGATATAGAAGCGCACGGCGTTGGGGTAGCCAGAGTCGCAGGGCTTGAGACCCGCGAACTCGCCATCGGCCCCGGTCAGCTTCGTTATCTCTGCGATGACCGCGCCGCGTGTCATCGTGAGCTTGCGGCCGGCCTGCGCCCTGAGATAGGCGTTGGCGACCGCCGGCGCCGCTGGGCAGCTCGGTTGGACGAGAGACGCGGAGTGCCGCGTGGCGGGTGTGTTTGCGTCCGCCGAAACAGCTGCCGCGGCTAAACCCGCGACCAGGGCGGCGAGTGCTACGCCTTTCATACGTTTATCCTCGCGTTAGTGGGTTGACCCAAGCGTCTCTTTCGCAATTTCCGCACACTTGCCGCCGAAATACCCTTCGATTTGACGAGAATGGTGTGGCCCATCGCCAACACCTAGGCCAAGGACTATCGTTCGCTCGTCCCGCATTATCCGATCCCTTCAACATCGTCGAGAGACTAAAGCGATGGGCGCAGCTACCGCGCCGTTAATGAACGCGCGCATTACCGGGGGGGCCTGGCGAGCCTTGATTGCCTCCATGGGCGCCGCGCTGATCGCCGCAACCGGCGCTTGTCGACCCGAGCGGGCGGCCGTGGAGGATCTCTACACCACTCGCATGCTCGGCCTAAGCTATCTCCAGCGAAACCAGTTGCCTGAGGCTGAATCCGCGTTCAAGAAGCTCACCAAGCTCGCGCCCGACGATCCCGTTGGCTATGCGGACCTTGGACTCACTTACCTGCAGGCTGGCCGCTACGACGAAGCGGAAAAGCAGCTGCGTCGGTCAAGAGACCTGGACCCGACGAGTACCGATGTGGGACTCGCCCTCGCGAGGCTGTACTCGCTGACGGGACGTCCTTCGGACGCACGTACCGTGCTCGAGCGGCTGCGCCGCGACAATACTGTCAATCCCCACGTGTTGTACGCGCTCGCCGAGCTCGAAGCTCAGCAGCCCGGTGGCGTTGCAGCCGGCAGGTATGAGGACCGACTCAGGGACGTCCTAGCGGTCGCGCCCGCGAATCTGGTCGCACGACTGAAGCTCGTGGACGCGCTCGTGCGCAGCGGGGAAGCTGACAGCGCCATCCAGCACCTCGAGGAAGTCCGGCGGATCCCGCCCGCGCCTCCAAAGGAGGCGCGATCATATCTCGACAGCGCCATTCAGTTCCTACGTGCGGGCAAGCTGGCGCAATCGCGGTCCACACTCGACCGCTTTTTCGGTCTGATGGAGGTCACGGCGCCGTACCAGGCCTCGCTGGACGACATCAAGTGGAGCGAAGTTCCAATCGCTGGGCGTCCTGTCATCTCTTTCGCACCCAAGAACTTCATCTCGATCAAGGGAATCCGAGAGCGAGCGACGGTCGATCAGGCAAAATTTGTGGATGCGACGAGCGACGCGGGTTTCGTAGGCTCGGAACAATCCGTCGGAGGTGGCACTGCCTCCGAGCCGCGAGTCGGCCCGAGCGCACTCGCTGCTGGCGATGTCGACGGAGACGGCACGGATGATCTGTTCGTCTCGACATGGTCGCCCGCATTGCGGCGATCCATCGGCCATATCTATCGGGTTCGCGGCGGATTCCTCCGCGAGGCTACCGAACGGTCGGGTATCTCGCTTTCGCAGGGCGCTGCTTACGCCACCTTTGCGGACTACGACAACGATGGGTGGCTGGACCTGTTCGTTATCGATGGCGAGGCGCGCGGTCACCTGTTCCGCAATCGCGGTGACGGGACATTTGTGGAGGTGACCACGAAAGCCGGAGTTGCTGACATCAAGGGAGCGCGCAAGGCGCTCTTCGTGGATCTGGATCACGACGGAGACCTGGATATCCTCCTGGTCGGAAGCGGTCAGCGCACCGTGTACCGCAACAACCTCGATGGGACTTTTACCGACGCAACAGCAAGCTTCGGTCTGACTGGGAGCGGCGAGGCGCGGGACGCCGTCTTCGGAGATTTCGACGGGGATGGCCGCATTGACGTTTTCGTGACCAACGATAAGGGAAGCGACGCTCTCTTCCACAACGGCGGCGCACAGCGTTTCACCGACGTGACCGCTGCGAGTGGCCTCGTGACCACCGGCGGGTCGGGTGCTGCCGCCGTCGGGGATTATAACAACGACGGATTCCTCGATCTCTTCGTCGCCAGCACCACTGGAGGCGAGCCGGTGCTCTGGCTCAACAAAGGGAACGGAACCTTCGCCCGAGACTGGCGATCGATTGCCGCAATGCAAGTGCTCCGCTCGACTTTTGCATCGGCGGCGACGTTCGTGGACTACGACAATGACGGCTGGCTCGATCTCGTAGTCGCCGGTACCTCGGTCGCTAAGGCCGGCGACGCGGCGAGGCTGTTTCTGTTTCGGAACGACGGCACCGGCAGGCTTCTCGACAGGTCGTCCTTGATTCCGGCTTCGGCGCGCGCGGCTGGTGCATCCGCGATCGCGGTCTCGGATGTCGACGACGATGGCGACGAAGATCTCGTGCTGACGGACGCCGGCGGCGCGCCGCGACTGTTGCGCAACGATTTCGGGAACAGCAACCTCTCTGTGAACATTGAGCTCAAGGCTCTGCGTACCGGCAGCGGCAAGAATAACGCGTTCGGAACCGGGGCGCGGCTGGAGCTGCGAGCTGGTGAGATCTATCAGACGCGTATCGCTACCGGTCGTGTGACGCACTTTGGGTTGGGGCCGCACCTCAAGGCGGACGTGCTCCGAGTTGAGTGGCCAAACGGCGTTCCACAAACTGTGTACTTCCCTGGATCTGATCAGGACGTGGTCGAGCGCGAAATGCTCAAGGGGTCGTGCGCGCTTGCGTATACCTGGGATGGAAAGCGCTTCCAGTTCGTGACCGACGCAATGTGGCGCAGCGCGTTGGGAATGCCCCTGGGCCTCATGGGCAGCACCAGCGCCTTCGCGCCTGCGGGCGCGTCGCAGGAATATCTGCGCATCCCGGGTGATGCGCTCAAGGCGCGCGACGGACGTTATCTCCTCCAGCTGACCGAGGAGCTGTGGGAGACGGCGTATGCCGACGAGGTCCAGTTGTTGGCCGTCGACCACCCGGATTCGGTTGACGTATTCGTGGACGAGCGCTTCGTGCCCCCGGGTGCGGTCAAGCTCAATCTTTTTCAGGTCGCGAGGCGCGACCTCCCGCTCTCCGCAACTGATGAACGTGGCAGCGACGTCCTGCCTGCCTTGCGCGAGAGCGACGAAGTGTACGTCTCGAACCTCACTCCCACCCAGTACCAGGGCGTAGTCGAGCCCCATGATCTCGTCCTGGACTTGGGCGACCTAGCGGGCCGTCCCGGCACATTCCTCTTTCTGCGCGGCTGGATCTATCCCACCGATGCCAGCATCAACGTCGCGCTTGGACAGCAATCGACGATCAGGCTCGCGTCTCCTTCCCTCGAGGTTCGCGATGCGAACGGTAGATGGCGGATCGCTATCGCTGACATCGGGTTCCCATCCGGTAAGGACAAGACGGTCGTGGTGGATCTGGCCGGGAAGTTTCCGACCACCGACCATCGCGTGCGGATTCGGACGAACATGCAGATCTACTGGGACCAGGCATTCGTGTCTCGCGTTCTCGAGAACACCCGGGCCAAGGTCACGACCCTCTCGCCATTGTCCGCCGATCTGCATTACCGCGGCTTCTCCCGCATGTATCGCAAGGGTGGGCGTTACGGGCCTTACTGGTTCGCCTACGACGACGTGTCGAAGGAGTCACCGTGGCGGCCGATCGAGGGCGCCTTCACGCGCTTCGGCGACATACTGCCCCTGCTCCGCAAGCCCGACGACATGTACGTGGTCATGGGACCGGGGGACGAGGCGACCCTCGAGTTCGACGCAAGCTCCGCGAGATCGCTCCCGAGTGGGTGGAAGCGTGACTTCCTCCTCTACACCGATGGGTGGATCAAGGACTCCGATCTGAACACGGCATTCGGAACGACCGTGGGTCCGCTTCCATTCCACGGTGTAAAGGCATATCCCTACTTACCAGCTGATGCATACCCAAGCGACGCGCAGCATCAGCGCTACCTTCGTGACTATGACACACGCGTGGTAAAGGGAGGCGTTTCGCCGCGATGACTGCAGGTCTCATTGTTTTGAGAGTCATAGCGTTGACGATCGTTCTGTTCGTGTTCTTTGCGTTGGCGAGCGGGGTGGTCGGATTGGACAGCTCACAGCCGTCGCAGCCCGCGGGCTCGGCGGCGCTCGCCTTGATCGCTGTCTGCGTTTTGGAAGTGATCGTTGTAACCTATCTCATCCTTCGTTCTCGCTGGTCAGGCTGGCGGCTCGCGGCGGCGGTCTTCTTCGTCTTCTATGGCGTCACGACGTTCATGCCGCAAATCGAGTCGGCTGTTTTTCTCACTCGCCTGCCGGAGGGCACGGTGCCACGCCTGTTCTTGATGGGCGCTTTGATTGCGGCACCGTTCTCGGTGTTGGCGGTGCTCATTCTGGGAAAGAGAAAAGCCGGGCCCGACAACCCAGAACCAAATTCACGCCTGGCCATGCCGGCGAGCGAGTGGGGGTGGAAGCTCGCCGTTATCGCGCTCGCGTATGTCTTTCTTTATTTCACATTCGGCTATTTCATCGCCTGGCGAAATCCCGCCGTGCGCGAGTATTACGGTGGTGTTGATCCAGGCAGCTTCCTTAGGCAAATGGGAACAGTACTGCGAAACACGCCCTGGCTGGTGCCACTCCAAATCGTGCGGGCGATGTGCTGGGTCGCCATCGCGTTGCCGGTGATCAGGATGCTGCAAGGGCGTTGCACCGAAACGACGCTCGCGCTCGGATTTCTGTTTGCGGTATTGATGAACGCTCAACTCCTCCTGCCGAACCCGTACATGCCCGAACCGGTGCGAATGGCGCACCTTATAGAGACAGCTTCATCCAATTTCGCTTTTGGATTGCTTATTGGTTGGCTTCTTACCCGGCGACACGCGTTCCCGGCAGTCGCTATCGCACAGCGCGGCCTAAAGGCTAGGCTCTGATCACTGCCGGTACACGTGCACGTAGTCCACGAGCATCTGCTGCGGAAACACCGTCGACGCGTCAGGGTCGCCCGGCCAGGCGCCGCCGACCGCGACGTTCAGCAGCAGGAAGAACGGATGGTCGAAGACCCAGGTGGTTCCGTTTGGCAGATTGGTCGGCGTGGTTCGCCGGTATTCCCGCTCGTCGACCAGCCAGCGGACCTCGATGGTGTTCCACTCCACAGAGAAGACGTGATAGTCATCCGCGAATGCGCCGCTTGCCAGCGTATAGTCTCCGCCGATGCCGTTCGCCCCCGAGTAGCCGGGCCCATGCATCGTCCCGTGCACAACAGCTGGTTCGCGGCCAATGTTCTCCATGACGTCGATCTCACCGCATTGAGGCCAGCCGACGGGGTCGATGTTGTTGCCGAGCATCCAGAACGCCGGCCAGAGTCCTTGCCCGCGAGGGATGCGGATGCGCGCCTCGAAGCGGCCGTAGGTCTGCTCGAACCGGTCCTTGGTCTTGAGGCGCGCGGATGTGTAGCGACACACCCCATACCAGCAACTGTAAGGCGAATTCGCGGGCTCGGCGCGCGCCGTGATGACGAGGTGCCCGGCCCCATCAAGCGAGACGTTCTCGGGACGAGTCGTGTAGTACTCCCGCTCCTGGTTGCCCCAGCCGCCTCCGCCCGTTTCGGCAACCCATCTCGTGCCGTCGACGGGCGCGCCCGCCAGGCCGTCGAATTCGTCGCTCCACGCCAGCTTCCACTCCTGCGGCGGCGTGTCGATGGGCGGTGTCGTGCCTATTGCGGCAGGCGATCCACCACACCCTGCGCTCGTGAGCACGAAGGCACTCACCAGCGCCGGACGAAGGCTGCGGAGCAGGTAACGCATGGGTGCATCTCCACGAAGGTCGGGGCGGCTCAGAGCCGCGGCGTGTCGCGGCTACGACGTCCTGAAGATATACTCTGATCCGTGCTTCACCGACCCCGCCCCGCTGTTAGGCGCGCCATAATCGCCGTTCCCTTTCTCGCGTCGCTGCTGCTAGCGATGCGACTGGATCGCGGGCCAAATCGGGCGGCTACGGATGCTGCGCACCCCGGATTCATGTTGCGCGACGAGACCGCTGCGGCCGGCATTCACTTCGTCCACCACCGGCCGACCTTCGATCCAAAGATCGCGGGCATCGAGCCGCACGTCGCCGCGTTGGGGGCGTCGGTATCCGTCGCCGATTTCGACGGGGATGGAAGGCCCGACCTGTACTTTACCAACAGCCGTTTCGGTGAGCCCAACGCGCTCTACCGCAATCTCGGCGACGGCACGTTCGAGGAGGTTGCAGCGAGCGCGGGGCTGGCGGACATAAATCGCGCGGGTGAAGGAGTGTCGATGGGCGCCGTCTGGGGCGACTTCGACAACGACGGCCGCGAGGACGTGCTGGTGTACCGCTACGGTTATCCGGCGCTGTTCAGAAACGTCGATGGGACCCGCCGGGGTACCCCCCGGGTCGATGGCGCCCGCTTCGAGGACGTGACCGCGCAGGCCGGTCTACGCCGCTGGGTGAACAGCAACGGCGCAATCTGGCTCGATTACGATCGCGACGGCCTGCTCGATCTCTACATCACCGCGTATTTCCGCGACGTCGATCTGTGGCACCTAACGACGACGAAAATCATGCACAACAGCTTCGAGTTCGCTACCAACGGTGGGAAGAACTTGCTGTTTCATAATCTGGGCGGTGGCAAATTCGAGGACGTGACCGACAAGCTGGGCGTCGGCAGCACCCGGTGGACGCTCGCTGCCGCGTCGGCCGACTTTAACGGAGACGGTTGGCCGGACATCTATCTCGCCAACGATTACGGCCCGGAGGAGCTCTATCTCAACGATCACGGGCGGCGGTTCACACTTACTACCGCTGGTTTGGAGAGCGAATCCAAGAGCGGAATGGCGGTAGCGCTGGGCGATGCGTATAATCGCGGCCGGCTCGACGCCTTCGTCACCAATATCTCCGAGCGCGGATACCTATTTCAGAACAACAACCTGCGCCTCAACGAGATGACCGAGGCGCGCCGGTTCCGCAACGTCGCCGCGGGCGAGATCGCCGACGCGGGCTGGGCGTGGGGTGCACAGTTCGGCGATCTCAACAACGACGGCGCCAACGAGCTCTTCGTCGCCAACGGGTTTATCTCGGCGGATCGCAAGAAGAGCTACTGGTACGCGATGTCGAAGATTGCGGGTGCCAATGGCCGCTTCTTCGAGGATGCCGCGACCTGGCCTGCCTTCGGGAACGCAAGCTTGTCCGGGTACGAGCCGTCACGCGTCTACATCAATCGCGGTGTGTCGGGCTGGGTGGATGTTGCAAAGAACGTTGGGGTGACTGACCTGTACGACGGCCGGGCGGTGGCGCTCGCTGATCTTTCCAGCCGGGGTTCACAGGATGTGATCGTTGCGAACCAGAACCAGCCGGCGGTGCTCTATCGCGACTATCCCGACAGCTCCAACCACTGGATCGCTTTCCGGCTCATCGGCACCCGCAGCAATCGCAGCGCGATCGGCGCCGAGGTGCTGCTGGAGTCCGGAGATCTGAGGCAGCGGCGGATCGTCGACGGCGGTTCGGGATTCGCGAGCCAGAACGATCGTCGCGTTCACTTCGGGCTTGGTTCTCGGGAGTGGGTGGACCGAGTCGTCATCCACTGGCCCTCAGGGACGCAGCAGATAATGCCGCGCCCGCCCATAGATCGCGTCGTCACGGTCACCGAGCCGGAGCGCTGAGACCGTGAGCGACGCGATACCCGCGACCGCCCGGGAAAGGAACGCTCTCGCGCGCTGGTGGGAACGCGGGAGCAGGATCGATCCGCGCTATCTGATAGCCTTCCTCATCACGGTGGTGCTGGTGGCGGCGCAGCTCCGCTACCACATGCTGGGCAGCTATGACCGGCTCGTGTTGGCCCTTGCGGTTTGCACGGGGACCGAGGCGCTGCTGTCCTGGTTCGATCGCGGTAAGGTCGTCAACCTGCTGAGCGCCTACATCAGCGGCATTAGTCTGACGCTGCTCCTCAAGCCGCAAGGCGGCGCGCTATGGCCGTTCGTCCTCGGCGGATTTCTCGCAATTTCGTCGAAGTACCTCCTGCGCTATCGAGACAACCACCTCTGGAATCCGACCAACTTCGCCGTCAGCGCTCTTCTGCTAGCCGCACCGGACCGCGTATCGGTGCTCAGCCACCAGTTCGGTAACGATGTCACAACCAATCTGGTGATCTGGATCTTTGGTCTCATCATCGCGGCGCGCGTAGGCGTCCTCCACATCACGCTCACTTACGTAGCGAGCTTCCTGCTGCTGAATACGTTGCGTGCCACGGCGCTGGGACAGCCGCTGTTGCCGGAGATCGCCCCGATCACCGGACCGATGTATCAGCTGTTCGTGTTCTTCATGATCACCGATCCACGCACTGTAGTGCGCGGGCGGAGACGACAGATGGTGGTGGCGATCCTGATCGCCTGTATGGAGGCGTTGATCCGGCTTGCGTCCGACGAGGGGTGGCCGCTGCCCACGGCGTTCAATGTGGCGCCTGCGTTTCTCGCGCTGGCGCTGGTGGGGCCGGTAGCGAAGTGGCTCGACCTCCGGCGGCTTCGCCCCAAGTAACCCTTATCTGACCGGTGTGATAATGATGTTTCTGTACTCGATCGGGCCGTGATCCCCTTGGAGGTATAGAGGGCCCGGCGCGCCTTCGTTGCTGTCGAGCGCGCCGCCGGTGATGCCCGGGATCTCCTGATTGCAGATCACCATTTTGCCGTTCGCGACGACCGTCACCATCCGGCCTATGAGCGTGATGTCGTAAGTCTGCCATTGTCCGGCCGGCCTTGCGGCGATTTGACTCGGCGAAATGAACCCATAGATGCTGCTGAAGCGATCGTTCGCCGGCTCGGCACCGAAGTCATCCTGGATCTGCACTTCGTGGCGCCCGCGCAGGTAGACGCCGCTGTTGCTCTCCGTCGGATAGCGGAACTCGATGTGCAGCTTGAAATCGCCGAAGTTTCGCTCTGTCACGATGTTGACGCCGGAACGCGGACTCGTGAGAACGCCATTGCTCACCGTCCACTGATTGGGGGTTCCCATTGCCCTCCAACCGCCGAGATCCTTCGCGTGCAGCAACCTGATCGGGGCGCCCCAAACCATATTCGTACGGGCGACCGTCCGTGGCGCGCGTACACCAGTCCAGATGTAGGATTTTCCGTCCGGGAAAGTCATGTGCCCCGCGAGACGATCGCCCTGGAGAGCCGCCTCGACCGAGAGATCACCGGTTCCTTCCTCCCACTGCGGGGGCACGGAAAAGCGAAGCGAATCGCCGCTGGCGTTGATGCGCGCGATTGGCCGCGCGCTCCCGACGATTCCGACGATACGTCCGACGACGGCTTCGCGACCAGACCGCTCGATCTCGAGCCAGGACGGACGCGGTCCATCGGGCGTGGTGATCGTGATGTCCCAGCGTCCAAGCATTCGCTCGTTGAAAACCACGAGCCTCCAGGCCGCGGCAGACGCGGACAATCCGGTCGCCGGCAGTGCGAGCGCGAGGAGCAGTACCGCCTTACGAAACAATTGCATCTCCGTCAGGCGTGGCTCGCGTACGCCTTCTCACCCGGCTTGTACGGAATGCAGGGTTCCCACTTTCCAGGCGACTCTTCGTAACGCTGCGCCTGGGTGCAGCCAATCTCCGACGTGAAATATCCGAGCAGCGACAGCTCCTTCATCATTCTGAAATAGCGATTGGGGGGCTCGGCTGTTATCGCTGTTGCCTTCTGTGACTCCGTCTTGGAGGCGTTCTCCTGGACCGCCTGCGCCAAAAACTCCTTCGACTTCTTGAGTTGGTCGAGGCGCTGCTTCTCCGAGTAGTCGAACTGCTCCTTGTCGAGGGTCTTGAGCAATGCCAAGCGCTGCTCCGGCGTTGCCTGCATGAACGTCTTGCCCCCGTTCTTGTCCTTGCTGGCGTCGTCCAGTTTCACCATACCCGCTCGGAAAATCTTTTGATCCTCGGGGCTGTAGCTGTCGGTGACTATCCGCGCCATGAGTTCGCCCGTCTTCGCCGCCTTCGCGCCCGGAGTGCTCGTTGTGGGCAGAATCGTGTCCGCGATCTCGTCGAGATACGCGACCTCGTCAGGCGTGAAGGGCGTGAAAGCTACGTCCGTCTTCTCAGTGCGGCACCCTGTAATCAGAGCGCTCCCACCAATCAGCGCCACCCCGCCCAGCAGTGCGGCCACCCGCGCCACCGCTTCGCGACGGGTGATCAGCTCAGGACTGTATTCGTCCAGGATATCGTTTTCAGTCATCGCTGGCTCCGGTCAGACGTTCTGGCGCTTCAATTCCTGCACCGCGTAATCAGCCGCGCGGGCAGTGAGCGCCATGTAAGTGAGTGAAGGATTCTGACACGCGGTCGAGACCATGCACGATCCGTCGGTGACGAACACGTTCGGCGCATCCCAGACCTGGTTGTGGGAATTGAGCACTGACGTCTTGGGATCGCGTCCCATGCGCGCCGTTCCCATCTCGTGGATTCCCATCCCGGGGAAGGAGCCGGCGTCGTAAACGGTGACGTCCTTGACTCCCGACTGTTCCAGCAATTCTGCCATGTCGACCTGCATGTCGCGCCGCATCAGCCTCTCGTTCTCGCCGGTGGCGCAGTCGATCTTGAGCACCGGCAGGCCCCACTTGTCCTTCTTCGCCGGATCGAGTGAAGCCATGTTAGCGTGATTCGGCAGCATCTCGCCGAAAGCGGTCGCGCCAATGGTCCATTGTCCGGGCAGTGACAGCGCATCCTTGAATTCGCCACCCACGCCTAGTTCCGCTACGCCGCGGCCCCACCCGTCTCGTCCCGCGCCTCCCTGATAGCCGAAACCGCGGAGGTACGGCCGCTTGTCGCCGAACAGATTCTGATAACGGGGAATGTAGAATCCATTCGGACGCCGGCCGTGGTAGTACTTGTCGTCCAGTCCCTCGAGTCTCCCGCCCGCACCGGCGCGGAAGTGGTGGTCCATCAGATTGTGCCCGAGCTCGCCTGAGCTGCTTCCCAATCCACCGGGCCAAACGTCGGTCGCCGAGCGCATTAGCAGCCAGGCGCTGTTGAGTGTCGAGGCGCAGAGGAAGACGACCTTCGAGTTGTAGTCCGTCGTCTGATTGGTGAGCGCGTCCATGACCCGGACTCCGGTCGCGCGCTTCTTGTTCTTGTCGTAGAGAACCTCAGTGACGATTGACCACGGCTTCAGCGTAAGTCGACCGGTTGCCACCGCCGGCGGCAGGGTCGACGACTGGGTACTGAAGTACGCGCCGTACGGGCAGCCAAGCCAGCACGCATCACGGAACTGGCACTGCGTTCGTCCCGCATGCGCCTGGGTGAGATTGGCGCTGCGGCCTGGGATCATGCGCCGGTGTGGCCCGAATTTTTTGTTCGCTATATCCGCGACGGCCTGCTCGCCGCAATTGAGCTGCATCGGCGGCAGGAATTGTCCGTCGGGTAGCTGCGGCATGTTCTCGTGCGTGCCATTGATGCCGGCGTGCTTCTCGACGTGGTCGTACCAGGGCGCCAGGTCCTTGTAGCGGATCGGCCAGTCGATGGCGATTCCATCCTTGGCGTTCGCCTCGAAGTCGAAGTCACTCCAGCGATAGCTTTGGCGTCCCCACATCAGCGACCGTCCACCGACGTGGTAGCCGCGGTACCAGTCGAAGCGCTTTACCTCGGTGTACGGAGAATCCCTGTCCGATGCCCAGTAGTCGAGATTGGTCTCGTTGAGTGGGTAGTCTCGTTTGAGCACCGGATACAGCTCCTCCATCGCCCGGGTTCGTCCACCGCGATGCGGATACTCCCACGGCCCTTTGGTCGCGTTGACGTAGTCCTTGATATGCTCGATGTTCTTGCCTCGCTCGAGCATGAGCACGCGAAGACCCTTTTCGGTGAGCTCCTTGGCGGCCCAACCTCCGGAAATCCCGGACCCAACGACGATCGCATCGTACTCAGGGTTCTGCATCAAGTCCTCGCTGTCGATTGGTATGACGTCGAGCGTGGTCTCGTCTGGGGCGGGTTCAGACGTCGACCTGTGCCCAGCGAATATGGTCGCTGGGGCACCGGTTGCTCAAGCACTAATCTGAAAGATGGGGTTCGTCGTCGTGTGTTTTTTTGCGGACCTGACGTCCTCCGGATACTTTCTACCCGATGCAGCCAACTGATAGAGGCACGACATTCGGGCATCGAGGAGCTTTCTGGGCTGGCGTCGTCGCAGTGATTGCAGGTGTAATCCTCCACCTGCCGATGTACGTCGAGGCGCGTAGCGTCGGCTTCCGTTTGGCGGGCATGCCACTGGACATGTCAATGGTCCTCGGGATGGTGTTGATCGTGGCCGGGCTGGCCGCGGCGATCTGGGGGCTGATCCCGCGCGATCATTCGCACATGTTGGCGTCCGACGTGCGGATCCGGGTGCGAGCGCTCGATGAAGTCCCGATAAGTTCGGCGCATGTAGCGCTCATGCTCGTCATGGCGGCTGCCGTAACGATTGACGTGATGAAGCCGGCGACGCTGTCCTTCGTGTTGCCGGGGATGACTCGCGAGTACGGGCTGAGATCTCCCCTCCACCCGGCCGGAAGTATTCCAGCGGCACTCCTGCCCCTCTCCGGTATCATCGGTACGGTGCTCGGGTCATTTCTCTGGGGTTGGCTGGGCGACCGGTTGGGCCGCCGTCCGTCCATCCTCATGGCCGCAATGACGTTCATCGCGACGAGCATTTGCGGTTCGATGCCCAGCTTCGCTCTGAACATGATCATGTGCTTCGTCATGGGCCTCGGCGTCGGCGGCATGCTGCCGATCATGTTCACGATCATGGCTGAGACCATTCCGGCGCGGCATCGTGGCTGGCTCCTGGTGCTGATCGGAGGGGACGTGGCGGGAGCCTACATTATCACGAGCTGGCTTGCCACCGCTTTGGTGCCCACGCTCAGCTGGCGCATCCTCTGGCTGATCGGTTTCCCTACCGGCGTGCTTCTGATTCTGCTCAGCCGTTGGATTCCGGAGTCGCCGCGCTTTCTCCTCGCGCACGGACGAACGGACGAAGCCGCGATGATTATGAAGCGGTACGGCGCGGTAATCGTGCGAGAGCCGGAAGGCCGTGTCGAGGTGACATCTGTGCCAGGTACGGGAATCCGGCAACTGCTTCGCCCGCCATTTCTGCGTGCAACGACGGTGGTCGTGCTATTGGGTCTAGGCATCGGCCTGGTGTCGTTCGGGTTTCAGCTCTGGATTCCGTCCAATCTTCAAAAGATGGGGCTCGGTGAGGCAGAGGCTAACCGACTGCTCCGCAATTCCGCACTGATCGGATTTCCGCTCAATTTTCTGATCGCGTGGCTTTATGGGTTCTGGAGCAGCAAGCGGACTCTGATCCTCGTCACCGGCCTGACGGCGCTGTCCTTGTTCGGTTTTGTGGTGGCTGGCAGCTCCGTGGTGACAAACAGAGTCCTCCTATATGCTCTGCTCATCATGCCCATCTGGGGCATCAGCTCGGTGGTCGCAGTGCTCTCGGCGTACAGCGCGGAGATTTTCCCAACACAGCTGCGGTCGCGCGGCACCGGGCTGGCGGCCGGATTCAGCAAAGCTGGAGGTGTGCTGATCATTGCGCTCGTGGCTATCGCGGTTGCGCCCCCTTCCATCACCGGCACGGCACTCATCGGCGCGCTTCCGATGGCGGTCGCGGCACTGGCCGTCGTCCTCTTTGGGCCGGAGACCCGCAAGCGCCAGCTGGAGGAGATCACTGCGGAGCAGCTCAGGGCGCCGGAAAC
>JALYKQ010000071.1 GCA_030774675.1 Gemmatimonadota bacterium | reverse complement strand
GAAGTGATGATCTGAAGTCACAGCGGCGCTACTCCCGCCGCAGGTGATGGCCCTTGCGCGGGGCGGCCGATGAGGCGAGGAGCGCACAGTCGGATACCACTACGACTCTAATCACACCGTGGGAGTCAGACGCGGGTCTGTAGGAAAGGCCGCGAGACAGTAACGACTGAGGAGTATCATGGCAAAAAAGGCAGTTGGATTCGTCAAGCTGCAGATCCCTGCAGGCAAGGCGAACCCGGCGCCCCCCGTGGGAACGGCACTCGGCCCCCAGGGAATCAACATCATGGCCTTCTGCAAAGAGTTCAACGCTCGGACGCAGGGCCAGGATACGATTCTCCCGGTCGAGATCACGATTTTCGCGGACAAGTCCTTCACCTTCATCACCAAGACGCCCCCCGCGGCTGTCCTGCTGAAGAAGGAAGCGGGAGTTGAAAAGGGGTCCGGCACGCCGAACCGAGTCAAGGTCGGCTCGGTCACCAAGGCGCAGATCAGGAAGATCGCGGAGATCAAGCTCCCCGACCTCAACACCGAGTCGATCGAGGCGGCAATGGCAATGGTCGCCGGCGCCGCCAGATCGATGGGCATCGAGGTGAGGGACTGATGAAGGAACACGGCAAGAAGTACAAGGCCGCCGCCGAGAAGCGGAGTCCCGACACCAGGTATCAGGCCCGGCAAGCGATCGACATTGTGAAGTCGTCGGCGTTCGCCAAGTTCGATGAGACCGTCGAGATTGCAGTCCGACTGGGCGTCGATCCCAAGCACGCCGATCAGGCCGTGCGCGGAACCGTCGTGCTGCCAGCCGGCACTGGCAAGACCGTACGCGTCCTCGTCATCGCCGCCGGCGACAAGGCGAGAGAGGCGGAAGCGGCTGGAGCCGATTACGTCGGCACTGAGTACATCGCGAAGATCAAGGAAAACTGGCTGGACTTCGACGTCCTCATAGCCACGCCTGATCAGATGGGTCAGTTGGGCGCGCTCGGACGCATCCTCGGTCCGCGCGGACTGATGCCCAACCCGAAGGCGGGCACCGTGACGTTCGATGTCACTCGCGCCGTCCGCGAGGTCAAGGCCGGAAAGATCGAGTACCGCGTCGACAAGGCCGGTAACGTCCACGCGGCGATCGGGAAGGTTTCGTTCCCGGCCGAGGCGCTGGAATCGAACCTCACGGCGTTCATGGACCAGATCGTCCGCTCCAAGCCTTCGGCTTCGAAGGGTGTCTACGTTCGCAACGTCGCCATCTCGAGCTCGATGGGGCCCGGCGTCAGCATCGACATAACCCCCTACAGGTCTACCGGTACCGAGCGATGAAGAGAGCAGAGAAAGAGCAGCTCGTTGCCGAGTTGTCCGAAAAACTGACCAATTCGCAGTCGCTCTACTACACCGATTTCACCGGACTCAACGTGAAGCGGATGACCGAGCTTCGCCGCCGCCTCAAGAGAGTGGGCGTCGATTACGTGGTCATCAAGAACACGCTGGCGCTTCGTGCGGTAAACGAGAGTGGCCTCGTCGGAGAGGCTCTCAAGGGTCCCACCGGCCTCGTCGTCGGAAAGGATCCGGTAGCTGCCGCGAGGGTGCTCACCGAGTTCGCAAAGGAGTTCGAGGACAAGCCCGCGATGAAAGGCGGGATGCTTCAGGGCAAGGCGATAGACAATGCGCAGCTGAAGCGCATGGCGTCGCTGCCGTCCCGTGAGCAAATGCTGGCTGATCTCGCGGCCGGTATGCAGTCACCGCTGGCCGCCTTCGTCGGCGCGCTCAACGGGCTTCTTTACATGTTTGCAGGCGCGCTCGACGCGCTCAAGTCACAGCGCGAAGGCGCCTAATTTTTTCAGGGAGACACTACAATGGCAACCGCAACTTCTATGAGTAAGGACGACATTCTCGAGGCAATCAGCAGCATGTCAGTCCTCGAGCTCTCCGAGCTCGTCGAAGCTTTCAAGACCAAGTTCAACGTGACGATTTCCGCGGCGCCTGTTGGCGCTGCCCCCGCAGCAGGTGGCGCCGCAGCTGGTGCGGCCGCGGCGGCCGAAGAGCAGACGGAGTTCGCGCTCACGCTCAAGGAAGCCGGCGCCAAGAAGATCCAGGTCATCAAGGTCGTACGCGAGCTCACCGGCCTGGGGCTCAAGGAAGCGAAGGATCTCGTTGACAGCGCGCCGAGCGTAGTGAAGTCCGGCGTGACCAAGGAAGAGGCCGCGACAATGAAAGCCAAGCTCGAAGAGCAGGGAGCAGCCGTCGAAGTGAAGTAACAATGTGTGCCCGGCGAAGAAGGCTTGCCCTCTCCGCCGGCCCGCACCGTTACTCTCACTGCGACGATATGACTCGGACTCTGCCCGCTAGCACCACAACTGAAGTAGAAAGCTCGCTCTGCTCCGGACCCGCGAAAATTTCGCGGAAGACGGGGGCAGGGCTATTTGCGCCTGTAGGTGATCCATGCCCGAATTGATGAAGCAGATCTCTTTTGCCAAGCTCGACCAGGGGATGCAGATGCCGCATCTCCTCGATATCCAGACCCGCGCCTTCGAGTCGCTGCTCCAGCTGGACGCAGCCTCCCAGAACCGCGAGGACATCGGACTCGAGCGAGTCTTCAAGGACCTGTTCCCCATAACCGACGTTCACGAGAACTTTTCGCTCGAGTTCAAGAGTTATTCTCTTGGCGAGCCGAAGTACTCCGTGGCCGAGTGCATCGAGCGCGACATGACGTACTCGGCGCCTTTGAAGGCCACGCTTCAGCTCATCGTCTTCGAGACGACCGAAGCCGGCAAGAGGCCGAAGAACATCATCGAGAAGGAAGTCTATCTCGGTGAGCTTCCGCTCCTCACTCCGCTCGGGACGTTCGTCATCAACGGCGCCGAGCGTGTCATCGTGAGCCAGCTGCACCGCTCGCCGGGCGTCGTGTTCGAGGAGTCAACGCATCCGAACGGCCAACGCCTCATTTCCGCGCGCATCATTCCGTTCCGCGGCTCGTGGGTCGAGTTCACCGTCGACATCCACGATGTAGTCTACGTGCACATCGACAAGAAAAAGAAATTCCCGGCGACGGCTTTGCTCCGTGCGTTCGGCTACGGCACGAACTCCCAGATCCTGCGCCTTTTCTTCGCCGTGCGCGAGCTCGACCTCGTCAGGAAGCGCGAGACCCGCGTCGACCAGAAGGAAGTGCTCGGTGCCATCATCGCCGAAGACATCGCTCTCGCTGGAACGCTTCACAACCCGGAGGCGCCCAAGCTCAAGACCAAGAAGGCGCGCGCCGCTTTGGAGCGTGAAGAGTCCGAGCTGCTGGTGAAAGAGGGTGACGAGCTGACCGAAGAAGTATTCAACCGTCTCCGCCGCCTCAACATCGACAAGGTCAAGGTCTTCGCTTCGTACACCACGATCGATCTGCGCGACGAAGTCGACGCCATCGAGCGCGGTGAGCGCCCGGTGCGTCGTATCATCGCCGTCGACGCAGTCGAGCCGGAGTCGGGTGAAGTGATTGCCGATGTCGGCGACACGCTCACCGACACGCTGATCAGAAAGCTCCGCAAGAACGAAATCAACAAGGTGCAGGTGTTCGTGACGTCCGGCCGCGCCGAGTCGATGCTGATCAAGAACACTCTGGCAAAGGATCCGACGCACACCGACGAGGAGGCGCTGAAGCAGATCTACTCTCTGCTACGCCCAGGCGACGCGCCCAATCGTGAGACCGCGCGCCAGGCGCTCGAGAGACTTTTCTTCTCTCCCAAGCGCTACGACCTCGGCCGCGTTGGCCGTTACAAGATCAACCAACGCCTCGGTACCAACCGTCCCGCCAGCGAGACCGTCCTCACCAAGGAAGATTTCGTCGCGATCGTCCGCTACCTCGTCGAGCTCCACGAGGGCCGCGGCTACACGGATGACATCGATCATCTTGGCAACCGCCGTATTCGCTCGGTCGGCGAGCTGATCGCCAACCAGTTCTCGGTCGGTCTCTCACGCATGGCGCGCCTGGTCAAGGAGCGCATGTCGATCAACACCGATCCCGAAAAGATCTCGCTAGATGATCTCGTCAACGCGCGCACGGTCTCGGCCGTGATCCAGGCGTTCTTCGGATCCTCGCAGCTGTCGCAGTTCATGGATCAGACGAACCCGCTAGCAGAGCTGACGCACAAACGTCGTCTCTCGGCCTTGGGACCGGGCGGACTCACTCGCGAGCGCGCCGGATTCGAGGTGCGCGACGTTCACTACTCGCAGTACGGCCGCATGTGTCCGATCGAGACTCCTGAAGGTCCGAACATCGGACTCATCACCTCGCTCGCGTGCTACGCCCAGGTCAACGACCTCGGCTTCGTCGAGACGCCCTACCGTGTCGTCAAGAACGGGAAGGTGACCGCCGACATCGAATGGCTCGACGCCAATCGTGAAGAGGATGTGGTCATTGCGCAGGCAAATGCCCGCCTAAACGAGGACGGTACGTTCGTCGACGAGCTGGTGCTCTGCCGCCAGCGCGGTGACGTGCCCCTCGTCGCTCCCGAGCGCATCGACTACATGGATGTCGCTCCCGAGCAGCTCGTATCGATTGCCGCCGCGCTCATTCCATTCCTCGAGCACGACGACGCCAACCGCGCGTTGATGGGATCAAACATGCAGCGGCAGGCCGTTCCACTGCTCAATCCGCAGACTCCGCTCGTCGGAACCGGACTCGAGGAAAAGGTCGCGCGCGACTCCGGCGCCGTGGTCATTGCGCGCCGCGCCGGAACCATCACCAGCGTCACCGCCGACGAGATCATCGTCGACACCGGCGCCTCGGAGCGCGGCAAGAAGGATTCGGACCGCCCGCTGGCGAGACTCACTCAGCACGACCGCTACAGACTGAAGAAATACTGGCGCACCAACCAGGACACCGCCTTGAACCAGCGTCCGATCGTCAGGGCCGGACAGAAGGTGAGAGCCGGCGAGGTTCTGGCTGATGGCGCTTCCACGGAAATGGGCCAGCTGGCTCTCGGAGCCAACGTCACCGTGGCGTTCATGCCGTGGTACGGACACAACTTCGAGGACGCGATCGTGCTGTCGGAGAGACTGGTGAAGGACGACGTCTATTCGTCGATCCACATTCAGGAGCTCGAGCTGCACGTCCGCGACACCAAGCGCGGCCAGGAAGAAATCACACGCGAGATTCCGAACGTCGCCGAAGAAGCGCTGTCGGATCTCGACGAGCGCGGGATCGTGCGCATCGGCGCGCACGTCAAGCCGGGCGATATCCTCGTCGGCAAGATCACGCCAAAGGGCGAGACGGAGCTGTCTCCTGAAGAGAAGCTCCTCACCGCCATCTTCGGTGAGAAGGCGAAGGACGTGAAGGACTCGTCGCTCAAGGTTCCACCCGGAATGGAGGGCGTAGTAATCGATGTGAAGATCTTCTCACGCATCGAGGACCAGGTCGTCGAGAAGGATCGCGGCGAGCGAATCGGCGACATCCGGAGACTCGAGGGCGAGGAGAAGATCCGGGTCAACGAAGTCCGCGATGCCGAGCTGAACGACCTGCTGGATGGGCAGACGATTTCGCTGGCGCTCAAGTCGGGTACCGTGGAGGAAGCGATTCCCTCCGGTACCAAGCTCACCGCCCAGATGTTGACCGATCTCAAGATCAGCTCACTCGATCTCAAGACGTTCCGCGTCGAAGACAAGAAGATGAACGAGCGCATCCGCACCATCATCGATCTGGCCAACGAAGAGAAAGCCAAGCTCGAGGAGAAGGCGGAGGAAAGAATCGACCGCGTGCTGCAGCCGGATGAGCTGCCGCCGGGCGTCATTCAGCTCGTGAAGGTTTACATGGCCGAGAAGAGGAAGGTCTCGGTCGGCGACAAAATGGCAGGGCGCCACGGCAACAAGGGTATCGTTGCCCGCATCGTTCCCGAGGAGGACATGCCGTTCCTCCCCGACGGCCGGCCGGTCGACATCGTTCTCAACCCGCTCGGCGTGCCGAGCCGTATGAACGTCGGACAGATTCTCGAGACCCACCTCGGGTGGGCCGCCCGGCTGCTCGGCTTCTACGCCAAGACCCCGGTGTTCCAGGGCGCGAACGAGCGCGAGATCGGATTGCTGCTCAAGCTCGCGGCGGTCACCTGGGTTCGTGATGCCCTCGATCTAAGGGTTGAAGGCGTCAGGATCTCGGACGAAGAGATCAAGGGCATCGTTGCCGACGTGAAAGCCGGTGCTCATTACGGCGAGCGCGTGGAGCTTCTAGCCGATGCCACGATCGATGCGCTTGGCGCCCGCGGGGTGTCGGCCGAAACGCGTGATGTGTACAACCGCATCCGCGAGTTCGTCACCGCCGCTGCTCGTGAGCTGGCGGAGCGCGACACGGTCGAGACGAACAACCAGATTGCGTTCCACTCCGAAGCGTCCGGTGACGAGGAGTACGAGCCGGCGGCTCGCGCCCAGTACAAGTCAACGGCGAGCCAGATCGAGAAGAAGAGAAATACCGATCCTGCTTCGGTGCTTGCGAGTCAGGAGCTGCCCGCCCTCGCGGCGGCGCTCGGCCCCAAGAAATCGGATGTTGAGGTCGACGCGGCGGCTCTCGAGCTGATGCGTCTCGCTGGTATTTCGGCGGGTGGAAAGGTCAGGCTGCGGGATGGCCGGACCGGTGAGCTGTTCTCCAACGCGGTGACGGTCGGCGAGATCTATATGCTCAAGCTATCGCACCTGGTGGACGACAAGATTCACGCGCGGAGCATCGGACCCTACTCTCTCGTCACTCAGCAGCCGTTAGCCGGCAAGGCTCAGTTCGGCGGCCAGCGCTTCGGAGAGATGGAAGTGTGGGCACTCGAGGCTTACGGCGCTGCACATACGCTGCAGGAGATTCTCACCGTCAAGTCGGACGATGTGAACGGACGCAGCAGGGTTTACGAGGCGATCGTGAAGGGACAGAACC
>JALYKQ010000070.1 GCA_030774675.1 Gemmatimonadota bacterium | reverse complement strand
GGCCGAGGAATGACGAGGCGGGCGAGCTCTCTCACACAGCGCTCGATGCGCGCGTAGCTCACTTCGAATGCGTGTGCATCGCCGTCCCAGGGATCTAGTATGGTCCGCCGCTTTGCAGGCAGCGGATCCAGATCGCCGAGCACGAGAACCACGGCATCTGCCCGCATCGATGGCCTGACAGCCCTTGCTTGTTCCTCCGACATCACCACGACCAGATCCGCAGCGCGCACACTCTCCGGAGTGATTGGTGCGGAGCGGTGTGCCGACATATCGACACCGAGCCTGGATCCGGTTGCTAACGCGCGGGCCGGGGGCGTCCGACCGGCGCCGAGGAAACCGCCCGACCGTGTGGTAATAGATCTGGAAATTGCGGGCGGGAGCGAGCGGGCAAATACAGCAGCCGCGAACGGACTGCGACAGATATTGCCGTGGCAGACGAAAAGAACGTTGCCCGGAGCGACATTCTTCAGCTGCACTTCGGCGGCTGCGCGTCGACGGGCATGCAGCACTGACTCCGGCATGTATCGGACTTCGCGCAAGCTGTCCAGGACAGTCGTGCGCAACCTGCGATGAACGCCAGGCTGTGCCATTTCCACTGATTGCTCTACGGCTGCTGCTCCCATGTCCTGCGCTGCCTCGCTACCAGCCGAAGCGGCAGAGCAACATGATCGGTATGGTCCGAGCCATGATCGCCAGGTCCCGGACGACGCTTCGGGTGCCCAGGTACTCGAGGTCGTAGGCAACCTTGCGCCGAACATCGCCTACGCAGGTATCGTAAGATTGATTGACCTGCGCCCAGCCGGTGATTCCAGGCATGACACGCTGGCGCAGGTGATAGTTGGGGATCTCCTGGCGCAGCTCAGCGAAGATGGTGGGACGCTCGGGTCTCGGTCCGACGATGTTCATGTCGCCGGCGAGGACGTTGAGGAGCTGAGGGAGCTCGTCGAGCCGGGAAGCGCGGAGGAAGCGGCCGATAGGGGTCACCCGTTCGTCCCGTGGGGTGGCCCATACCTCCTTGTTGTCCTTTTCGGCGTCGCGAACCATCGTCCGGAACTTGTACATGGTGAACGGCCGGCCGCCCAGGTCCCTGACGCGAAGATTCTCGTGCGAAGGTTTCTGGTTCCAGCGACGGTCGCGGCCAACTCGAGTCTGCTTGTAGAGGACCGGACCACGGCTCGTCAGCCTGATCATCACGGCAATCAGGAAGAAAAGGGGCGCAGCCACGATGAGCACGATCGCGGCGACCGCGATGTTGAGCAGCCGAGTGGTGTGATCGTTTCCCTTGGCGGTTACAATGCCAGCCATGTCTGCGACGACGAACGGATCCTGATGCGTCGCGGGGAACGGCAGAACCCCGGGATCGAAAGAAGTCGTGGCCCTGAAGTGCGGCAGGAGAGACCGGAGCGAACTCCGGCGAACGGTGCTACCAGTGTAGCCCGTTTCGACGACATCCATTTCAGTAGCGGTGGAGCCCATGCAGAGACGCAGAGTTGGAGTTCACGGGACGGTTGTTACGACCCGACGCAACGCAGCCCCCGTGCTCGCGCGTCAGAGCAACGCCTGAGTTTCTAAGCTATTGTGTATCAAGGGCTTAGGAATATTATATGACCTCGGATCCGTGACACGACCTCGAGGTGTGTGGCGCCGCGTCGACACTTTCAGGCGCGGGCTCTACAGTTTTGGCTTTTTGGCGGAGGGATGTCGATTGCTTACAATCGACCGCGACGGTCTGAACTAGCCTTGACTCACCCGGGGAAGAACTCGATCCACTTCGGGTATCAGCCGTCCGGCGATTGTCTTCGCAAGCGCCGTCGCTTCGCTATATGAAGGCTCAGCTCCGGTCCGGACGCTACCAGGAGGAGAGCGCACGGGTACGACCACCCGGACGAGAGCCTCTTCAGTGTGCCCGCGAAAGGCCGCATCCCGTAGCAAATTCCATTTCACCGCGTATTCGCTGGCGACGACTCGTCCGCGTCCCTGGTACCAGTAGTAGACGACCGCGCGTAATACGCCCTTCTTCAGGATATACCGGTTCACCTCGTAGCTTGCTCCGTTGGAGATCACCACGTCGGTTCCACTCGAGAGCACTTCCCAACCCGCACCGGGAAGACAATTCTTGGGAGAGTGGATCGACCGGCCGCGGGTTTGCCGATCGTAGTAAGAGACCAGGGTCGTAAACGCGACTACGGTATCGCGGGCGTAGACTCGGGATATATAATCACTCATGCCGGCAACCCGGCGTTCCTCGTCTGTGATTTTCTGATCGTAAGTTCGGTATCCACTGACGGACGGCAACACGGTATCGAGGTGGCTAGCCAGGGGAACCTCTCTCTGGCCGCGGCCACTCCAGACAAGAATTGCGCCGACGGCAAGGATGATAGCTGGCGCGTAACTACGAAGGTTAACCATTGGCATGATTCCCTCTAACAAACCGCCGCTCCAGGACTACGAACGCCCACGCAAGCAGGGCCAGCGTGGCGAATGAAAAAAGAAAGAGCAGCCATCCCTCCGTGACGTGCATGAAGCCTTCTCCGAGAGCGGGGCTCACAAAGAAGACCAGGAAGCCGGTGAGAAAAACGCGAAAACCGTTTATGAGCACGGCGACCGGGATGGCCAACGCCAGGAG
>JALYKQ010000069.1 GCA_030774675.1 Gemmatimonadota bacterium | reverse complement strand
GAACCGTTCCCGGCCTTCGGCTGAGTTACACACCGGAGGGCGAGGTCGTTTCCAGCTCACGCGGTGTCACCGGCGGCTGCGTGCAATACTTCGTCGACGATATGCCGTGGCAGTCGGCGATGCCCGGCGACATCAATAACTTCGTCAACGGCAGCGAGGTGGTCGGTGTCGAGGTCTATCAGGGAGCCAACACTCCCCCGCAGTATTCGCGCGCAATGAGAGACTGCACAACGATCGTTCTCTGGACAAAGTTCAAGATTCGCGACCGCTAACTGCGAACGGCCGCAGAAATGCAACCACCACAGCACTCACCGCCCGGAGCCGAAAATGATTCTGCCGCGCAAGTCCTTCCTGCTGAGCGCCTCATTCCTTGTCGTGGTCTGCAGTGCCTGCTCTTCGACCCAGCTAAAACGCAATTCAGTCGCGCAGGGCGTAGCGCTGATTTACGACGTCAATGGAGCGCCGATCGGAACGGCCCAGCTATGGCAGGAATCGAGCGGACTGGTAAATGTCGAGATCGCGACTCTCGCTCTTCCGGCGGGCACCCATGGAATTCATTTTCATGAAGTCGGGAAATGCGAGGGCGGCTCGACTGCCTTTTCCACAGCGGGGGCGCATTACAATCCGCTCGGCAAAGAGCACGGCCTGGCAAATCCGAAGGGGCCGCACGCCGGCGATGCGCCGAACCTTGTCACGCCCGCCGGAGGTGTGGGAAAGGTCACGTTCAGCTCGGATCGCGTTACGCTTACTCCGGGAACGATGTCGCTGTTCGATGCCGACGGAAGTGCGATCGTGGTGCACGCCAATCCTGACGACCAGGTTTCCCAGCCGGCTGGCAACGCCGGCGCGCGCATTGCATGCGGCGTCATCAAGGCGGTTCCGTAGCGTCTGGCGGAGTACTATCTCGAGAGCGCGTGACTGCGGGGACGCCCCCGCTTCTGCTCGTAGAGCGCCGTATCCGCCTGCGCCAGCAGATCTGCCAGCTGCGTTCCCTCGGCCCTCGATCGCGTGGCTCCGACACTCAGGGAAAGCGGGTAGCCACGCTCGGTCTCCGCGTTGTGCTTGTCGACCCGGTCCTGGATGCGCTCGTAAATGAACTCAGTGGTCTGATTCGAGTCGATACTCATGAGTGCCACGAACTCGTCGCCGCCTAGCCGCGCGACGATATCGGCTTCGCGGCAGCTCTCCTGCAGCACCCGGGCGGTATCGATCAAAGCACGGTCGCCGGCGAGATGTCCCCACGTATCGTTGATGTGCTTGAGATGATCGACGTCAATGAAGATCATCAGCACGTCACGCTGCGTACGCGTTGCCACCCTGAGCGCCTGCTCGGACAGAGTGATGAACGCCCGGCGATTCGGAAGTCCGGTGAGCTCGTCAACGAGCAGCAACGCGCGAAGCTCCTCCTCCGCGCGCTTCCTCGCGGAAATGTCGTGATACATGGCGTACACTCTCGACGGCTCCTCTCCGACGTGAAATGGCGTCGCCGCGATCGATACCCAGAAGGCATGCCCGTCCTTGTGACGGCGTAGTGATTCCGCGCTTACGTTCTCCCCCGCTGCAACCTTGGCCGTGAGCGTCTGGGCCTCATCCACCAGCTCCTTCGGGACGATCACGTCGTTGATGTTCTGGCCGACTGCCTCCTGGTCGGCGTAGCCGAACAGAGTGGTGAACTGGCGGTTGATACGGATGATCTGATCGTTTTCGTCGAGCACGGCGATCGCTTCGGGCGCGTTCTCGAACAAGGCCGCGAAGTAAACGTTCTGCGTTTGAAGCGCGTCGTAAAGCGTCTTGCGGTCGGTGATGTCGATCGCGATTCCTACGGTGCCCGAGATGTGTCCATCAGCCGAGCGCAGCGGCTCGACCCGGGTCTCAAACGAGCGTCCACGCCACTCGACCTCGTAGCGAACGAGCTCGCCCTGGAGTGCCCTCAAGTGGGCTGCGAGCGGAGTAAATCTGGGATCCCGCGTCTTCAGCACTTCGTACAGCGTCATTCCGACCTGCTCGTTGGCGCTCGTGCCAATGAGATGCAGGCCGGCTCCCTGCGAGAAGGTGATGTTGAGCCGGGCATCGGTCGACCACAGGTTGACCGGTACCGATTCGAGCATGAAGCTGAGGCGCCTTTCGCTGTCGGACCCGTCTTGCCGGCCGTCGGGGGAGGGTTGCGGGGGTCGAGAGCGAGCGCCTCCGAGCAGGCGCGTCAGGAGGCTACCGAGTGGCTTCAACGGCCGCGTCAGTACGGAAGGAGAGATCAAGTTGCTTCTCATTCTCTCACCAATCGCCTTGGGGCGCAATGATTTTCGGACTCACGTTGGTCTCCGCGCGCGAAACAAGGGCTTAGCGTGCGTTTCGGCGGTGGGATACCTTTCCCCGGGCGCTGCTCGCCTGACGTGGGAGACTATTCTGGGCGTGGGCAGACGCAGCGAGAAAACAGGTCAACAGAAACATCGTTCTCATAGCGCAATCACGGAGGCAGAAGGTGTTCCGTCAGGGCAAATCCCGCACCCGATTTGTCGCGTTGGCCGGCGTCGCGCACCTTCAAAACGTGGATCTCTCGTTGATGCCACAAAGAACATGGGGGTGAACAAGTTCATCTTCAAAAAAAAACGGGTTGGCATTCCGCCAACCCGTTTTCCCTTCGTTCATGGACGCTGATGCGCCAGCGGTGACTAACTGCCGCAGGCTGTTCTGACGCGCGCTGCATCTCCAGGCATGTATATGGCAAGCGCGCTCGCTTTCTGCGTGGCCGACTTGGTGCCGAGGACCTCGCCGAGGACCTTGACTCCGCTCTTCGCCTGCTCCACGGGGTTGGCGATAACGGCGTTGGCGCCGACCTTCGCCGCGCCGTTGCGAATCTGCGTCTGCAGCTGATTGTCCGTGGTCCAGACCGAGTTACCCTCGGCTTCGATCCAGGCGAGCTCGTAGTAGTCGTAGGGCACGTCCGCACGACTGTTATAGACCTTGATCGCAGCCGCACAGGTCGGGGCGCGAGTCATGGCCGGGTTGATGTCGGTAGTCGTCTTTCTGACACCGGCGCACGCCGCGCCGACAACGAGCGCACACGCGAGCGTAAGGCCCTTGAGTGTAGGATTCGCTATCATGGTTATCTCCCTGCGATTGCTGGGGTGGGTGCCCTTCGATGTTAATCGGGGCGAATCTTCAGCGTTTGCAAGTGAGAGGCCGTTGGATATCACAAACTGCAAGAGGAGAAAATGATTGTCGCGGCACCTTTCTTCGGATGGGCCTTTCTCGGCCTCAGTCTCTTCTCCGCCGTCGCCGGCGGCGCTGGGGCCCAGACCGCCCCCACATCGACGCGCTATTGGAAGGTCGTCGAGGACGCACTTGGTCGAAAGGGCACTCCCAACCCGGAAAGGGTTCTCAAGTTCAGCTTTCCGCGCGGTGATCTGACCGTTGTCCTGAACGGGGTGACGCTCAAGCCGGCGCTCGCCCTGGGATCCTGGGTGGCATTCAAGCGAATTGGCGATCACGTGATGGTGATGGGTGACCTCGTGCTTCTCGATGATGAAGTGGAGTCAGTGATGGCGAGCCTCCAGCAGAACGGCATCGAGCAGACCGCCCTCCACAATCATCTTTTGGGCGAATCTCCACACGTGATGTACATGCACGTTCGGGCCATCGGTAACCCGGGACGGATCGCCCGGGCGCTGCGCACAGCGCTCGAGTTCACGAAGACGCCGCTCGCGGCAGCGGCTGCCGTGCCTCAAGCCGCGATCGATCTGGATACGGCTGCGATCGCAAAGATCATCGGCGTCCGCGGAAAGACCAATGGGGGCGTCTATCAGTTGACCATCCCACGACGCGAGAAGCTCCGCCACGACAAGATGGAGATCCCGCCCTCAATGGGAGTGGCGACCGCAATGAATTTCCAGCCAACAGGTGCGGGCAAGGCGGCCATCACGGGCGATTTCGTTCTGCTGGGTCGCGAAGTGAATTCTGTGATCTGGGCGCTGAGCGAGGCCGGGATCGGGGTGACGGCGATTCACAGCCACATGATCGGGGAAGAGCCGCGCCTGTTTTTCATGCATTTCTGGGCGCAGGACGACGCTTCGAAGCTGGCCCGCGGGCTACGTGCAGCGCTCGACCGAACGACGTTTCGCCGCTAGCTACCTTGGAACAGAGTGAACAGAAAGCAAAACGGGCCGGCTAACGCCGACCCGTTGCATTTTCTGGTGAGAACTGCTCTATACAGCTCCCGAGGAGGGACTCGAACCCCCGACCCGGTGATTAACAGTCACCTGCTCTACCACCTGAGCTACTCGGGAATAACTTCGAAACTTAGCCGGTCCAATCGGCGGAATCAACCAACTTCCATCGCGTTTTCCCAGAGAGTAGTTCTCGCGTACTAAGTCTTCGCTAACTTCACAACATGCGGCCAAAACGAAATGGAGTTCAGCGCCCGACCGCCCTCGTCACCGGCGGCTCTGGCGGCATCGGGCTCGAGCTTTCCAAGGTGCTCGCCCGGAATGGATTTGACCTCGTTCTCGTCGCGCGCAATCGAGATACGCTGGAGGCGGCAGCCGGCCAGCTCGAAGGAAAATTCGATGTCAAGGCGCACGTGTTCGCCGCTGACCTCAGACGTCGCGAAGCGCCCGAGACGATCTACGATTTTCTGCAGAACGAGAACATTCCGATTGAAGTGCTCGTCAACAACGCCGGGTTTGGTCTGGGCGGAGAGTTCTCGGAGACCGAACTACAGCGCGAATTGGAGATGATTCAGGTCAACATTGCCGCGTTGACCCATCTCACCAAGCTGTTTCTCGCCCCGATGATAAAGCGCAGATCCGGACGCGTGCTGAACGTCGCGTCCACAGCCGCGTTTCAACCTGGCCCGTTGATGGCGGTGTATTACGCGACCAAGGCATATGTGTTGAGTTTCTCGGAAGCACTGGCGGAGGAATTGCGGAACTCCAACGTGACTGTCACGGCGTTGTGCCCCGGGCCAACCCACACCGATTTTGCGAACACCGCGGAGCTCAGTGGCTCGCGGCTGGTCAACACCTTCGGAATCGCAGACGCCGCGGATGTGGCGAAGTACGGCTATGATGCGATGATGAACGGAAAGCGGCTGGCGATTCCAGGAATCAGGAACAAGATCATCGCACAGGCCAGCAGAATCACGCCCCGCGCGCTCTCAGCCAAGATTGCGCGGCTGGCGCAGGAGAACCGCTAGAGCGCGAGCTGCCTCGAGATCGGCTCGACTTCATCGAGGCCCGAGAGGAGGCGCGGAGAAATCTCGACACGCTCCACTCGCCGCTCGAGCAACGGTGCCAGCCAGCGACCCGTGTGTGATTGTTCCACCTGTGACACGTCCTCCGGGCGGCCCATCGCGACAACTCTTCCTCCACCCACTCCGCCCTCAGGCCCCAGATCGATCAGCCAGTCGGCAAGCTTTATCACATCGAGATTGTGCTCGATCAGGACCAGAGTGTGTCCCTGCTCGAGAAGCCGGTCGAACACTCTCGCCAGCTTCCTGATGTCGTCGAGGTGAAGTCCGGTTGTCGGCTCGTCCATCACGTACATCTTCTTTCCCGATTTCTTTCCCGCTGCGATGAGCTCGCGGGCGATCTTGATGCGCTGCGCTTCTCCACCAGAAAGGGTTGTCGCCGGCTGGCCGAGCCGAAGGTACCCGAGTCCCACCTGCTGTAGTTGCCAGAGCGCCTGGCCCAGCTTCTCCTCGCGGGGAAAAAAGCGGATCCCCTGGTCCACCGTCAGGTTCAGCACGTCGTGGATGTTCTTGCCACGCACGGTCACGTCGAGCACTTCCGGCTTGTAGCGTTTTCCACCGCAATCGTCGCAGGGCACGTACACGTCGGCCATGAAAACCATTTCCACCTCGAGCGCCCCCGCTCCCTCACAAGCCTCGCACCGCCCGCCCTCAACGTTGAAGCTGAAGGTCCCAGCTGTGTATTTGCGCTGGCGCGCCAGAGGAGTGTCCGCGAAGATGCAGCGGATTTCGTCGAACGCTTTCACATAGGTGACCGGATTCGAGCGCGGCGACTTCCCGATCGGGCTCTGGTCGATCAGTACCACATCCTCGAGGGCGTCGAAGCCGGTGATCGTCTCGTACTGCCCGACCTTCTCTCCGAGATGAAGCTTCGCCGAGTGTTCCCCTACCAGATGGGTCTCGAGCGCCCGATAGAGGACATCGTGGACCAAAGTGCTTTTCCCCGAGCCCGACACTCCGGTCACGACGGTCAACGCGCCGAGTGGGATGCGGACATCGACATCCTGGAGGTTGTGTTCCCGTGCGCCGGTGAGCGTGATCCACCGCGGTCCCAGGCGGCGCCGCTCGTCGGGCAAGGGAATCGATCGTGCACCGATCACGTACTGCCCGGTGAGTGGACTCTCGCGGATGCGAGAAATTGGGCCGGCAAAGACTACCTGCCCACCCGCTTCGCCGCTTCCCGGCCCGAGTTCCACCATGTAGTCCGCCATCTCGATCGCGGCGAGGTCGTGCTCCACCACGAGCACGCTGTTCCCGGCGTCGCGCAGCCGCTGCAACAGCTTGAGCAACCGGTCCATGTCGCGCGAGTGCAATCCGATCGATGGCTCGTCCAGAACGTAAAGCGTATCGACCAGCTGCGAGCCCAGCGAGTTGGCGAGTCCGATGCGCTGCGCTTCGCCGCCGGACAATGTGCGCGTGGCCCGATTCATCGAGAGATAGCTGAGTCCGACATCCCGGAGGAAGGTGACGCGATCGCGCGCCTCCTTAAGAATCATCTCCGCGACCTGGCGCTCGAATTCGCTCAGCTTTAGCTCGCTGAGCCAGACTGAAAGCTGATCGACCGGCAGCTCCGCCACCTGCGCGATGTTCAGTCCACCAACTCGTACGTTGAGCGACTCCGGCTGCAACTTGGTGCCGTGACAGCGCGGACATTCCCGCGCCGTTTGATACTGCCTCAGGAACACGCGGATGTACTGCTTGTATCGCTTCTCCTCGAGGTCACGCAGGAAGGGAAGGATTCCCTTGTAACCGCGGGTCTTCGCATTGAGCAGGAGCTGGCGTTGCGCCCCGGTGAGCCGGTCCCACGACTTGTCCATCGGAATTCGTTCGCGCTTAGCGAACTCGGCGAGCGCGCGGCGCTTGTTGTCGTAACGGGGCTTGGTCCACGGATCGATCGCCCCGTCTCGCAGCGACCGCGATGGATAGGGAACGACAAGAGATTCGTCGTATTCGAGAGTCGCGCCGAAGCCGTTGCACTGCGAACAGGCCCCACGCGGGTTGTTGAACGAGAAGAGTTGCGGGCTGGGAGTGGGGGCGACCGTGCCGTCGTTCGGACATTGAAACCGCTCGGTGAACCGCAGCTTCGTCCCCGTTCCCGCATCCACCGGCGACGCGACCGAGTCCGTAAACAGGATCACGCAATCTCCCTCACCCTCGGCGAACGCCGTCCCGACCGCATCGCTCAGCCGTCCGGAGGTGTCGGGGGCGATCGCGAGCCGGTCCACGACGACCAACAGCTCTTTCGCGCGCGTGATATCGCGCCTCGAGCTGGCCACCTCGTCCAGGTGCAACACCAATCCATCCATCGCGACCCGCAGGAATCCCTGCGCGCGCAGGTTCTCGATCACGACGTCGTTGGTGACCTTATTCGAGACCCTCAGTGGAAAGGTGACGTAGAACCTGAGGCCGACAGGGAGAGCAAGCACCGTATCGACGACGGACGAAACCGTATCCGGCTTGATCTCACGACCGCAGTTCGGACAAAACGTGTGCCCGACACGGGCCCAGAGGAGTCGAAGGTAGTCGTAGATCTCAGTCGCGGTTCCGACGGTCGAGCGCGACGTCTTGGTTGGGTTCTTCTGTTCGATCGCGACAGCGGGGGAAAGGCCCTCGATCGAGTCTACGTCCGGCTTCTCCATGCGTTCGAGGAACTGCCTGGCGTACGAGGAGAGCGACTCGACGTAGCGCCGCTGACCCTCGGCGTAGATGGTGTCGAACGCGAGGGATGACTTGCCGGACCCCGACGGACCGGTCACGACAGTAACCGTGCGTCTCGGGATCTCGAGATCGAAGCCCTTGAGATTATGCTGTCGCGCGCCGCGGACGACGATGCTGTCTTTCACACCCGAAATCTAAACTCGGCACCGAAGATGCGCCGAAGTTACGGTGCTCTGCCCAGCTCAGCTACAATCGCCTGACGAGCCGGCCGAGCAGGAGAAGCACAATGGCGCCGGCAGTTGCGATGCCGATCGAGCGGAAGTCAAACTGCCCCGCGGATACCGTTCCCCACCCGAAGAATCGCGTTCCGAGCCAGCCGCCGATGAAGGCGCCGACGATTCCGAGGAGGATTGTGATGATGCAACCCGAAGGGTCCCGCCCTGGCACTAGAAACTTTGCCAGCGTCCCGGCGACAAGCCCGAGAAGAATCCAGTATAGCCAGAGCGGCAAACCCCTTACCTGCGTGCAGCGAGTGGTGCCTTAAGGAACTCGCGGTGCGGCACGTCCTCGCGTAGCCATCCGGTAAATCCAGAGCAGTACGAGCGCCCCGACTACCGCCAGTACGATGCTCCATAGGGTGAAGCCGTTGATGCCGGCTCCCGTAATCATGTTCCCGAGGAAGCCACCGATGAACGCTCCGATGATGCCGATAATCATGGTAACGATGATGCCGCCGGGATCGTTGCCCGGCATGATGGCCTTGGCGATCGCACCCGCGATCAGGCCAAGAACTATCCATGCGAGAATTCCCATCTTCCCTCCAGTATGGTTTAACGTCAGCCGACAGGATGGAACATCGGTGTCTCCGTACAGGTGCAACCTGCGTACCATAGGTGGCGTAGCGTCACACCTGCAACCCGGCTAGGATACGGCGGAATGACTTCTCCCGCAACCCAGACCCACGACGACGACATATTGGGCAAGGCCTACGACCGCAAGCTGATGCGGCGCCTGCTCGTCTATACCCGTCCGTATCGGGGCCTCATGTATGGAGCGTTTGCGCTTCTGTGCGTGGAGGGGGGGATCCAGGTCGTGGGCCCGTTGCTCACCCGCCGGGTAATCGACGTCGCCGTGCCCGCCCGCGACATGCGGATCGTTGTGGTGTCGACAGTGCTACTCTTCTTCGCGTTGCTCGCGGAGTTTGCCCTCTCGTACATCCAGACGTGGCTCACGAGCCTGCTGGGGCAGCGCGTCATGCGCGACATCCGCATGCAGATCTTTGAGCACCTACAGCGCCTTTCGGTCGCCTTCTTCGACCGAAATCCCGCTGGGCGGCTGATTACGCGCGTGACTTCGGACGTAGAGACGCTGAACGAGCTGTTCACGGCCGGGGTCGTGTCGGGGCTGGGTGACCTGTTCACCCTGCTCGCAATCAGCGTGGCGATGGTGATCCTGGACTGGCGCCTCGCGCTGGCGTCCTTCGCGGTGATCCCATTCGTCGTAATGGTATCGGGGTTTTTCCGGAAAGGGGTCCGGGAGACGTACCGCGACATCCGGGTTCGTCTCGCCCGGATCAATTCGTTTCTGCAGGAACGGCTCACCGGAATGCGGATCGTGCAGCTTTTCGGACAGGAGAGGCGTGAAGCCGAGAGATTCGACGAGCTGAATCGTTCCCACCTCGATGCCCATCTCAAATCCATCACGGTATATGCCCTCTACTTTCCTGCCATCGAGCTGCTGACGTCGATTGCGCTGGCGATCCTGATCGTGGCGGGGGCATCGCGCGTCCACGCCTACGTTCTGAGCGTCGGGACTGTGGCCGCGTTCCTTCAGCTGGTACGCAGGTTCTTCCAGCCCCTGCAGGATCTGTCCGAGAAGTACAACATCCTGCAGACCGCGATGGCCAGCTCGGAACGAATCTTTACCCTGCTCGACACGACGCCGACCGTTCCCGACAATCGAGAACGCGTTGGTGTTCTCACGCGGAGGCAGGGAGTCGAGGTCGTCTTCGACGACGTCTGGTTTGCCTATGACGTCGCGCACCTGGCGAAGCAGAAACAGGGAGCGCCGCATGAAAGCATTCCGGTCGAGTGGGTTCTCAAGGGTGTCACCTTCACGGCGCGCCCCGGTGAGACCCTCGCTCTGGTCGGGCACACGGGGGCCGGCAAGACCACAATCGTCAACCTGCTGATGCGTTTCTACGATCCGCAACGCGGACGAATCACCATCAACGGTGTGGACATCCGCACCATCCCACTCGAGGAGCTGCGGGGGCTGATCGGCTACGTCCAGCAGGACATCTTCCTGTTCGCCGGCGACATCGCGACCAACATCCGCCTGTCCAATCCCCTGACGGATGATGAAGTCGCTCGTGCGGCTACCGAAGTGGGAGCCGACCGGATAATCCGCGGATTTCCGCAAGGCTACCGCCAGATTCTGGGAGAGCGGGGCGCATCGATCAGCGTCGGCGAGCGGCAGCTGCTCTCATTCGCCCGGGCGATCGCGGCCAACGCCCCACTCCTCCTTCTCGACGAAGCGACGAGCGCGGTCGACAGCGAGATCGAGGCGGAGATTCACGCCGCCCTCAGCATCCTGGTCGCGGGCCGAACGACGATCGCGGTTGCCCACCGACTGAGCACGATCGCGAACGCGGACATGATTCTGGTGTTGCATCATGGAGAGGTCATCGAGCGGGGAACTCACGGTGAGCTGGTCGAGCGGGGCGGTCTTTATAACAACCTGTGGCGACTACAGGCGGGAGACTCCGAGCCGCTGCTTCAGCGCGCCGGGTGATGCTTGCCGCTCATTTCGCGGCTCCGTAGTTTGAGGCGATCAAGACGCTCCGCAGTTTCATCGCATCACCCACCGTAATTCCATTCCAATGAGCTCCCGCTAGTGCACCTTGCTGTTGCGGCTCGCACTGATGTCGGCCGAATCCGAAAAGGAAATGAAGACTCGCTCCATGCTTCGGCCAACGCTTACCGTGGACTTTTTATAGTCGCGGACGGAATGGGCGGGCACGCGGCAGGAGAGGTCGCGAGCGAGATGGCGGTCGACATGGTCAGCCATGACCTATCAGACCTGAACGATCTGGAGTCAGCCGACGCGCACTTGAGGGTCGCGCGGGCTCTTCGGGATGCCAACCGCGCGGTCTATGAGCGAACGCGCACCGAGCGCGACAAACTTGGCATGGGGAGCACCGTCTCCGCGCTTCTTCTCTCCGAAACGAGATTCGTCGTCGGACACGTCGGGGACTCGAGGATCTACCTGGTACGCGACGGGCAGATGAGCCAGCTCACGAAGGACCACTCGCTGGTTCAGGAGCAAGTCGACGCTGGACTGCTCACTCCCGAGCAGGCGAGACGTCATCCACAAAGCAACGTCATCACTCGCTGCATTGGCATGGCGGACGAGATAGAGCCCGACGTGTTCGACGGAGAGGCCAAGGTCGGCGATTCGTTCCTTCTGGCGAGCGACGGCCTCACCGGGATGGTCGACGACCGGCGGATCCAGCAGCTGCTCCTGTCGCGCGCCAAGCCGGAGCGGATCGTCGACGCGCTGATTCAGGAAGCGAACGTCAATGGCGGCAACGACAATATCACCGCCGTCGTCGTGCGCGTTCTCTCGGCGGAGTCGAACAATACGGATCGCGAGGTCACTCCCATCCCTCCCGCCCGAACGCATGGGTGAGGACTCCGAAAGTGTTGCCGGAACCGCCCAGCTTTATCTGGGCAACATCCTCTACGCCCTGGAGCTCGCCGCGCTCACACTCGACGACCAGAACAAACCGGCGGACGCCGGGTTCTATCGAGGAATCGCGAGAAAACTCGCCGAGGCGCGGGGCAGAGAGATCAAGCGTGACCGCTGAGAGGCTGTTGATTGCGTTGACACTGCTCGGGATCGCAGGCTGCGGCCGCGACGATCGGCGCGAGCCTCAAACCGATTCCTCTTTCGCCGCCCTCCAGGAGCGTGGCGAGACGGCGATGGGAGTCAATCAGTACACCTCCCAGCATGTGTTCGAGCCGCTGGCTGACGGCGGTCGCATCGTGCTGCAAAGGAAGCAGAGTGATTCCGTCGGAGAGACTGCGATCCGCTCTCACATGCGCACGATTTCGAGGTCGTTCAGCAGGGGTGACTTCGCGGTTCCGGGGTTCGTGCACGCGACCGGGGATGTGCCCGGAACGAAAATAATGGCGCGGTTGAAAAGCGAAATCAGCTATACGGCACGGGACCTTGCGGGTGGCGCCGAAGTCCTCATTGCCAGCAGGAATCCAGAGGCAATCTCGGCGATTCACGAGTTCCTGGCCTTCCAGCGGATGGATCACCGGGCCGGTATGCACTGAGTCGAGGCCCATGAACACCAAGAGGACAAAGAGGCCGGGCCATGTGAGCCCTGACGCCCCGGTGAAGGCGTTCAGGGACGGCAAGGCCTGGGATGCGTGGCTCGCGAAGCATCAAGCCAACGACACGGGAATCTGGATGCGGATCGCGAAGAAAGCATCAGGCATACGATCGATCACATATCCCGAAGCGGTTGAGATTGCCCTCTGCCATGGTTGGATCGACGGGCTGAAGAGACCAGAGAGCGAAAGTACGTGGCTCCAGCGTTTCACGCCGCGCAGACCCAGGAGCATTTGGTCGAAGATCAATCGCGATAAGGCACTGGCGCTCATCGCTATTGGGCAGATGAGGCCGGCCGGACTCGCTGAGATTGAGCGCGCCAAGCGGGATGGCCGGTGGAATGCCGCCTACGAATCGCCGAAATCGGCCACCATGCCGGCGGATTTCCAGAAGGAATTGGATCAACACCCGAAGGCGAATGCGTTCTTCAAGACGCTCAGCCGAACGAACAGCTATGCGATCATCTGGCGGCTGCAAACCGCGAAGAAACCGGAGACACGCGCGAAGCGAATGCGGAGCTTCATCGAGATGCTGGAGAAAGGCGAGACCATACATTAGATAAAACGGCATGACTGGAGCGCCGTCGATCGTAATTCGAATCAAAAAGGGGAGAGACGGACTAACGTCGCTCAGCTGCACGCGAGCAGATGGCACGACTACATGGCAACGCCAGCAAGGTGCCCAGTCGAGGTTCTTCCCGCGTCATGACCTCACCCACTACGCCGTCGAAACGGTCCTGGCTCACCGCCGGGGTTTTTACGGTCTGGTAGCCGCCGGCTGGGATCTGTCCGACTTCGGAACACCGTGGCCTCGCGGCAGGCTCCCCAAGGATGCAAACCTGTCCGAGCTAATCGTCGGGTTCTTCGATCGCGAGCGCGCGAGCGGCCAGATGGGAACCGCCACCGAGCTCAACGACCACCTGGCAACGTTCTGCGCGGAGAACGACTTGCCGACTCCGGAGAGATTCACGGAGGAAGACTTGTCGCGCGTCAGACAGAAACGCGGCGAGCTGTTCGCACAGTGGGAGGCCGTCGGACCCGGGGGCGTGCTGGAGCTTCGCTTCGATCCCGCCGCACTCGCGCCTTCCCCCGCCGGCTGAGGGTTTTTGCGCTCGCCCGTTTCGGCATCGTATTCGCTAATTTAAGAGCGGGGCGTCGCCAGCCTCCGACAGGAACGGCGCCACCGAGCAAGTGAAAAAATTGATTTCAAAACTCTTCGAGCCGAATCCGGAGAAGTCATGGGCACCGCGACACTTACGGCACCTGAACAGCGTACCGACACCTTTCCGATCAACGGAACGGACTTCATAGAGTTCTACGTCGGCAACGCGAAACAGGCCGCACATTTCTACCGAAATGTTTTCGGGTACAGGATCCTCGCCTACCGGGGGCCCGAGACGGGAACGCGCGATCGTGCGAGCTACATCTTGGAGCAAGGGAAGGTGCGGCTCCTATTGACCACTGCACTGCGGCCAGATAGTGAGATAGCCACGCACGTCCACAAACACGGTGACGGTGTGAAGGATATTGCGCTCTGGGTGGACGATACGCGAAAGGCCTTCAGGCTCGCGGTCGAGCGCGGAGCCAAACCCGCGTATGAGCCGAAGTCACTCGTCGACGAGCACGGCGAAGTCGTGATCGCGGGCATTCACACCTACGGCGAAACCATCCACAGTCTGGTCGAGCGCAAGAACTACAAGGGACCGTTCATGCCTGGCTTCGTTCCCTTCGCTGGCAAGGGCGAAGGGCGTGGAGTAGGTCTCCTCTACATCGACCACTGTGTCGGAAACGTCGAGCTCGGCGCCATGAACAAGTGGGTCAAGTACTACGCCGACGTGCTCGGATTCAGCCAGCTGATCTCCTTCGACGACAAGGCAATCTCCACCGAGTACTCGGCCCTCATGTCGAAGGTCGTCGCCAACGGCAACGGCCGCATCAAGTTCCCGCTCAACGAGCCGGCGAAGGGCAAGAAGAAATCGCAGATCGATGAGTATCTCGAGTTCTATCAGGGGCCGGGATGCCAGCACATAGCGATCGCGACCGACAACATCATCGACACGGTCACGAAACTCAGAGATAACGGGGTCGAGTTTCTCCGTGTCCCCGGTACGTACTATGACACGGTGACCGAGCGCGTTGGCAAGATCGACGAGGATCTCGCGCCGATACGCGATCTGGGAATCCTGGTCGATCGGGATGAGGAAGGATACCTGCTGCAGATCTTCTCGAAGCCGATGGAGGACCGTCCGACGCTCTTCTACGAGATCATTCAGAGGAAGGGTGCCAAGAGCTTCGGCGCCGGAAACTTCAAGGCGCTGTTCGAGGCGCTCGAGCGCGAACAGGACCTCCGGGGCAACCTCTAGACCATGCCGATCTATCACACACTCGGAAAGATTCCCCGCAAAAGGCATATCGCGTTCAAGAAGCCCGGTGGAGGCATTTACGCCGAGGAGCTAGTCGGACACGAAGGATTTACCGGGACGTCGGCGCTCATGTACCACATCCACCCGCCGACGACGGTTAAGTCGGTGCGTCGCGTGCGAGAGATAAAGTTCGAGGCGGATCCGGACCAGACGCTCCATCACCGACATTTCCTCACGTCGCGCATAAAAAAGGGTGGCAGCGCGACACTCGACAGGATTCCTCTCCTGTTCAATCAGGACATCGCGATGCTCTACGTCGAGCCCGACGAGAACGACGCGCACTTTTACCGGAACGCGCAGGCCGATGAGCTGGTGTACGTCAGCAAGGGGAAGGGAGTTCTGGAGAGTACCTACGGCTCACTTCCCTTTCATGAGGGAGATTACCTCGTCATCCACCGCGGCATTCTCCATCGGTATCGCTTCGACTTGAACGCCGAGCAGCAGCCCAAGCTCCTGATCTTCGAGAGCAGAGGGCACGTGCGGTGGCCGAAGCGCTATCGCAACGAATTCGGACAGCTGATCGAGGGTGCACCCTACTCGGAGCGCGACATCCGGCGTCCGACATACGTGGAGCCCGTCGATGAAATGGGAGACTTCCCCATTCTGGTGAAACAGTACGACGGGATCAACGAGATCGTCCTCGATCACCATCCGTTGGACGTTGTCGGCTGGGACGGCTACTTCTATCCCTGGGCGTTCAACATCAACGACTTCGAGCCGATCGTCGGACGCGTGCACCAGCCGCCGCCGGTGCACCAGACTTTTCAGGGGGACGGATTCGTCGTCTGCTCATTCTGCCCTCGCCCGTACGATTTCCTCCCCGAGGCAGTGCCCGCTCCGTACAATCACAGCAACGTGGATTCCGACGAGGTCCTGTACTACGCGTCGAGCGAATTCATGAGCCGGAAGGGAATCGAATTCGGCAGCATCACTCACCACCCGGACGGCATACCGCACGGTCCGCATCCAGGCCGCGCGGAAGCGAGCATCGGCGCCAAATACACCGACGAGTTGGCGGTCATGATGGACAGCTTCCGCCCGCTCAAGGTCGCGAAGCAGGCGCTGGAAATAGAGGACAAGGAGTACCACAAGTCATGGCTGCAGGGGCAGCACGCGCAATTCAATCCTCCCACGAGCTG
>JALYKQ010000068.1 GCA_030774675.1 Gemmatimonadota bacterium | reverse complement strand
AAAATGGGACGGAGAGGTTTTTTGAAGCCCGGTCGAATTTTTGAGGCCCTCACCCCGCCTACCGTCTTCCCCGCACTGGGGCATGACGTCAGCAAAGTTTATTGGACCCACTCGAAGGACTTGTTGGCTCAAAAAGTGAGTTCTCCGCCCCAACGATGATGCGAATTTTTTTTCTGCAGCTGGCCCATTACTGACTGTCTGAACTTACCGTTCGTCACACTCAAGGTCAACGATTTTTCCCATGGATCTAGGCATAATAGCAGCGATCGTAATGCTCGCGGTGTGGGCCTTCGTCACCTTCACGACTACGGCTCCGGGATGGATCCATCTCCTGCTCACGCTGGGGATGTTCCTCCTCATTTATCGGATTGCCGTTCGCGGAACGCGCGGCGCGGACCGCGGCAGCAAGGGTTGATGCAGCGTCGCGGGTCGTCGTACTCGTACGGGAACGAAGGACCCGCTACCGCTGTCGCCGAGCAGCCCCAACCTTACTCAGTCAACAAGAAGCAACCGGTCCTGGTAACGGGTGCATCAGGCCTCGTCGGCACCCATACATGCCGAGAGCTGTCGAAAAACGGCTGGCAGGTGAGGGCGCTGATCAGGGATCCGGCGAAAGCCGCAATGGCCCTCGGCCAGCTGCCCGTCGAGTTTCGCGTCGGGGATGTGCGTGATGCCACGGCTCTCCGGAGCTCGCTGGGCGGCTGCGGCGCAGTGGTGCACCTGGCAGCGATCGCGATTGAGAAAAAGGGCGAGAGCTATGCCGAGTCGAATACCGCGGCGACCGAGCGGCTCATCTCGGCGGCGAGAGCGGAGAGCGTCGACAGGCTGATCTTCATGTCCCAGAACGGCGCCGACAGCCGCTCTCCTTATCCATTTCTTCACAGCAAGGGAGTCGCCCAGGATTCGGTGAAGACGAGCGGGCTGCGCTGGACAATCCTTCGGCCGTCGGTGATTTTCGGCCCTGAGGATCAGTTTGCCAACGTGCTGGGGAGACTGATCCGTCTCACACCGCGGATCTTCCCGCTACCCGGCGGCGGAACGGCGCGCTTCCAGCCGATTGCGGTTGACGACGTCGCTCGCGTAGTGCGTCTCTCCCTCGAGAAAAAGGAGACTGTGAACCAGACGTACGACTTGGGCGGAGCGGTACCGCTCACGCTGCGCCAGATGACGGAGCGGATCCTTACCGCGATGGGTACGGACAGGAAACTCGTGCCCGTCCCGGTAAAAGTCCTGCGTCCGCTCGTGGCACTTGCCCAACGTCTGTTACCGAATCCTCCCGTGACGTCGAGCCTGCTCGACCTTCTCGCGCTGGACAACACCGTCGCGAATAACGCATTGACCGAGTACTTCAAGATGGTGCCGATCCCGTTCGCGGCGGACGAGCTCCAGTATCTGAGGCGCATCACCGCGAGGAGCGCGCTCAGGTCGTTGTTCGAGCCGCGCTGATTGATACCCGTCATCTCGGTCTCAAACCTCGGCAAGCGCTACGGCCGAGTAGTGGCCGTGGACGACGTTTCGCTCGGAGTGTTCGAGGGCGAGATCTTCGGACTGATAGGTCCGAACGGCGCCGGGAAGACGACCACGATGGAGTGCGTGCAAGGGAGCCGCGTCGCCGACAAGGGAACGATCTCGGTGCTTGGCCTCGACCCACGGCGTGATGCCAATGCGCTCCGGCAGAGAATTGGCGTGCAGCACCAGGAGGCTCACCTCCAGAAGCGGATCAAGGTCTGGGAGGCGGTGGATCTCTGGCGATCGCTCTACACGCGCGTCGTAGACGCTGACGCGCTGCTCTCGCGGCTCGGGCTCGAAGCCAAGCGCAACGCCTGGTTCATGACGCTCTCGGGCGGCCAGAAGCAGCGGCTTTTCATCGCGCTGGCGCTCATCCACGAACCTGAGGTGGTGTTCCTCGACGAGCTCACCACTGGGCTCGACCCGCAAGCGCGCCGCGCGATCTGGGGCCTGGTGACCGGCATCAGGGACCGGGGCACGACGGTGTTCCTTACGACGCACCTGATGGAAGAGGCCGAGCGCCTCTGCGACCGCGTTGCCATCATCGAGCACGGACGCCTCATCGAGATGGGCACGCCCGACGAGCTGGTACGGAAGCACTGCCCCGAACGGGCGGTGGTGTTCACGAGCGATGACGCCAACATCCCCGAGCGAGTGCAGAGGCTGGGCGCGGCCGAGCGCGCCGAGGGGAGCGGAGCCTACACGATGAGGGGCGCGGGCGACGACTTCGTGACCGACGTGATCAACTTCATAGCGCGCGAAGGCATCCGCGTGCGCGGCTTCCGCACCGAGATCCCGACGCTCGAGGACGTGTTCCTGAAGCTGACCGGCCACGGGATCAGGGACTGACGATGCAACCTCGGTTCCTGCGTGGCTTCTGGAAGCTGACCTGGCTGGAGGCCAAGATCTTTACGCGCGAACCGATGGGGTTCGTCGCGACGCTCGTGATGCCGCTGGTGGTGTTCATCGCATTGGGCCGCGCGTTCGGCGCTGCCAAACCGCTGGTTACGGAGGAAGTTGACATTCCCTTCAACGCAGCGATCCTCGCGGCGGTGTTGATCGCCGTCAGCGGGGTGCAGTCGCTGGTGGCGATTATCTCCATCTACAGGGAGGGAGGCATCCTCAAGCGCCTCCGCGCCACGCCGCTCTCGCCAGTAACGATCCTGGGAGCGCACGTCGTGGTGAAGCTCGGCTTCACCGTGATCAGCCTCGCTTTGCTCATGCTCGCCGGCCGGCGGCTGTTTCCGGGTGTGATGCAGGTGAACATGTTGAGCTTCACTCTGGCCGTGCTCCTCAGCACGGCCAGCATCCTCTCACTCGGCTTCGTAATCGCCAGCGTGGTGCCCACGGCGCGATTCGCGCAGCCGATCGGCGCGGCGGTGCTCTACCCGATGTTGTTCTTGTCCGGATTGTTCTTTCCGGTCGACCGGCTGCCGCGCGCGCTCCAGGCGGTCACGTCTCTGCTTCCGACCACACACGCTGTGGCTCTGCTCCAGGGCGTGTGGGACGGATCGGGGTGGGTCGCACACTGGGTGAACGTTGCGGCGCTGCTTATACTCTTGGCAGCGTACACAGCACTTTCAACGAAAGTCTTTCGCTGGGAGTGATTTGGCGGAATCGTTCTCGGCTCCGATGTCGTAAACAGCAAAAGAAAAGCTGGATGCGGATGCTTCGGATTTGTGACGGATGCTCGCGATCGCTCCTGGTGGCGTTACGGCTCCCAGCACCAGGCCCGACCTTTTTTGTT
>JALYKQ010000067.1 GCA_030774675.1 Gemmatimonadota bacterium | reverse complement strand
GTCTGCGCCTGAAGCAGTGCTGGAAACAGCAACGCCACGAATCTGGGCGGCAGCTGTGTTAGCGAATGTGCTCAGCGCCAGCGCGGTCGCGAGCGGGAGAAGGGCTCGGCGGAAATCAACTATTGAGGCCATGAATACCTAGATCCTGAGGGAGGTGCGTCAGGGGCATCGAAACTCCGGCGATACCAGGTATTCGTCCCCAATGAAAGGACGAAGGGACAGCCTTTCGATAACGGCGCGGTAGGCTCTCGGCCGATCCGGCTACAGGACGCTCCAGAAGTCATGGCCAACGTCGACCGAGAACGTCCACCGCCCGTCCCGGAGACCGCGCGCTACGTCGAGGCGCAGGACATCGAAGACGGTGAGCGCGCCAACGCCAATTGCGGGGTACCAGCCCTGTCGACCCGCCTTGAAGGCTGCCGATCGGTCTATCCACACGCCAGTGGCGAAAGGCGCCAGAGTAATTGTCCCTGGCACTCGCCCGTACCGTCCAAGAGGGATCGGGACAAACGGAGCCAGAAACCGGAATTCGATTCGCTGGCTGACGCCGCCGCGCCCGACGAATTCGTGGAACTCGTGCCCCGGGCCGCTCGTTGGACCGCCCAGATAAACGAGGTGTTGCGCCGGAACGGTGTCTCCACTGAAAACCCCGGCGGCGACGGTGTGGAGGACGAGACGGCTCGTTCCGAATGGCCGCTCCACATCGAACAGCAGTGAAGGCCGCAGGAGATCGCCACTTTGAGCGTTGGCCCTTTCGCGACGAATCGCGCTCACCACGAGGTGCACGCCCAGTTCGTAGCCGCCAACGGTTAGCGACGTTGGTCTATCCAGCCGTAGCGTGGCACGAGTCTCCTGAAGCGAGAGCGCCGGAATCGTCGGCTCGAAGTTCCCGCTCGCCGGTCGCGCATGAACAGCCAACGGCTCGTGGCGCTCGTAAGCAAGCTCGAGCGTGGGCCGCCAGCCCGCTCGCGCCAGTGAGGCGGCGAAAGAAATGGTGCGCGCGTCGTAGGTGTCGGTGTAGTCGCTCCCGAATTCCTGAGCCGCGATCGTATTTCGTACCAGCGACGTTTCCTGGTCGTCGCTCACATCCCTGTACTGCCGCTCCGCGGCGAATATCAGCGACGATCCGGATCCCGTGCGGTACTCCATTGCTCCCCGACCCTTGAATTCCTGGTCGCCGAATCCGTATCGACCGGATGCGGCTACCGCCAGACCCGCTCCCAGCCGCTGAAGAAAGCCCGTGCCCAAGGCGAGCCCTTCCACCCTGTTGAACCGGGCAATGTCGGAAACGTGCCGCGCCGACAGGGCAAAGTTGCGGCTACGGGCGAGAGCCTGCGCCCTGACCAGCGCGCGCGCTTCCTCCTGAACCTTTTTGACATCCTCATCGGTGACGGCGCGTACGTCGGGCGGGAGTGAATCGAGAATACCTCCAGTGAACGGCGATGGTTTTTGGGCCCGCTCCGCCGGCGGAGCCATCACGATTTCGGGTCCCGTGAAGTAGCTCGCGGGAATTCCCTTGTTGACCTCATAACAGCAGATCTCCCAGCGACCACGGATGATTCCGCGCGCCGGATAGTCGAGCCACGACCCGGTGCGGCGAATCTCGATCTCCTGGCGTCGCGGCAGCCAGAAGCGTCCCTCGATCAAGGCATTCTCGAGAACAACGGAGACATCTTCGAGATCCTTGTCGATGAGCGCCGCGCGTGTGAAGCTGAACGCCATGCGGACCACTTCGCCGGTCTCGCGATCGATGTAGACCGCCCCGACGGCGCGCGGCTGCCGGTCATTCCTGGGCCGGACCAGCACCTCGTAAACATCGAGGACCCGCGGGCCGAGGCGAATCTGCAGGGAATCTCGGATCGCGAAGTCGTACACCTCGAGTCCCGTCAGCGATAGCGGGTGGGGAACGTCCTGAACTTCGTCCCCCTCACCGATGCGGATGATATTTCTGAAGTTGTTCTGGACGATGCCGAGATGATCGCGGTGGTAGTTGATGTCGGTGGGAAGCAGCAGGGTGTCCCGCCGACCCATGATGCGCTGCTTGCTCAGGTCGGGAGCGTGCCAGTAGACTTCCAACCCCAGCTCATCGGCCTTCACGATCTTTGGCGGCTCGGGGAATCCTTCTCCAAATTGTGCGAGGAAGGTCACGTAACCGTGCGCCGTCGCCTTGTAGTCCACAAGACCGGTGTCGGCCAGCTGTTGCGCGCGGCGTTCCGTCGCGCGCTCGACGAGGGCGCGGGTGCGGGGGTCGTTCCATGTCTGCTGCGCGCTGATCGGGGTCGCCAACAGAACGGCGGTAAGCGTAGCAAGAACGGCGCGGGACTTCATGGAGGAAAGTTAGTTGCGTGATGAGCGGGAGCAATTGCGATCGGCCCAGGCGTGCGCGCGTCGATGAGCCTCGAGGACTTCAGGAAGAGAGCTGCGACGTCGGCGCTCGTGCCTGTGTGGAAGGACTGTCTGCTCGATACCGATACGCCAGTATCGGCCTTTGCCAAGCTCAGACGCGGTCCTTTTGCTTTTCTCCTCGAGTCTGCTCCCGCGGGTAGCGAGACCTGGTCCCGCTTCACGTACCTCGGAACTGAGCCACGCTCCGCATGGCGGCTCGCCGGTGATGTGGTCGAAGACTGGACCAGTGATCGCGGGTGGCACAACGCCCGTAGGCCAGAGAATCCGCTTGCTGATCTTGCCGGGTTGATCGACGCTGCGAAGCCCGCCACCGTTCCGGAGCTCGGCGATTTTTGGGGTGGCGCCGTCGGCTACTTCAGCTACGATGTTGTGCGACTGATCGAGAAGCTACCGAATCGGCCGGCAGCAGATCTCGCGACGCCGGACGCACTGTTCGTGTTCACGCGGTCGCTCGTGATACTCGACAACCTTCATGGGCGGGCGCGCGTCGTTGTGTCAGTTCCGGTGCCGAAAGGAGCGCGCGAGTCCGAGCTCACATCCCTGTACGAGCGCGCGCTCGCAGAGCTGGAAGAGATCCTCGAGCGGCTCCGCAATCCGGCCCGGCTCGACCGGATGTCGCCCGACTTGAGCGCGGCAGCAGTCGATGGAAGCTCCAGCTACGACCGGGCGGATTTCATGGCGCACGTGGAGAGGATCAAGGAATATATTCGCGCCGGTGATTGTTTTCAGGCGCTCTTGTCGCGCCGGATCGACGTCCCGCTGGATTTCGAGCCGGCGGACCTGTACCGGGCGCTGCGCGCCATCAACCCGTCGCCCTACATGTATCACCTGGTACTCGATGGGATGGAGATCGTCGGCAGCTCTCCCGAACTCCTCGTTCGAGTGTCGGATTCCAGGCTCACCCTTCGTCCGATCGCCGGCACGAGGCGCCGCGGAACGACTGCGGCCGAAGACGATCAGCTCTCCGCGGAATTACTGGCCGACGAGAAAGAGCGGGCCGAGCACGTGATGTTGGTCGATCTCGGACGAAATGATGTGGGACGCGTGTCAAAGTTCGGGACAGTGAAAGTGACCGAGTTCATGAAGGTCGAGCGGTACTCTCACGTGCTTCACATCGTCAGTCAGGTGGAAGGAGAGCTGAACGACGGACTCTCCGCGCTCGATGTCTTTCGCGCCACCTTCCCGGCCGGCACGATGACCGGCGCCCCCAAGATTCGCGCGATGGAAATCATCGACGAGCTGGAGCCCGTGTCGCGGGGGCCGTATGCCGGTGCCATCGGATACATTTCCGCCGGTGGAATGCGGATGGATCTCGCCATAACCATCCGCACCTGCATCATCGCCGACGGGAAGGCATCGGTACAGGCGGGCGCCGGAATCGTCGCGGACTCGGTTCCCGAGCGGGAGTGGGAAGAAACACGAAGCAAAGCCCAGGCACTGCTCAGCGCCATCGCGTCGGTCCGAAAGGCACAGCTAACGGCGCGATGATGATGATCGGGCTGACCATTCCATCATACGAGCGGTTCGAGGTGGGCGGCGCGCGGGTCGTCGCGGCGGCCGGCTGCTCCGCGGGGATTCGGGAAGTGCTGGCGAAGGAGCGCCTCTACGAGTACGCGGCGCGACAACCGGACGCTCTTCCACTGTTCGGACGTGCACCGGTTTTCGCCGTCAATCTACCCGGAGGTTGCGGGCGGGTGGTCGTGAGGCACAACATGCGCGGCGGGTGGATGGCGAAGCTGAGCAAGGATCTCTTCGTACTCCCCACGCGTGGATTTCGCGAGCTGATCGCATCTCTGCGGCTTCGGGCGAGCGGTGTCAGCACGCCCGAGGTCGTCGCGTACGTCTCGTATCCACTCAATTGGGTGGTGCGGAGATCGGACGTAGCGACCAGGGAGATTCCGAACGGTCACGATCTCTCTGTCGCGCTCGCCAAGGTCACCGACCACGCCCACCGCGTCATGGTACTCGACGCGACGGCGAAGCTACTGCGCTCGCTCACTCAGGCTGGTGCGTTCCATCGGGATCTCAACCTCAAGAACGTACTGCTCACGGCCGGCAAGGGGCCCGACCTCGATGCTCACGTGCTCGACGTCGATCGCGTGCGATTCAGCTCGCCCGGCTCGCCCCTCGTCGCGAAAGCAAATCTCGACAGGCTGATCCGCTCGCTCCGCAAATGGCGCGACAACCGCGAGCTACCCTACTCGGCGGAAGATGAAGAGTATCTTCGGCTGAGGAGCATTGAGTGAGCGCCGCGATCGCGGAGGGCGTTCCCGACAAGGTTTGCATAGTGATGATGAGCGCCGTGGGGGACGCTGTGCACGTCCTTCCAGTGATCAATGCCCTCAAGCGCGCGAATCCAAAGACCCGAATCACGTGGGTGCTTCAGCCTGGGCCCGCGGCGCTGGTGCGCGGACACCGGTCGGTGGACGAGATAATCGTCTTCGATCGTGCTCGCGGGACCGCCGCTTTCGCCGACGTCGGCGCCGAGCTGGCAAAGCGACGATTCGATCTCGTCGTCAATCTGCAGGTTTACTTCAAGGCCGGAATCGTTACCGCCATGACCAACGCGCCGGTCAAGCTGGGATTCGACCGAGCGCGGGCGCGCGATTTCAACTGGGTTTTCACGAACAGGAAGATTCCCCCCAGTCCAGTCAAGCATGTCCAGGATCAGTACTTCGAGTTTCTTACCGCTCTTGGCGTGTCGCCGGAGCCCGTCGAGTGGGACCTGGGACCATGGCCAAGCGAGCGTGAGTGGCAGCGAAGCTTCACCTCGTCGATCGATCGCCCAATTGCGTCCGTCGTCGTCGCGACGAGCAAGGCGGAAAAGGACTGGTTTCCCGAACGATGGGCGGAGGTCGTCGACGCGCTTCACGAAGAGTTCGGGATGCAGGTTGTGCTGGTGGGTGGAAAGTCCGAGCGAGAGCTGGCGGCAGAGCGGATGGTGATGGAGAGAGCGAAGCACAAGCCGCGCTCGGAGCTCGGAAGCGGCCTCAGGAATCTCGTCTCGATTCTGGATTCCTCCTCGCTCGTCCTGTCGCCGGATACGGGCCCGCTTCACATGACGGTGGCTCTCGACCGGCCGGTGATCAGCCTGATGGGCTACACCAATCCAAAGCGCACGGGCCCATATCGACGGTTCCGCGACCTGGTCGTGGATGCTTACGGTGATCCAGGAGAGAACTACCCGATCTCGATGGAGAACCGCCCGGGTAGAATGAAGCGCATCCAGACCCGGCACGTTCTGGAGAAGCTCGCTCTGTGGAGAGAACGGTATGCCTGATTCCGGCAGAAAGCCCGGCGCGAAGCTACCGGTGAGGGATCAGGTCTCCGCCGGCGGAGTGGTGTTCCGCGGCGACAAGGATCGCGTCGAGGTAGTGATCGTCTCGGTTGGCGGTCAGAACAGATGGCAGCTGCCAAAGGGCCTGGTCGACGAGGGAGAAAAGCCGGAGGCGACGGCCGTACGAGAGGCGCGGGAGGAAGCCGGAGTGGACAGCGAGGTCGTCCAGCACATCGAAACGATCGAATACTGGTTTGCCGGACTCGATGGGGGCGAGCGGGTGCGCTTTCACAAGCACGTGCACTTTTATTTGCTTCGCTACCTCGCTGGCGACACCCGCGATCACGATTGGGAGGTAAACGAGGCACGCTGGGTCCCGATCGACGATGCAACCCGCCAGCTCACCTTCGACAGCGAGCGGCGAGTGATGGAGCGCGCTCAGGAGTTAATCGGCTGAGGCAGTAAGCGGCTCTCCGAAGCGGTATTTGACTCCAACGTCGCGCAGCAGTCCGACGAGCCGGGCAAGTGGCAAACCCATCACCGAGAAATAATCACCGTCGACACATTCAACGATCGTAGCGCCGTACCCCTGAATGCCGTAGGCGCCTGCCTTGTCCAGGGGCTCACCGGTGGCGATGTATGCCTTGATCTCATCGTCGTGCAAAGTTCGGAACCTCACCCGCACCTCTTCCACAGCTGAGCGAAGCTTCTTGCCCCGGGACACCGCGACGGCGGTGACGACGGTGTGCCGGCGGCCACTTAGCTGCCGCAGCATCGCCGCCGCATGGTCGGCGCCGGTGGGCTTGCCCAACACCTTTCGGTTGACGACGACAATGGTGTCCGCACCAATCGTTACGAGGTTCGGATCACGCGTCGCGACCGCTCTCGCTTTCTCGCGCGCGAGCCGCTCCGCGTGCCGGTGGGGCGTCTCGCGATTGCGCATCGTCTCGTCGATGTTGGGTGCACACACTTCGTGGGCGATGCCAACCAGGTTGAGCAGGTCGTGCCGGCGTGGCGAGCCGGACGCCAGAATTACGCGGCATTCGCTCATCGCTCCAGCCAGAGCGTGACCGGTCCGTCATTCACCAGCTCGACCTCCATCATGGCGCCAAACTCGCCGACCGCCACCAGCAGCCCCCGCTCGCGTAATGCCGAGAGGAAGCGTTCGTACAGCGGAATGGCCTCCTCCGGCCGTGCGGCGTCGATGAAGCTCGGGCGCCTGCCCTTTTCAGCGTCACCGTAAAGTGTGAACTGGGAGACCACCAGCACCGCTCCACCCACGTCCGAGAGGGAAAGGTTCATTTTTCCTTCGGCATCTCCGAATAGTCGAAGGCCGGATGCTTTTTCAGCCATCCAGTCCACTTTCTCACGCGTGTCGCCGTGGGTGAAGCCAACGAGAAGAAGAAATCCCTTCCCGATGCTCCCCGCTTTTCTATCGCCAATGCGGACTTCCGCCCGCGAAACCCGCTGGAGTAGAACTCGCAGCTCTACTCCACGGTTACCGACTTGGCCAGATTGCGCGGCTGATCGACGTTGGCGCCCCGCTTCACGGCGATGTAATAAGCAAGAAGCTGGAGGGGGATGGACGCGAGTACGGGCGTCAGCATGTCTTTCGTCTCGGGGATCCGGAACTCGTAATCCAGCTTGCCTTCGAGAGATTCCTCGTCGCGGGTGGTGATCGCAATCACGCGCCCGCCGCGCGCCTTCACTTCCTGCACGTTCGACACGACTTTGTCGAAGACCGAGTCGTGCGGCGTGACGAACACCACCGGCATCTTCTCGTCGATCAGTGCGATTGGACCATGCTTCATTTCGGCCGCCGGATATCCCTCGGCGTGGATGTAGCTGATCTCCTTCAGCTTGAGCGCGCCTTCGAGGGCAGTCGGGAAGCTGTAGCCGCGCCCCAGGTAGAGGAAGTTCTGTGCGTTCCTGAAATCCTCGGCGATCTTCTCGACCTCGCCCGCGCGATCCAGGATGCTCTGGATTTTGCTGGGCAGCTTCTGCAGCTCCTGTATGATCTCCTTGCCGTCAACCATGGAAAGGTTGCGTAGCCGCGCCAGCTTGAGCGTGAACAGCAGTAGAGCGATGACCTGACTGGTGAACGCCTTGGTCGAGGCGACACCGATTTCCGGACCCGCGTGGACATAGATCCCGCCATCGCTCTCGCGCGCGATTGTCGAGCCGACCACGTTCACGATTCCGTACGTTCTCGCTCCGCGGGACTTGGCTTCGCGCATCGCGGCCAGCGTGTCCGCTGTCTCTCCCGATTGAGAGATCACAATGCAAAGAGTTCTGTCCGTGATGATCGGATTCCGGTAGCGAAGCTCCGATGCATATTCGACCTCGACCGGGATGCGGGCGAGGTTCTCGAGCATGTGCTCGCCGATGAGGGCCGAGTGCCAGCTCGTTCCGCAGGCCGTGATGAGAATATTGTCGAACTTGAGCATCTCTTCATCGGTCATGTTGAGGCCGCCCAGCTTCGATGTTCCCTGATCCGGCAGCAGCCGGCCCCGCATGCAGTTTTCGACCGTCTCCGGTTGCTCAAAGATTTCCTTGAGCATGAAGTGATCGAACCCGCCGCGCTCGATCTGATCCAGATCCCAGTCGATCTTGCTGACGCCACGCTCGAGCTGCTGCGCGCGCTGGTTGAGGATCGTGTAGCCATCCCGTGTCAGCACCGCCACATCGCCGTCGTCGAGATAGACCACTTCGCGGGTCTGGGCGAGGATTGCGGAAACATCGCTCGCGATGTAGTACTCGCCGTCGCCGAGTCCGATGAGTAGCGGGCTGCCCTTCCTCGCGGCGACTATCTTGTTCCTGTCCTTGCTGGAAACGACAGCGATTCCGTAGGTGCCCTCGATCTGCCAGAGCGCTTCGATCACCGCATCCTCGAGATTCCCATCGAACGCCTCCTCGATGAGGTGGGCGATGACTTCAGTATCGGTCTCGGAGGCGAACTCGTGTCCCCGTGCCTCGAGTCCCCGCTTGAGTGTGCCGGAGTTTTCGATGATCCCATTGTGCACGACCGCTATGTCCCCCTTGCAGTCGACGTGCGGGTGTGCGTTGCACTCGTTGGGAACACCGTGCGTAGCCCACCGGGTATGCCCGATTCCGGTGTCACCCTCCACCGGGCTGGTGGCGAGAGCGCGTTCCAGCTGTGAGATCTTTCCCGCCGCCTTACGCGTCTCGACGCCCGTCCCGTTCATTACGGCTACGCCCGCGGAGTCGTAGCCGCGATATTCCATCCTCTTGAGTCCCTCGAGGAGCAGCGGAGTCGCGCCGCGCATTCCGATGTAGCCAATGATTCCGCACATATGAGCTCTTGTTGACGGTGTTACTACCTTGCCAGCGCCTCGACCGGCTCGCGGCAATCGCGGACCAGCTTCTCCGCGTCCTCTGAACTCGGCGCTTCTGCTATTACTCGCACGATTGGTTCCGTTCCGGACGGCCGAATGTGGACCCAGCGGTCGGGCCAGGCGAGCCGTAGGCCGTCCTGGGTATCCACCTCGGCATCAGGGAAGGCCCGCTTGAGGGCTTCGTAGACCGTGTCGAGGGGACCAGCCGGTCGTTCCAGCTTGTCCTTAACGATAACGTATCGTGGGTAGGACGCGACGATCTTGGAGAGGGGCTTGCCCTCCTCGAGGAGAAGCTGGAGCATTAGCGCGGCTCCGACGGGGGCGTCCCGGCCGAGATGAAGCTCGGAGAGTATCACGCCTCCGTTCCCCTCTCCCCCGATCGGTGCGCTCTCCGTCCGCATCCGCGTTGCGACATTCACTTCGCCGACTGGCGCCCGGATGACTCTGCTCCCGGCCTCACGCGCGATATCGTCGACAATCCTGCTCGTCGAGAGGTTGGTGACAACCACCCCCTTTCGATGCCGGAGCACGACCTTCGCGGCGAGCGCAAGCGTATAATCCTCCCCAATCGCCACACCCTGGTCAGAGACGAGCGCGAGGCGATCGACGTCGGGATCGACGGCCATCCCGATGTCACAGTGGAAATCCTCGACCAGTTTCTGAAGCTCTCCCAGGTTCTCGGGCACCGGCTCGGGAGGGCGAGGGAATCGTCCGTCCGGCTCCATGTTGATTGTGGCGAGCTTGCATCCGAGAAGTTCCAGCAGCACCGGCATGAACGCGCCGCCGGCGCCGCGCACGCAGTCGAGTCCGACCTTGAACCCGCGCTTCCTGATGCCTTCGACATCCAAAAACGGAAGCGCCATAATTTTTTCGATGTGATCGCGTGCCGCCTCCTGGTCCTTCGAGACAGTGCCGAGCTTATCCCAGGTCGCCCGCGGAATTTTCCCCTCGACGACCCTGCGCATGTCCGCCGCCTCCCTTGCGTCCAGAAAAAGGCCCGACGGGCCAATGAACTTGAGCGCGTTCCATTCGATCGGGTTGTGGCTCGCGGTAATTGCGAGACCGCCAGCGGCCTGGTGATGCTCCACGGCGAGCTGCACCGTCGGTGTCGGAACCATCCCGACGTCGAGCACGTCACATCCTACCGATTGCAGAGCGGCGTGCACCACGGGCTGGAACATCGGACCCGAGACCCGGCTGTCCCGGCCCACGACTATCCGGGCCTTTCCACCCGCGCGCGCGAGCGCCCACGCCCCAAAGCCCGCGGCGAACTGCGCGATGATCTCCGGAGTGAGCGCCTCACCAACCCTTCCGCGGACGCCGGAGACGCTCACCATCAACCCTTCATAAGCCATCGTTCCCCTGGTTTGTACGCGGCTTTGGAGCAGGGCCTAAATCTAGTGCAGAATCGCAGGGGGCTTCTCAACTACACCTTGTCGCGGGCAGCTTTTCCGTTGCACTTGCGGTTAACTTCTCCTGCATCTTTGCCCACGTGAACCACGAATGACTCGCATATTCGACGAAGATCTGAAGGCAGCGTTCGGCACCCGCGCCATCCACGCGGGCCAGCGCCCGGATGTGCTCTCCGGCGCAATCATGACGCCAATCTACACGACCTCCACCTACGTCCAGGAAGGGCTGGGCAAGAACAAGGGCTACGAGTACGCCCGGGGAAAGAATCCAACCCGCGAGGCGCTCGAGCGAAATGTCGCCGCGCTCGAAGGCGGAACCCACGGGTTCGCATTCAGCAGTGGAATGGGCGCCACTGATTCCATAATGAAGCTGTTCAAGTCCGGCGATCACATCGTTGCGGGTGAGAGCAGTTACGGTGGCACCTTCAGACTGTTCGACAAGATCCTGAAGAATTTCGGATTGTCGTTCTCGTACGTCGACAGCCGTGATCCGCAGAACGTCGAGGACGCGTGCGCCGGGAACACGGTGGCGATCATGATGGAAACGCCGACCAACCCGATGATGCGAATAACGGATCTGTCGGCAGTGGGTCAGATCGCGAAGAGAAAGAACGTCCTGTTCATCGTCGACAATACCTTTGCGTCCCCCTACTTCCAGCGCCCGTTCGAGCACGGCGCCGATATCGTCTACCACTCCAGCACCAAATACCTGAACGGACACAGCGACATGGTTGGTGGAATCGCGGTCGTGCGGGACGATTCGCTCGCCGAGCGCATGCAGTTCATTCTGAACACGGCGGGTGCGGTGCCGGGCCCATTCGATGCGTGGCTGGTGTTGCGGGGCACCAAAACGCTTCACCTTCGCATGCCCAGACACGACGAGAACGGACGCAAGATCGCCGCGTGGCTGGCCGAGAAGATCGGACACGAGAACGTGATTTATCCGGGACTGGCCTCACACCCGCAGCACGAGCTCGCGAAGAGGCAGATGAGGGGATTCGGCGGGATGATCTCCGTGCTCACCGGCAGCAAGGATAAGGCGGCGAAGATTCTCGGCCGCGTTCGAGTGTTCTCGCTGGCTGAATCGCTGGGCGGCGTCGAGAGTCTGATCAGTCACCCAGCCTCGATGACGCACGCCTCGGTTCCGCCCGAGCGGCGCGCGGAGCTGGGACTTCGGGACGACCTGCTGCGGCTGTCGTGCGGCGTCGAGGACGTCGACGATCTGATCGCTGATCTCGAGCAAGCCTTCGGATGAAAGTATTGATCGTCGGCGGCGGCGGACGCGAGCACGCGCTCGCGTGGAAGCTTTGCCGCGACGATCCTGGCGTCGAGCTCATCGCAGCACCAGGGAATCCGGGGATAGCTTCGCTCGGGCAATGCTTCCCGATCGCCATCGACAAACTCAAGGACCTGGCCCACCTCGCCGAAGAAAAGCAGGCCGACCTCACGATCGTCGGACCCGAAACTCCGCTCGAGGCGGGGATCGTCAATCTTTTCCAGGCGCGCGGTCTTCCGATCTTTGGCCCAACAAGGGAAGCTGCGCGCATCGAGACCTCGAAGAGATTCGCGAAAGAGCTGATGGTTCGCGCCGGGATTCCAACCGCCCGGGCATCACAGCACGCCGATCCGAGAGAGGCGAAAGCAGCACTCGCGGATTTCAGCTCTCCGGTCGTCATAAAGGCGTCGGGACTTGCTGCCGGGAAGGGTGTGATCGTGGCGCAGAGCACGGCCGAAGCCGAGCGTGCCATAGATGCGATGCTGAGCGACCGGGTTTTCGGAGCCGCGGGGCGGGAAATCCTGATCGAGGAGTTCATGGATGGAGAAGAGCTCTCTCTCTTCGCGATCACCGATGGGCTGCACGCCGTACCGCTCTTGGCTGCGCAGGATCACAAGCGACTGCTCGACGGCGATTTCGGCCCCAACACCGGAGGAATGGGCGCGTACGCTCCGACTTCGCTCGCAACGCCCGAGCTCGTGTCGAGAGTCATGTGCGAGATCATCAATCCCACGCTCGCTGCCATGCGCGAAGTCGGCGCCATTTTCAGGGGTCTGTTGTACGCCGGGCTCATGATAACCGACAACGGTCCCAGAGTCGTAGAATTCAACTGTCGGTTCGGAGATCCGGAAACGCAGGCGCTCATGCCCCTAATGGATTCATCGCTGCTTGAATTGATCGCAGCGGTTGCCGGCGGCGGCTCCCTGAGCGAGGCCCGGAACCCCGACTGGAAGCCGAGCTCCGCAGTTACGACCGTTGTGGCTGCGGCCGGCTATCCTCAGAACGTGCGCACTGGCGATCTGATCCAGCTCCCGCCGCCGGAAGAGGGGGTTGAAGTATTCCACTCCGCGACTGCGCGCGATTCCTCCACCAACGCGCTGGTGACAGCGGGCGGCCGGGTGGTCGCAGTTACTGCAGTCGCTTCGACTCTCTTCGAGGCTTCGGAGCTCTCCCGATCTCACGCCGAGCAGGTGTCGTTCAAGGGCAAACAGCTCCGGCACGATATCGGATGGCGTGAGCTGACGCGCGGTGCCCGAATTACCTGAGACCGAAACGATCGCGCGCGATCTGAATGGCGCGATCAGCGGGCGTCGAATCGAAAAGGTATCGGTTCGCAAAGCGGATGTGCTGCGCGAAGTCAGCGCACGGTCGCTGTCGAAGCGGCTCCGGCAGAAGGTCATTGTGCGGAGCTGGCGCCGCGCCAAGCTGGTGGTGATCGATCTCGACAGCGGAGACCGCATCGTCGTACAGCCCCGCTTCACTGGTGCGCTCCTCATCGACGACGGAAGTCTCACGACCGAAGAGCTCGGCTACTCGACGCTTCGCCTCGACCTCGACGACGGTAGAGCTCTCCACTACGCCGACGTGCGCCGCCTCGGTACAGTTGCGCTGATGGATGCAGATCGTTTCGAAGAGTACTCTGGTAAACTCGGCATCGAGCCACTTGACCGTGCATTTACGGGCAAGCATCTATCGGAAGTTCTTCGGGCGACGAGTCAGCCCGTCAAAAAAGTTTTAATGGAGCAGAGAAAAATCGCAGGCATCGGCAATATCTACGCAAACGAAGCGCTCTGGCGCGCGCGAATAGATCCATCCCGTTCTGCCGCATCCGTGTCGGTGGAGCAAGCGAAGATCCTTCGCGACTCAATCGTCGGCGTTCTCGAGGAAGCGATCTCAGCGCGCGGAACGAGCTTCCGCGATTATCGAGATGCGCGGGGCAAGCGCGGCTCGTTCGTGGAGAAGCTCGAAGCGTACGGGAGGGCGGGCCTTCCCTGCCGCCGCTGCGGGTCGAAGCTGGTTTCAACTCACGCGATCGACAGGCGGGCTACGACGCTCTGCGTCAAGTGTCAGCGTTGATATGATCCGCGGAATTTCGCGCGCGGAGATCCAGCCGACCAGCGATGCGCAGCTCGCGCTCATGCGATCGATCGTTCGCAATGACGCCGCTGACCGGCCCGGCATCTATCGCATGATGTCGAGCGAAGGCGAAGTCCTGTATGTCGGAAAGTCAAAGCGAGTCCGGTCGAGGCTGCTCAGTTATTTCCGCTGCGCCTACCCTGAGGAGAAGGGGGCGCGGATCCTCCGGTCGGCCGAAAAGATCGAGTGGGAGTACACTCCGAGCGAGTTCGCAGCGCTGCTCCAGGAGCTGCGCCTGATCAAGCGCTTCCGGCCTCGATACAACGTCGCGATGATGCGCGACGCGCGACACTATTCGTTTATCAAGCTGACGAAGGGCACCGCACCCAAGCTTCTGGTCGTGCGCGGCGCGTCGGGCGAGGAGGCCGGCACCTACTACGGCCCATTCGTTGGAGCGCAACGCGTCGGTGAAGCGGTGCGCGAGCTCAACGACGCAGTGATGCTGCGCGATTGTCGCACTGACCTCAAGATGTTTTTCAGTGATCAGACTGAGCTGTTCCAGCTCTCGCCGCGCACGCCCGGCTGCATCCGTCACGAGATCTCCAAGTGCCTCGGCCCCTGCGTCGGTGGGTGTTCAGCGGCACAGTATGCGGAGCGCGTAGCGCTGGCGAAAGCATTTCTCGAGGGATCGGACGACGGGCCGATCAACATGTTGCGGCAGCAGATGGAGCGTCTGAGCGCGGAGCTCGAGTTCGAGAGAGCCGCGCATTTTCGCGACAAGCTCGAGCGCCTCGAGGCGCTGCGCGCGCAGTTCGGCCGGCTGCGGTTTGCGGTGGAGAATCTTTCTTTCGTGTACACTGTGCCGGGACACGAAGGAGAGGACAAGGTCTATCTCATTCGGCGCGGCGTCGTGCGCGCCGAGCTGGGAAAGCCTCGCTCATCGAAGGATCGTCGCACGATGAAACAATTAGTGGAGGACATCTTCTCGCCTGACGACAGGCCACTTTCGCAGGTGCCCACTCACGAGATCGATGAGCTGCTGCTCTTGTCGTCGTGGTTCCGGAGGTTTCCGCTCGAGATGAAGCGGACGAAGCAGGTCTGCTGACCTGCCTCGTCGCAGACCTATTGCACCTCCACTGTTGCAGTGAGCGGGTCCAATCCCACGCGCGGGACCAGGACCATGAACGGACTCTGAAAGGGTGGGTCGAGCTGGATCGAATGCGGCGTGTCGAGTATTAATGCCGGACAACTAACGTTCTTCTCGCCTTTTGCGCCGTCCGTTCCCCATGGAGTGAGTGACGCAGCAAAGGCTTCGCGCTCGACTGCGATATGGTCGAAGGTCGTGCACCCGCCAGTAGTGACGGTCAGGACCACAGTAAGCGGGCTCCCAGCAGATATCGTTGCCGGGGCCTCGAGCTTGGTGACACCGAGGACTACAGACTTATCTGGCGCAAATGGGTTGCAGCCGCTTACGGCTACGACTGTGACAACAAAAATGCCGAACAAGTTACGGTTCATTGTGCCCTCGGTGTGCTTTCCACCAAAAAACACCAAGGCACACACCGTCGCAAGGAGTTGAACACTAGCCCTCGCCTTCCCAACGCTTAACGAGCGTTTGCTCCACTCCCAGCTGGTCCAGCATCCTGGCGACCACGAAGTCCACCAGATCGGACACCTGCTTAGGCCGGTGATAGAAACCAGGCGACGCGGGCATCACAACAGCCCCCGCGCGCGTCAACCGCAGCATATTGCCCAGGTGAATCGCGCTCAGCGGCGTCTCTCTCGGCACAAGAATCAGTTTTCGACGCTCCTTCAACGTCACGTCAGCGGCGCGTTCGATCAGCGACCGCGATGCACCCACAGAAATCGCCGAAAGCGTTCCCATTGAGCACGGGCAAACGATCATTCCCGCCGTTAGCGCCGATCCCGACGCTGGCGGAGCGCCTCGGTCTTCGTTGGAAAAGGTCTCCACGCATGAATCCCACTGCTCTTTCCCGACCGCATTGCGAAGCTCGCCGATCGAGCCGATTCCCGCTTCTGTCTCGAGCAGCCGCAGCCCGTACTTCGAGACGATGAGCGACACCGGCCGGTGCGCCGCCGTGAGCTGCTGGAGCAGTCTCACCGCGTAAGGCGCGCCCGATGCTCCAGTGATCCCGAAGACAATCGGCGGCCTCGCACTCATCGTAAGAGCCGCTCGGTGAACACAAAGCCGAAGAAAACAATGCTGATCACGCCGTTCATGGTAAAGAACGCGGCGTCGAGCCTCGTAAAGTCGTCGGTCTTGACCAGAGTGTGCTCATAAAGAAGCAATGCTCCGGCGACGAGAACGCCGGCGAAATACAGAACGCCCGCCCCGGCGCCGGTTCCCGCGATCGCCAGACCAGCGACGGTCATCAGGTGCAGCACACGCGCAATGCCGAGCGCAGTCGCCTCGCCGAAGGTGGCCGGCACCGAGTACAACCCATTATCCCGATCGAACGACACGTCCTGGAGCGCGTACAGAATGTCGAACCCGCCAACCCAGGTCGCCACCGCCGCCGCGAGCGCGACCAGCATCCACCACGGGTCACTCCACTGGCCGGTGATTGCGAGGTATCCGCCCACCGGCGCAATCGATAAGCCGACTCCGAGGACGAGGTGGGACCAGCGCGTGAACCGCTTGGTGTAGCTATAAAAGAGAACCCACCCGAGTGCTACCGGGGAGAGAATCAGGCAGACCGGATTGAGCTGCCAGGCGGCCATAAAAAACACCATCGACGCAATTGCCACAGCGACGCTCGCTTCACGCACACCCATCGTCCCGGAAGGAATCTCTCGCGACCGGGTGCGAGGATTGCGCGCGTCGATCTCGCGATCCACGATTCGGTTGAATGCCATGGCCGCGAAACGGGCGCTGGTGAAAGCGACCACGACCCACAACACAGCGCTCACCGTGATCGGCGCGACATAACTGGCCAGCACGACGCCTACCAGCGCGAACGGCAGCGCAAACACCGTGTGCGGCAGCCGCACCAGATTGGCATGTCGGAGAAGCACACCCGTTCCGCTCAGCGTTTGACCTTCACGCATTGGGCGTCAATCCAAGCTTCGACCACATCTCGTCGACCCGGTTCTTGGTCGCCGGGTCCATCTCGATCAGCTTCGGCCAGTTGCGGGTGAATCCTTCTTCAGGCCACTTCCTCGTCGCATCGATACCCATCTTCGATCCGTACGTAAACGCTCGGCTCGAGTGATCGAGAACATCGATGGGCCCCATCGAAAACCGTACGTCACGCTCCGGATCGATGTGATTGAGGGCGACCCACCACGCCTCCTGCACGTTCCGCACGTGCACATCCTTGTCGAGCACGATTATTACCTTGGCGAGCGACATCAGCCCCTGACCCCACATGGCGTTCATCACCTTGTATGCCTGACCGGGATACTGCTTGTCGATCGACACGAACACGAGGTTATGGAATATCCCCTCCGCCGGCATGTGATAGTCCACGATCTCCGGGATCGTGAGCTTGAGAAGAGGCAGGAAAATCCGCTCGGTGGCATGGCCGAGGTAGTAATCCTCCATCGGCGGTCGGCCGACGATCGTGGTCGCGTACACCGGATTGCGGCGCATGGTCAACGCCGTCACGTGCACCTGAGGATACAAATCGGCCTCGGAATAAAACCCGGTGTGATCCCCGAACGGCCCCTCGACCACCAGTGGTTCGGCGGGGTCGATGTAGCCTTCGATCACGAATTCGGCTTCGGCTGGGACCTCGAGATCACAGGTCACCGCCTTGGCGAGGCTAACCGGTGATTTGCGCAGGAACCCCGCGAAAAGAAACTCGTCGATTGTCGGCGGAAGCGGCGCCGAGGCCGAGTACACGGACGGCGGATCCGCGCCAATGGCGATAACAACTGGCATGCGCTCACCCTTCTGCGCCATCTCACGCCAATGGGCGGCGCCGACTTTGTGCCGTTGCCAATGCATTGCGAGCGTCCGCGGACCGACTACCTGAACCCTGTACATCCCAACGTTCCGAATACCACGCTTGGGATCCTTCGATATCACCATCGGCAGCGTGATGTACGGTCCGCCATCCTCGGGCCAGCAGGTGATGATCGGCAGCTTCGAAAGATCTACCTCGTCACCCTTCAACACGATTTCCTGGCAAGGCGGCTTGCCAGACCGAACGCGCGGGGGAAACTTGCCGAGCTCGAGCAGCCGCGGCAGCATCGAGAGCTTGCCGATTATTCCTTCCGGGACCTTGAGATCGAGCATTTCAGTGATGCGCGCGGCAATCTCGTCGAGATCGTCGACGCCCAGGGCCAGGGACATCCTCCGCATCGAGCCGAAAAGATTGATGACGACAGGATGCGGCGAAGGCTGATCGTTGTCGAGAATCACCTTTTCGAAAAAGAGTGCCTTCCCCCCTCCCGGTTGTTTCATGACCCGGTCCGCGATCTCGCACAGCTCGAGGCGGGCCTTTACCGGCTCGGTAACGCGAGCGAGCTCACCCGCGCGGTCGATCGCGGACAGAAACTGCGAAATGTTGTCGAGGCTCACTTTCTTTCTGATATGGGACGCTCGCCGACGTGGATCGCGGCGACTCCGAACGACAGGCTCGACCAGCTCACCCTGGTGAAGCCCGCTGCTTCCATCCTGCTCGCCAGCTCCTCCTCGACGGGAAAATTCGCCACCGAGCGAGGTAGGTACTGGTAGGCTGTGCGATGCCCGCTGATCAAACGACCCAGGAGTGGCAGCACGTGATGGAAGTACAACTGGTACAGCGCGCGAAGAACTCGAACGCGCGGTGTCGAGAATTCGAGAATAACGAAGCGGCCGCCGGGGACTAGCACTCTGAGAGCTTCACGCAGCGACTCATCGAGGCCGGCAACGTTCCTGATTCCAAATGAAACAATTGCCCCCGCCAGCTGCCCGGAAGCAATCGGGAGCTGCACCGCATCGGCGGTCACCGGCGCGATGCCCGACCCTCTTATCTTCCGCGCGCCCGCCCGCAACATGGGCTCGGCGAAATCAGCGCCCACCACCATCCCTCGAAAGCCCGGCAGCCGCGAAATCTCGGCGGCGACATCCATGGTGCCGGCGCATAAATCGAGATAGCGGCCGGTCTGATCCCGATCCATGCCCAGTCGCGCGATCGCCTTTCGACGCCAGCGCCTGTCGATGTTGAGGCTGAGGACGTGATTGAGGAGATCGTAGCGGGGAGCGATCTCGGAGAAGATCCGCTTTACGTACGCGCGCTTCTCGGCGCCACCGGCAGCGGCGGCGCTGGCGGTCGCGCTGTCGATGTCAGTGGCCAGCAC
>JALYKQ010000066.1 GCA_030774675.1 Gemmatimonadota bacterium | reverse complement strand
ACTTCGCGAAGGGCATTTGTTTTGTCCTCGCCATCATGTCGATCTGGTCGCTTTCCATCGCCATCAAGAAATGGTGGGATCTGCGCAAGGCGCAGGTTGAAACGCGCAAGTTCGCTCCCGAGTTCTCCCAGTTCCTGGAAGAGGACAACCTTGCGGAAGCGGTTACGCTCGCCGACAAGTACAAGAGATCACACGTGGCACGGGTGCTGGGTGGCGCGCTGACCGAGATCCGGCCGCTGATTCAGGATGGATCGGTCACGGTAGGCGACATCAACTCCGCTGAGCGCGCGATCGAGCGCGAGATGTTGATGACGATCACGGACCTCAAGCGCGGCCTCGGCGTTCTCGCCACGGTCGGCGCGACTGCTCCGTTCGTCGGGCTTCTTGGTACCACGATGGGAATCGTGAACTCCTTCGCCGCGATGGCTGCTTCCGGCTCCGGCGGACTTGCTTCGATCTCCTCAGGTGTATCCGAAGCCCTCATCACCACCGCCTTCGGTCTCATCGTCGCAATTCCGGCGGTGTGGCTCTTCAACTACTTCCAGATCAAGATCGACAATCTCACCGCCGAGATGACGTATACCTCGAAGGAGATGATCGACTACATGATCAAGAACGTCTCCGGCACCGGTGAGTTCGGACGTTCCCGCTTCACCCGTGAATTCAACACCACGGCCACAGCCGGCAACTCTCCCATTTCGCAGTAACCCCGAGGAGGGCTGATCTATGGCAATGTCTGCTGGTAGCTCGGGAGGCGTGAAAGCATCACCGAACGTGACGCCGATGATCGACGTCATGCTGGTTCTCCTGATTATTTTTATGCTCGTGATTCCGGCGATTACGGCCGGGTTCCAGGCCATCCCGCCCACGGGCGTCAACCTCAAGCCGCATCCTGAGGAAGACCAGGATCAGGTGCTGGGAATCGACGCCAACGGCCAGTACTACTTGAATAAGAAGGCGATTCCAAACGCTCAGCTCGGTCCGATGCTCAAGCAGATCTTCGAGACTCGCGAGACCGACAAGCTTCTCTACGTCAAGGCTCACAAGGACCTGCAGTACGGAAAGGTGCTCGACGCGCTGGACATCGCCGCTCACAACGACGTACGCGTGACGGGGATGATCACCGATCAGCGTCCGGGTACGGTCTCCGCGGTTCAGGCCGACAATCTCTTTAATGCTCCCGCAGCCGGAGGGAAGAAATAATGGCCATGAGCGGAGGAGGGAGCGGAGGCGGGCTCACCAACGAGATCAACGTGACGCCGATGATCGACGTGCTGCTGGTGCTGTTGATCATCTTCATGATGGTAATACCGATGTCGCGGAAGGCGGTGGATCTGCAGCTGCCTGACCCGACTCCCGACAACACGAATACCGGACCACCGCCGTCGCAGATCGTGCTCGAGGTGCTTCCGGGAAACACATTCAAGATCAACTCACAGCCGGTATCGAAGGCAGAGCTTGGCAAGAAACTCAAGGAAATTTACGATCCGCGACCGGACAAGATCATCTTCGTGAAGGGTGATCCAACGGTTAAGTACCAGGCTGTGATTGAGGCGATGGATGTGGCGCGGGGTTCGGGCGTCAAGGTGATTGCCGCAACGCCGAAGGATGTGAAATAGCTACGCGCTATCGCCCGCCAATCGGGTTACCGCTCAGGAAGGAAGAGCGGTGGAAGGGGATCATTGCGTCGCTGCTGGTGCACGCACTGATCCTTTTTCTCATCCTGGCGCCGATCGTGGGATCTTCTGATTTCACCCACGATCCGGTGTCGGGGGGCGGGGGCGAAGGGCCGGCCGGCGGCGGTGGCGGGGGAATGAACGGTCCCGGCTCACGATTCGAGCATTTGGAGTTCGTGAGAGTGAGATCCGATCCGACGGTGATGCCCAAGCCAAAGCCCCTCACTGTTCCTCCGGTCAAACCGCCCGAGCCGAAGCCGCAAGTCGAGTCACCTGTCACGCCGGCACCGCCGGTTAGCTCGTCACCAGTTGCTACGACGACCAACGGTGAGGGAAGCGGCAACGCCGGCACACCCGGCGCTGGTCCCGGAACAGGCGGCGGGGTTGGATCGGGCGTTGGCACAGGTCAGGGGAGTAGCGTCGGCCCGGGCACCGGTGGTGGACCGGGCAAGGATTATCCGCCGACGCTCCGTGATCTGTTCATTCCACCGCTGCCCGCGCCGGACCGGATCAAGCCGTACCATCTCATTGCGTGGTTCGACGTCGACGAGAAAGGAAACTCGATCCTCATCGCATTCAACCCGTCGCGAGATGGCGGCTACAACAGGAGACTGAATGAAGTGCTGCGGTCCTTACGCTTTCGACCCGGTGTTCACGCCGACGGGACGCCAATGCGGGACACTGTCGACGTGCACTTTATTTTTTAGGCTGTTCCCAGGTTACTCCACTGTCTGTGATCCGTTGTCCGTTGTCCGTGCCCGTTGCCTGTAGCCTGTTGCCTATTCCCCGTAATCAGATAATGGATAACAGACGACAGGTAACGGAAAGCGGGTAACGGGTACGGGTAGCGGATGACGGATCAGTTCTGTCGGCATTCCCTAGCAAAACCCCCCTTTCCCGGGTAACTTCTGCCCGCTGCACAGGGAGGCGGACTACAGGCCAGAAACCGAGCATCAGAGGGATAGCGTTGACAACCCAGACAGCCACGGCCGACACACCGCAGTCGTCACGCGAGTTCGTCAAGGCGCTGACGCTCACCGACGCGACCATGCTGGTCGCGGGCTCGATGATCGGGTCCGGCATCTTCATCGTGTCCGCCGAGATCTCGCGGACTGTGAACTCGCCCTTCTGGCTGCTGATGGCATGGGTCGTGTCCGGCGTTGTGACGATCTTCGGCGCGCTCGCTTACGGGGAGCTCGCGGCGATGTATCCGCGAGCCGGCGGCCAGTACGTGTTTCTTCGAGAGTCCATGGGTCACCTCATGGGCTTTCTTTATGGTTGGACCCTGTTCGTTGTGATCCAGACCGGCACCATCGCGGCCGTCGCCGTCGGCTTCGGAAAGTTCCTCGGGGTGCTCTGGCCAAGCATCACAGCTGCCCGTTACAGCTGGTTCCCGCAGATGGACTTTACGCTTTCAGGTGCTCCGGTGCAGCTCGGATTGTCGCCACAGCGGCTGATCGCCATTATCAGCATTTGGGTTCTGACGTGGATCAACCTTCGCGGCGTCAAGGAAGCGAAGATCGTTCAGACGACGCTGACTGTGGTGAAGACCGGCGCGCTGGCAGCGCTGATCCTGCTCGGGCTGACCCTCGGCCGTCATTCGGAAGCCATCGCGGCGAACTTCTCGAACGGAAACTTCAATCCGGTTGCATTCACGCCGGCGTTCGTCATCGTGTTCGGGTCGGCACTGGTCGGCTCTCTGTTCGCGAGCGACGCCTGGAACAACGTCACTTTTGCCGCCGCGGAAGTTCATTCTCCACAGCGCAATCTCCCACGCGCGCTGATTTACGGAACAGGATTGGTATGCATCCTCTACCTTCTCGCCAATGTCTCCTACCTGAGCGTGCTTCCACTTCACGGAGTAAAGGACGGAGCGACGGTGATGGAGCGCGGGATTCAGTATGCGACAGAGGACCGGGTGGCGAGCGCAGTTGTCGAAACAATTTTCGGCGCAGCGGGCGCGTCGATCATGGCGATAGCAATTCTCATCTCGACCTTCGGCTGCAACAACGGATTGATCCTGTCGGGAGCCCGGGTCTACTACGCGATGGCACGCGACGGGCTGTTTTTCCGCCGGGCAGGAACGCTCAACATCCGTAGCGTCCCAGCCGCCGCCCTGATCGCGCAATCGATCTGGACCAGCGTGCTCTGCCTGACCGGAACGTACGGACAGCTGCTCAACTACGTCATCTTCGCCGCGCTCGTATTCTATGCGCTCACCACGGTCGGATTGTTTCGGCTGCGGAAGCTGCGTCCCGACGCCGAACGCCCCTATAGAGTGATCGGGTATCCTGTTTTGCCCGCTCTGTACATTATTCTCGCATCGGCAATCGCGGTGATTCTGCTCATCGCGGACCAAACGCGAACCCAGGCACTTTTCGGGGCCGCGATCGTGCTGCTCGGCGTTCCTGTTTACTTCATCTGGCGCAAAGTTGAATCGGCACCAGCTCGCTGAGCACGACACCGGCCCGGAAAGGGCCGGTCGCTATTCACCCTCGGAGAATTCAAGAATGAATCGGAAGTTTGCAGTGGTTGTTCGTACGCTCAGTTTCGTTCTCGCCCTACTCACGGCATTCGTAGTACGCTCGGCAAGCGCTCAGGGGGTGTCTGAGAACCGTCCTGACAGCGCGATGGTCGCAGCCATGACCGGGGCCGCTCAGCCCGTGCAGGTAGAGCACAAGCCAGGCGGCGAGGCGAATCTCATCATACCCGACCTCTCTCAAGTGAGCTTCCTGGGGGGCATTCACGGCCGCTCGCTGCTAATGGGAGGGCTGGCCATCTGCGCGCTGGGACTTCTGTTCGGGCTCGTGTTCTATGGCCAGCTCAAGAGGATGGCCGTGCACGAGTCAATGCTCGAGATCTCCGAGCTGATCTATGAGACTTGCAAGACGTACTTGATCACGCAGGGAAAATTCATTCTCATCCTCGAGATCTTCATCGGGTTGGTGATACTCCTGTATTTCGGGGTGCTCCTTCAATTCGAGGCGATGAAGGTCGCGATCATTCTTCTCTTCAGCCTCGTCGGAATAGCGGGAAGCTATGGCGTGGCATGGTTCGGAATCCGGATCAACACGTTCGCAAACTCGCGCACGGCGTTCGCGAGTCTGCGTGGAAAACCATTTCCTTGCTACTCGATCCCGCTAAAAGCGGGTATGAGCATCGGCATGCTTCTCATCAGCGTCGAGCTGGTGATAATGCTGTTCATCCTGCTCTTCATCCCCGGGGACTACGCGGGGCCCTGCTTCATCGGCTTCGCGATCGGTGAGTCGCTCGGCGCGGCAGCGCTCCGAATCGCTGGCGGAATTTTCACCAAGATTGCCGATATCGGCGCCGACCTGATGAAGATCGTGTTCAACGTCAAGGAAGACGACGCCAGAAACCCGGGTGTGATTGCCGACTGCACGGGCGACAACGCTGGTGACTCCGTCGGTCCCAGCGCCGACGGATTCGAGACTTACGGTGTCACAGGTGTCGCGCTCATCTCGTTCATTGTCCTTGCCGTGATCCAGCCGGCGGTGCAGGTGCAGCTGCTGGTGTGGATCTTCGTGATGCGCATCATGATGGTGGTGGCGAGCGGACTCTCCTACCTGATTAACGAGGCGGTCGCAAGGGCGAGATATGTCAACGTCGACGACATGAATTACGAGTCGCCACTGACTTCGCTCGTGTGGCTGACCTCGCTTATCTCCGTGTCGCTGACCTATCTCGTCTCCTATATGCTGCTGCCCGACTTGGGCGACGGCTCGCTCTGGTGGAAGCTGTCAACGGTGATCACCTGTGGCACGCTGGCGGGAGCGATCATTCCCGAGCTGGTCAAGGTTTTCACCTCGGTAGACTCACGCCACGTCAGGGAAATCGTAACGTCGTCGCGAGAAGGCGGCGCATCGCTCAACATTCTGTCGGGACTCGTGGCCGGGAACTTCAGCGCGTACTGGATCGGCATGGCGATCATGTCGCTGATGGCGATCGCGTACCTGGTGAGCACGGCCGGACTTGGCACCCTGATGATCGCGCCCGCGGTGTTCGCGTTCGGTCTCGTCGCATTCGGATTCCTGGGAATGGGACCAGTCACCATCGCGGTCGATTCCTATGGCCCCGTTACCGACAACGCGCAATCTGTGTTCGAGCTGTCGCAGATCGAGCAGATCCCGGGAATTCATCAGCAGCTGAAAACCGAGTACGGCTTCGATCCCCAGTTCGAGAGGGCGAAGCATCTCCTCGAGGAAAATGACGGAGCCGGCAATACCTTCAAGGCGACCGCCAAACCGGTTCTCATCGGCACGGCGGTCGTAGGTGCCACCACGATGATCTTCTCGATCATCCTCGGACTCACCCACGGCCTGCAGCCGGAGTTCATCGCGAACCTCTCAATTTTGCACCCGCCGTTCCTGCTCGGCCTCATCGCGGGTGGCGCGATGATCTACTGGTTCACGGGCGCATCGACCCAGGCGGTCACCACCGGCGCGTATCGCGCGGTGGAGTTCATCAAGGCGAACATCAATCTCGAGAGCACAGCCAAGGCGTCGGTCGCCGACAGCAAGAGAGTGGTCGAGATCTGCACCCAGTACGCGCAGCAGGGAATGTTCAACATCTTCCTTACGGTCTTTTTTGCGACGCTGGCCTTCGCTTTCGTCGAACCCTACTTCTTCATCGGGTACCTGATCTCGATCGCATTGTTCGGGCTGTTCCAGGCGATCTTCATGGCAAACGCCGGCGGAGCCTGGGACAACGCCAAGAAGATCGTCGAGGTCGAGCTGAAGCAAAAAGGAACGCCGCTTCACGCCGCGACCGTAGTTGGTGACACCGTGGGTGATCCGTTCAAGGACACGTCCTCGGTCGCGCTCAACCCGATCATCAAGTTCACGACGCTGTTCGGGCTGCTGGCGGTGGAGCTGGCTGTCTCATTGACCGCGGACAAGGGTGCGACGCTGACTCATATTCTGGCTGCCGTCTTTTTCCTGATCTCAGTGACGTTCGTGTGGCGGTCGTTCTACGCCATGCGAGTAAAGAGTGCTGTCGCCTGAGGTTTTCGTTTGACAAGTTTACCCCGGCGGCCCGTTATCGCGCCGGGGTAAACCTTATTCCCCCCTGAGATGATGCGATTACTGTTCGCGCGGAAGCCCATCGCGGAGCTTATCGCGGAAGGCGAGGATCCAAACGGCCTGAGGAGGGTGCTCGGGCCGGGCGACCTCATCATGCTCGCGATCGGCGCGGTGATTGGAGCCGGAATCTTCTCCTCGATCGGAACCGCCGCGGCCGGCGAAATACTCCCATCTGGCGTCGTCGTGCGCTACGGCGCGGGTCCGGCTCTCGTCATCTCCTTCATTCTGCTCGGCTTCGTGTGCGGACTGGCAGCTCTCTGCTATGCCGAGCTGGCGTCGATGATTCCGCAGGCCGGGAGCGCGTACGCGTATTCCTATGCGACGCTGGGCGAGATGATCGCCTGGATCATCGGTTGGGACCTGATCCTCGAGTACGCTGTCGGAAACATCGCCGTGGCGGTGGCGTGGGGCGGTTACTTCAATTCGCTCCTCACGGCGTTCGGGGTAAATCTGCCGGCCTGGACTACTCACGGTTACCGGACGGCTCTATTGAGCTCCGATCCGGCCGTTCACTCGCTGCTCGAGACCGCTCCGCGATTCGCCGGGATCCCGGTGCTCTTGAACATCCCGGCGTTTCTGATCGTGATGGCCATTACGTGGCTGCTGATGCGGGGTGTCCGCGAAAGCGCTCGCGCCAACAACATTATGGTCGTCATCAAGCTGCTCGTGCTGACGCTGTTCGTCGTTGTCGGCGCAATGCATATCGATACATCCAACTACGTTCCCTTTGCGCCGAACGGCTGGCGCGGAATTCATCAGGGCGCGGCAATTGTCTTCTTTGCCTACATCGGCTTTGACGCAATCTCGACTGCCGCTGAGGAAACAAAGAATCCGCAGCGCAACATGCCGATTGGCATACTCGGAGGCCTGGCGATCTGCACCCTCATCTACGTCATTGTTGGTGGCGTCGCGACTGGGATGGTGCCTTACCAGGAGCTCAGAGCGTCGGATCCGCTGGCCAAAGCGCTGACGCTCGCCGGAATGCAAACAGCGAGCTGGATCATCTCTCTCGGCGCGGTTGTCTCGCTGACCGCTGTTCTTCTGGTCTTCCAATACGGCCAGCCGAGGATCTTTTTCGCGATGGCGCGGGATGGCCTGCTTCCAAGGTGGGCGGCGAAAGTCCATCCCAAGACGCGCGTACCGCACATTACCACTCTCATCACCGGCATCGCCGTGGCCCTCGGCTCGCTCCTCGCGGACGAGAACGAGATTTACGATCTCACGAATATCGGTACGCTGTCCGCTTTTGCGATCGTGTGCATAGGCGTGCTCGTTCTGCGTTACAAGGAGCCAGAGCGGCCGCGGCCATTTCGCGTTCCTTTCGTCTGGCCCGTGACCCTGGTCGGTGCCGGCGCCTGTATCTATGTGATGTTTGGCCTGCCCGTCCGGGCGTGGGAACGGTTCGGCATCTGGCTCATCATCGGGCTCGCGCTCTATTTTGCCTACGGCTACGCACACTCGACTCTGCGCCGCGGATCGAGGCCGGTGCCGGTGGACCCACCGTCTCCGATCGAGCTCTGATCGGTATCCTGGTCACGATCAAGACATGAGCATGATTTTCCGAAACCTGAGACGCATCTCGCTGACGTCGTGGATAATGATCGCGATGGTGGCCGGCGTGATCGTCGGGTGGGCGTTTCCATCGTTCGCGGTGAACCTCAAGCCACTGTCGACGATCTTCCTCAGGATGATCAAGTCGATCATCGTGCCGATCATATTCGGCACGCTCGTGGTCGGGATCGCGGGACACGGCGACGACATGAAGCGCGTCGGACGTCTTGCCCTCAAGTCGATCATCTATTT
>JALYKQ010000065.1 GCA_030774675.1 Gemmatimonadota bacterium | reverse complement strand
GGCGGAAGTCGTGGAGGGAAGGGCCTCACCCAAGGGGAACAGCCGTTAGGCGGCCGCGGTTCGGACACTGAGCCGAAATGCCGCGTCGATCCGAATGATGGCTGCGCGTCGGGCGACGAGCGTGATTAAATCGTTCATCGCACGACGTTTGACCCGAGGGAGGAGCCCGGTGCGTTAGCAGCGCACGCCGGGATCTGTGCGGGGGGCGGTGAGCAATCACCGTCCCTTCTCTATTGGGGCGGGTTGATGTCAAGCGCTTTCAGGCTGCTCCGTCGATTCGGCGTTGATGTCACTCGCAGGGTCCTCGCTTCTCTTCGGGATCGGCACTGGGGCCCTCCCATGATGGGATCAGGAGGATGGGGCGGATCAATCTACCGCACGTCCTTGCCGTGAGTTTACGGCAGGCACAAGGGACGGTACGAACTCGCCTCACCCATCGTCCCTGCGGGGGACATCGTTCCGCCGTTCGGCAGAACTGTGTTTTCTCCTTCTCAGTTTTGCCTTGGGCCGCTCAAGCGGCCGCGGCGGCGGAATTCGTCCAGCGGAATTCGGTACCATCAACCCACATGCGGTGCATGACGACTGCCATTCGTCGGGCCACGGCGACAATCGCCCGCTTCATTCCACGATGCCGGGCGATTTTCATGCCCCAGGCCTTGAGCCACGACCACTTGATGGTGCGGGTCAGCATAGATTGCGCCGCCTCGAACAGTACGGTGCGCATCATCGCATCCCCGCATTTCGAGATGCTACCCATCCGATCGATCTCGCCCGATTGGTGCCTGCGTGGCGTCAGCCCGAAAACAGCACCGACTGCCTTCGAGCTCGTGAAGCGGGCAGGCACATCGACCGTGGCGCGGAACGTCAGCGCGACCACGGGTCCAACACCAGGCACCGTCATCAGTCTGCGGCAGACCTCATCGTAGCGCACAACAGCGAGCAGCTGGCGGTGAAGTACACCGAGTTGCTCGCGCAAGACTCTCCGAGCAATCAGCAGCGGCTCGGCGATGACGGCCAAGTCCGGATAGTCCGCGACGAGCTCGCGAATCCGAGCCTCGAACTTGACCGTGCTGACCATACCAACCTTAAGGCCGAAGTTGCGCAGCGTGCCGCGCAGGTCGTTCTCGATGTCGATCGCCTTGGCTTGCAGCAGCTGGCGACTCGTCAGCAGCATCCGCCGCTTCTGGCTGGCCAACGTCTTGACATGCACCGGTCGGTACAGACCGACACGCATCATGTGCGCGATGCCGCGCGCATCGTTGCGGTCGCTCTTGTTGACCTGTGCCGAAAGCGCCGCCTTCATGTGCCGCGTCTCGACACAGATCACCGGCAAGCCCGCCTCGGCCAATTCGCTGTAAAGCCATTGCGATAATGGTCCCGCCTCGAGGCCAATCCGCTCGATGCTGAAGGTTTCATCCGCGAGAACCGCAAGGATCGCGTGGGGCTCGGTTGCCACCTTGACCTCGCGGACCACGTGGCCCGTACCATCCACGATGCAAACGCTGGTCTCCTTTATCGACACGTCCAACCCGGCAAAATGTTTCATGGCTGCGCTTCTCCTCTGATGCTTGAGGCCGCACAATGCGGACCTCGTTTAATCAGCCTGAAGCGCAGCCACCCAACTTTCCAGCCCGTCAAACCGGCCAGCCCCAATACCCCATCTACCGTGACTATTCGCCTGAGCAAATGAATTTGAAAATTGACGGCGCGTCAGACGCCCTTCTCAGTGACCACGCGCGCTGCTCGGCGCGGCCGAACCGACCGGCCGCCGCCGATTGACGCCCTTTCGATCAGCGTTCGTTTCCACCAGTCTTATTTCTTCGCGCAGCCACGCAATGAACTTCGTAACAACCGGTCGGTCGGCGGAACGGCGTGCAATGAGCACGAAATAAGTTCCAAAGCGGAGCTTCGCTTCCCGACCGAACGGCGCCACCAGCAAACCATCTTGGAGGTCGCGGGCATTGTGGGGGCTGCGTCCTATGGCGATGCCGCTACCGTCCATGGCCGCTTGAATTACCTGATCGTAATGCGAGAAACGCAGCGTACCGGCAGGTTTCAGACCACTCAGTTTCATCGCAGACAGCCATGCGCATGGTGAGAAAAAGTCGTTTGACCGGCCTGTAGTGACGGTTGAGAGTTCGATCTTACACCGAATTCGTGGCAATGCTGACGAATTAACGAAACATGAGGTAGGTTATGATCACGGAAATCGTACTGTGGCGTCTGCCCGACGGCATGAGCAAGGACGAAGTCACCGCCAAGTACCGCGCGAGCGTGCCGACTTGGCAGGGAAAGGCCGACTTAATCCATAAGTCATTCCTCTTTGATGAAAAGTCTCGCCGTATCGGGGGTGTTTACCTCTGGAAGAATATCGAAGCAGCCAAGGAGGCTCATGGCACCACCTTCCAGGATCGCATCAGATCAGTTTTTGGCGCGAACCCCGAATTCCAGTAC
>JALYKQ010000064.1 GCA_030774675.1 Gemmatimonadota bacterium | reverse complement strand
GATTGCGGTTCAGGTCTTACCGTTCCTTGTTTAGCTGGGCGATACGTGCCTTAACGAGCCGCTTCACGAGGGCCGATGACGGGGGCTTCGCCATGGGAAATCGGATCGTACCCTTCGACGTCTCATAGCCCTTGAGATCGGGAGCGCCTGACCCGAGAAACGCCTTCCCCATTGGGTAAAGGCTGTAGTGCGCTTTGAAGGCGGCGTACCATACGAGCGGTTGCCCGTCGAGCCTGAAACCAGGGATCCCATAACTGAAGTGCTCAACGGCGCCGGGCGCCGCGGCGCGAATCGCGGCGCGAATCCTTCGCAGCTCTCGCCGCGCGTCCGGAGGCAGAGACGCGAAGTAGGCGCGCACCTGGACCCCGGGCTGGGTTGCGTTCTTTTTCGACGACGAGGAAGATGCCAATGTGACCTCACTGTGCGTTCAAGTCAGGCGCGAAGGCGCTTTGCGAGAAAGATGTCCGGCCGGCCAGCACCGTTTGCATCGGGCATCACACCGATTACCTGGAAGCCGAGCCGGCGATAGAATGGCAATGGATGGCGTCCCCAGCTGCGGACGTCGGCAAACGCGGCCGGAAGTAACGGGTACAAGTCGACTCCGCCAAGGGAAGTTTCCCCGGCGAGATCGTCGCTTCCAGCCCAGAGCGTGAGTCCGCCCCGCGCACCCAGAATCGCTTCCAGGTCCAGAACGAGTGCCCGACCAACACCGCGTCGACGTTGTGCTTCGTCCACGACGATGGGATGCAGCTGCCAAACAAGTCCGTCGTATTCTCGTATAGCGCCGATCCATCCGAGAATCGCGCCGTCGCTAGTCACCGCGACACGGCTGACGCGATCCGCGCTGAAAGACTCGACGACTTCTTGCCGCGCTTCTGTCATGGTTGTCCAAACGCCAAGCGGGGCAAAAGCGGTGTGAAGCAGCTGTGCCGCCCCATCGATGCGAGCGCCGTCGGCCGCGGTCAGATCCTCGATCGTCACGCCGTGGCGCTTTCAAGCCCGACCTGCCGGACGAGCAGGCGGTATCGCGGATCCTCCCTGATCGGATCGAGTCGCGGATGCACGCGCAGCAGGATTAACCCTGGTGCCCGTTCTCCGACGGCGATGTCGAGCCACCGGAATGCTTCGTCGATGTCTCCGAGACTTGCGTGCAGCACCGCAATCCCCCACGCCGAGACAACGCGCGTGGACCGCCCCTCTGTGAGCTCGGCCAGGATCCGCCGCGCTTCCTGTTCATTCCCGGCGGCTGCCTCCAGATGCCCCAACCCGAACGACGGCCCCGCTACCCCGCCGGCGACGCGACGCCCCTCCTCGTACTCGGCACGCGCTTCGTCGAAACGCCCGAGTGCCTCGAGCGAGCGAGCAAGCCCGGTGTGCGCTCCGTCAAAGCGCGGGTCGAGCTCGATCGCCATCCGGTAGTGGAACACCGACTTCTCGTACTCACGTGCGAAGTAGTAGGCGTCGCCGACGCCGGTGTAGATCATCATTGAGAGCGGGTCGAGATTCATCGACTTGTTCATCGCGGCGAGCGCCTCCGGGTGCCGCTCATACGAATAGAGCGCGCGACCAAGCAGGTTGTGCGCTGCCGCGTGACCCGGATTCAGCTCGACCGCCTTCTGCAGGGCGCGGAGCCCGCCGGCGAGATCACCGGTGTGCGACAGGATAGTGCCAATCGAGACATGCGCGTCCGCGAGCGAGGGGTCGAGTTCGAGTGCTTTGTTCGCGGCGGCAGTTGCTGCCGCGGCCGCCTCGGCAGGCGGCGCCATCCCGCGGATCGCGCGGAAAATGTTGCAGTCGGCGAGTGCCGTCCACGCAAGTGCGGACGTCGGGTCAAGCTCCAGTGCGCGCCGCGCGTGACGCAGTCCAACCTCCAACGCCTCCGGCGATGCGGCGAAGAAAGAGTGGCGGCTCTTCAGAAACTCGAGATGCGCCTCGGGGTTGACCGCGGGCCGGTTCGCAAGATTCGTCGCCTCGGTCGGAGAGAGCTGAATCGCGATCTCCCGGGCGACCGTCTCCGCGAGCTCGCGCTGCATTGCCAGAACGTCCTTGAGCTCGCGGTCGTAGCGGTCGGCCCAGAGTGTCTGATCGGTGCGCCCGGAGACGAGTTGGACGCTCACGCGCACGCAGTCGTCGACGAGGAGCGCGGAACCTTCAAGCACCGCGTCGACGTTCAGCTCGCGCGCGATCTCAGGGAGCGATTTCTCGACGCCCTTGTACCGCATAATGGACGTCCGCGAGATCACGCGGAGCGCCTTGACGCGCGCCAGATCCGAGATGAGCGATTCCGTCATCCCGTCGGCAAAGTACTCTTGTGCGGGATCCTTCGAGACATTGCGGAGTGGAAGCACCGCGATCGCGCGAACCACGTCTCGCGGAGGCAGAGGAAGCGCGCCGGTCGGGACGCCGTCGCGGATCCCCCGCAACGCCTGGCTGACGTGCGCCGCAGAAGTCGGTCGGTGCGCCGGGTCCTTGCGCAGGCATTCGGCGACCAACCGGTCGAGCGCGTCTGGCACATCGGGCCGCAGCGACCGCACCGACCGTGCGGCATTGCTGATGACGGCGAACATCAGCGCTTCGGTCCGGTCGTTTACAAAGGGCCGCTGTCCGGTGATCATCTCGAAAAGGATCGCGCCGAGGGCATAGACATCTGATCGCGCATCACCGGGCTCCCCGAGCAGTTGCTCGGGAGACATGTATGGAATCGAGCCCACTATCGTGCCCGTCTGCGTAATCCTGCCGGCGGCCCTGTCGCCAGAAAGAAGCAGGGCGATCCCGAAGTCGAGGATCTTCGGATCACCGTCGGCAGTGAGCGCTATGTTGCCCGGCTTCAGGTCGCGATGAAGGAACCCGTGCCGGTGCGCATTGTCGAGCGCATCGGCGATCGCCGTGCCCAGCCTGAGTACCTCTTCCAGCGACAGCGGGCCCGTTGCGAGGCGCGACTGGAGTGTGCCGCCTGCAACGTATTCCATGACCAGGAACTCGCAGCCGTTCCGGGTATCGAAGTCGAAGATGGTGGCAACGCCCGGGTGGGAGAGGCGGGACAGGACGAGTGCCTCTCGTCGGAAGCGCTCACGGGTCGTCGCGTTACCGAGGGTTCCGCGCAAGAGCATCTTGATCGCGACATCTCGGTCCAGGTTGTCGTCGTGTGCCTTCCACACCTCCCCCATCCCGCCTTCGCCAATGCGCTCGAGGAGTCGGTATCGGCCGAGCACGGTACCGGGTCCGACGGACACGCTGTCGATGGAGGTCGTTCGCACGCTGGCTGTCACTGGTGCCGAAAGCTATCGCGGCGGTGAGACGGCTCGCAACGAGGCTCCTCGGCGGCGCCGGTAACGCATCCAAGTCAACCGCTGCGGCACTATTTTCGTAGCATCGGGTTGCTGGAGAAAGGATGCCAAAATCATTATCGAGCGCGCGTGCCCGCCAGGAACTAGTCGACAGACTGGAGCGTCTGACGCCTGACGCCATTCCGCTCTGGGGAAGAATGACTGCGCCCCAGATGCTGGCTCATTTAGCAGATTGGATGCTGATGGCGAAGGGAGAGCTCAACACGGCTGCGAAAAAGCGAGTCCTGCGGATTCCACCCCTCAAGCAGCTGGTCATCTATTGGCTTCCCTTCCCCAAAGGGGTTCCGACCGCGCCGGAGCTAATCAGCAGAAAACCTTCGGAATGGGCCATCGAGCGCGCCACCGTGCGCCAGCATATCCAGTGGTTCGAGGACCTGGATGCGAAAGCGGTGTGGCCCGAGCATCCGGCTTTTGGGAGAATGACCCCGAGGGCGTGGTGCGTGCTTGGCTACCGTCACACGGACCACCATCTCAGGCAATTCGGGATTTGACCTGAGCGTGTCGCGACGCCGACCTCACCCAACGCGTCTCCGCTTACCGTCGGTGCGCTAGGCGGGCGCAGCTGGTGGCGCCGGCGTGTAGCGGATCACGGACCCCTCACCCGAATCGGCAGACGCGTCGGAGTGCCCGCCGTTTCAAGCGCCGCGCTTACGACGTCCGCCAGCTCCAGCCACAGCTCGCCGGCCGCCGGCGGCGTGAACTCGAAGTCGAACGTCTCGCCCACACCGGGGAAGAAGCGCGCACGCCGCAACGGCTGCGGCTGCGGGAGATCAACACCATCCTTCGCAACGAGCCGCCACTGCTGCGGTCCTTGCGCGCCAACGAGCGTCATCCGCAATCCAGCGTTCGCCGGAATGGAGACGAAGCGCAGTCGGTATGTAGTCCCGGCGACGAGCTCGAGTGGTTCCGGCGTCGCCGTGCCATTGATAAACAGCGTCGGACCGAAGCGTTCCAGCAC
>JALYKQ010000063.1 GCA_030774675.1 Gemmatimonadota bacterium | reverse complement strand
GAGAGGTAGAGCTCGATCGGGCGGCCAATCTGTTGGATGCGCCCGTCGGCGAGCACGACGATACGGTCGCCCAGCGTCATGGCCTCGACCTGGTCGTGGGTGACGTAGACGGTTGTGGTCTTGAGGCGTCGCTGCAGACCGCCAATCTCGATCCGCATTTGGCCGCGAAGGCTGGCGTCAAGGTTGGAGAGCGGCTCGTCGAAGAGAAAGACCTTGGGCTCGCGTACCATTGCCCGCCCCATCGCGACTCTCTGCCGTTGTCCGCCGGACAGCTCCTTGGGCTTCCGAGCGAGGAGAGGCTCGAGGCCGAGCATGCCGGCGGCCCAGGCTACTCTACGGTCGATCTCCTGGGACAGGATTTTTCTGAGTCGAAGGCCGAGGGAGAGGTTCTCGCGCACCGTCATGTGGGGGTACAGTCCGTAATCCTGGAACACCATCGCTACGTCGCGATCACGCGGAGGCAGGTCGGTGACGTCGCGATCGTCGATCCGGATCTTGCCCGTGGTTACGGTCTCGAGGCCCGCAAGCATTCGCAGGATCGTCGACTTGCCCGAGCCCGAACCGCCGACCAGCACGAGTAGCTCCCCATCCGCGACTTCGAGGTCAAAGTCCTCGATGACGGTGGCGTCCCCGAATTTCTTGGTTATGTGGTCGAATGTGACTGATGGCATTTCTAACGCAACCCAGCTGAATTGCGGCGAGTGAAGTTCGGGGTTGGGCTGAGGGGATCCAAGTAGAGAGTTGTCAGTTGGTTAGTGAAACAGTTGTCAGTGGTTTTCAGTGAGGGCGAGGGCAACGATTTGCGTAGCGGGGCAGAGAAGGGACGGTGCATTTGGGAATGTTTCGGAGAGAATTCCCGTGTGCAGAACTTCCGTCGACTGTTGGTGTGGCAAAGGGCGCACGCGCTTGTGCTTGATGTGCGGCGTGCGATCCGTGGGTTTCCACGAGGCGCAGGCGGATCGTTGAAGGCCCAGATGTCCAGTTCCGCCGAATCTGTTGCCTTCAACATCGTCGAAGGGTGTGGGGCGAGGAGCTCCAAAGAGTTCGCTCGTTTTCTCGATATCAGCATCAAGTCCTCTTGCGAGCTTGAGTACCAGCTCCAACTCTCCACTGACTGCGGTCTGTTGTCCCGTCGCGTCTGGAGCCCGCTTTCCGCGGAGACAATAGAAATCCGCCGTATGCTCTGTGGCTTGCGAACGAAGGTCCTCGCATCCGCCAGCCGCGCCGCGCGCACTGGCAACCACTGACCAACTAACAACTCAACACTGTCCACTCAAAACTTGGATCCCCCTTCCTGTCACCGAAGCCAGTGAATTCATCCCTTTATCCCTGACCCTGCCATGCTCTCGATGAAATTCCTCTGCAGGAAAGCGTAGGCAACCACGACCGGCACGACCAACACCATCGCCGAAGCGAGTGAAACTCCCACCGTACCCGCCCCACCGCCGAGCGCGAAGACCGTAAGCAGCTGAGGCAGCGTCATCAGGTGCTGGTCGCGAACGACGAGCAGCGGCCACAGCACCTCGTTCCAGGCGCCCATGAAGGTGAATATCGCGACGATCGACAGCACTGGTTTGGAGAGCGGCCAAAAAATCGTGAACAGAATCCTCGGCTCACTCATGCCGTCCATGCGCGCCGAATCGATGAGGGACTGCGGGATCTGTAGAAAGAACTGGCGCAGCATCAGAATCGCGGTCGCGTTGAACAGGTACGGGACTATGAGCGCAGCGTAGGTGTCCACCCATCCGAGCTGGACAATCAGTGTGTAGAGGGGAATCAGCGTCAGCTGGCCCGGAACGAGCAGGACCGCGATCGTCGCGGCGTTGAGCGCCGGACGACCGCGGAAGTTGAGCCGCGCCATCGCGTACGCAGTGATCGAACCGAATACCAAAACGGCGAGCGTGATCGTCGTCGCCACGATGGTGCTATTGAATAGCGCACGTCCGAATGGCGCTCGCGCCCACATGGTGCGGTAGTTGTCCAGGGTAAAGTCGTGCGGGATGAGCGCCAGCGAGCCGACTTCCGCTGGAGGCTTGAACGTGCTCGACGCCATCCAGAGGAACGGATAGATGAAAGTGATTGCGGCTATCGCCAGACCGGCGTAGAGGCCAACCCTCGCCAGCAGTTTCGGATTCACAGCGCTTCTGCCGAGCCGATCACTCGGCGCTGAATGAACACGACTATACCAATGATCAGCGCCAGCGCGACCCCGATCGTGGCCGCATAGCCCATCTTCTGATACGCGAAGGCGTTGTTGTAAAGGTAGAGGACCACCGAGTACGTGCGGCGAAGCGGCCCGCCTCCGGTCATCACGTACGGCTCGATGAACAGCTGAAAGCCGTTGATCGTGGAGAGCGTCACCACCAGAATCGTCTGGGGCAGAAGGGAAGGCAGCGTGAGGTAGCGGAAGCGCTGCCACGCCGATGCACCCTCCAGCTCGATTGCCTCCTGGCAGCTGCGCGGGATGTACTGAAGACCGGCCAGATAGATGATCACGTAGAAACCAACGTTCTTCCACGTGACCATCACTGCGATCGCCGGCATTGCGGTCCTGGGATCCGTGAGCCACGGCACCCGAGATAATCCGATCTTCACCAGTAGCCGGTTGATCAGCCCGACATCCGTAGCGTAGAGATTACTCCACAGAATCGCCACGACGGCGCCGGAGATGACGACCGGCAGGAAGAAGGCGGCGCGCCAGAAGGAGCGGCCAACGAGCTGGCGGTTGAGAGCGATCGCCAGCGCCAGCGCCGTGACAATCTGGAGCGGTACATGGATGCTGAGAAACACGAAGGTGTTGGCGACGGCTTGCCAGAACCGCCCATCGTGGAGCAGAAGCCGCACGTTGCCGACTCCTGCAAAGGTCGGCGTGGTGACGAGGTCCCACTGCAGAAACACCAGCACGAGGGCAAACACGATCGGATACACCGCGAATATGAGCAGGAAGATTCCGTACGGCGCCGCCATCAGCGAACCCGATTTCTGCTCAGCGCGCATTCACGATATTCCTCGCTTCGCGCGCCGCCTTCTTCAATGCATCGCTCACGGAAGCGGTCTGGTAGATGGCTGACTCCTCGTACGCTTCGGATAGAAGGTCGAAAATTTCCACTACATCAGGGTCGAGGTCGATGTCGCGCGAGCGCTCGACATATTTTGCGTAGGTCGAGAGTGTCGGCCATTTCGCCAGTACAACCGTGAAGCGAGGATCCGAGGCCAGACCGCGCCGGTACGGGAGCTGGCTTGCCTCATCGATCAGCAGCCGGTCCGCGGCTGGCGATGTGAGGTAGGCGACGAAACGCGCCGCTGCGTCGGGATGCCGAGTCGTGGAAAAGATCGCTATACTCCGCAAATCCGCGAAGGCGAAGCTGTCACCCGAAGTCGAGCCGTCCGCGGCGGGGACGGGTGTGACGTCGTAGTGCAAGCCGGGAATCTTGCGCTCGTTCAACTCCTTCAAGAACCACGGCCCGATGATCTTCATCGCAACCGTGCCATCCATGAACGGGTCCCGGCCCAACGCGAAATTCGACTTAGGAAGCACGCCTTCGGCGAATCCGCGGCGCAACAGCTCCAGCGCTGATACCGCGGCGCCGTTCTCGAAAACGATCTTGCCGTTATTCACGATCGTCGTGCCGCCGGAGCTGGCCAGATATAGTGGGTAAAAATCGTAGAAGCGCTCGTACCAGCTGGTCTTCAGCGTCGCCCACATCGCCCATCGATCCAGGCGGCCATCGCCGTCGGTATCACGCGCGAGCTTGTGCCAGGCGTCGAGCAGCTCGGTGTGGGTCCGTGGTGGCTCGATCCCCGCCGCCTTGAACATATCCACGTTGTACATCAACATCTCGGGGTTCGTCTTCCAGGGAAACGCGTAGACCCCGCCGTCAGGCAAACGAAGTGAAGCGAGCATTGCCGAGTTCGTGCGCTCCCTGAGTCGCGCCGAAGTGGCCACACGATTGTCGAGCCGGACGACACCCCCCGCTCGGACCAGGCGTGCCAACAGTGCCGATGAAACATTGGAGCTGACATCGGGAGTCGCCTTGGCGACGATGGCGGCGAGCAAAACTTCCTCGGAGGAACGACCGGCTGGCAAGGGCTGCGCTCGCACTTGAACATCGGGATTCTCGGCGTTCCATTGCGCCGTCAGGCGCATGGCGAGACGCGTTTCGTCCGGATTTGCGGCTGGCCAGTAGGTTAGTGTGATCGGAGTCGCGACCTTCCGCGCTTCCGGAACTGGACCAACTGGCTGTGCGGATTGACCGCTGTCCGGCTGACCACGGATCTGATCGCCTCGAGCGATCTCGAGGCCCGACGGCCCTCGCCTCACGATGAGACGTGCGCCACCCGGGCCTACGTACTCGCGCTGATTGGGCACGCTCGCGAGCGACGTTGAGAGCTCTCCGACGGCCCGATAGCGGAGGTAAGCCGCCGCTTCCGGATTACTCGTCACACGTTGCAGGGCCAGCAGCGCCTCAATCGTCGATTCCGCTCCGGCGTTCCGATTCAACCGCACCGGATCCGGACCGTCGATCCCGTCAAACGTGCGCCCAGTCTGTTCGTCGTACATGCTCACGCGCGCGGGATTGGCGCCGACGAACCAGCCGGCGGCGAGCCCGGCGAACACGGAGTAGCGCGGGTCGGTACTTATGTCTGCCAGTGCGAGGTAACCGTCGACGATGGAGCCAACGCCATAGGCGATCTGCGGATACCAGGTTGCCTTACCGTCGGCAGCCACCGTTGAAGGAATTCGTCCGGCCAGCAGGAATCTTCCCCATAGACCGTCCGCTTCCTTTCGAGCCGAAGCACCGTACTCGAGACGGCCGAGGGCGTTTTGAGCGGCTGCAAGCGCCTCGACGGACCGCGATCCCCAGGCGTGCCAATCAGCACCGGGATTATCGACGTGTGCCCCCCAAGGTGCGGTCGACATTGTCCCAACCGAACGCGCCGCGATCAAGTCGGCCGTCCCTTGCCCCAGTGACACAAGTGCGGTCGACGGCGCGGCGCGCTGCAGCGCCAGCACGCCAAGTAAGGCTTCGGACGTCGCCGTGATCGAGCCGCCGATGAGACGTCCAGCTTCTATCTCGCGCCCCATCCGTGCGACGGCGCGCTCCAGCACCGGGCGAATGGGTGTCAACAGTGTTGAGTCTGTGGGACTGAGCACTCTCACTGCCTCGCCGAGCGCCCAGATGCTGCGAGCAGCCCAGTACGACATGCTCTTCCGGCTGCTCGGTGCGTTCAGGTTGAGTCGGCCGGCAGAGTCTATGAAGTTGACGAACTCACCGTCACTCTGCTCCATCGCCGTGACGAACCCGAGTAATCGAACGGCTTCATCACGCGCGCGGATATCTCCCGTTGCTTCGTACTCGCGGAGATAGACTACCGCGGCTCGCGCCGCATCATCGAGGCTTGCGATCCCCTCGAATCCATCCCGCGCCGGCGAGCCAGTGGGACGGTAATCGGGCGCCTCCGCATAAAGCGAGACAGCGCGAACGGGTTGGCCTTTCACTACGGCGCTCAGGCCAAGGTGTTGTAGGTGATCGAACCGGAGAGCCAATGGTGTCTCGCCCGTCGGTGCTACGGAGTTTTCGGTGGCCCGACCACAGGAGGCACACAGCACGATCAACGCAACGACAACGCTGCGATCGCGACTCACAGAGGAACACCGCCCTTCTTTTGCTTCATGGCTTCTTCGAGCGAGGTGAGGAGCTCGCGCTTGTTGACCCTCGCTGCTGCCACTGATACGTCAGCGGCGCCGTAGTACACGAGGAGATCCTCACCGCGCTCGACCAATCCCTGGGGGAAGACAACGCGCACTCCAGTCTTGAAGTTCGCCATGTCCACCTGAGGAATCGGATTGCCCTCGATCTCATACGGCGCTTCGGGCGTCAGTGCCGGCGCATCGGAAACGTAGAGGACCTTTTCGGGCTTCTTCAAGTCGAGGAGGCACCATCCCATCGAGTAGACGTTCCCTTCTTCGATGGAAGTCGCGCCGTGAAAGGGAAAGAGCCAGCCGATGTCCGTTCGTAGTGGCGGGGCGCCCGCGCCCACCCGCGAGCTCCGCCAGGTATTTGGCTGGGGCCCAACCAGAGCCACACCATTTGCGGGCCACTCCTTTTTCTCCAGCGAGGCAACTTTGATGCACACGATGCGTGGCATCGGGCGGTGGAGGATCACGTACTTGCCGTCGATCTTCTTCGGGAGGATCACGCAGTTCTTGTTTTCGCCGGCGATGCGGGGTCCGTGACGTCGATAGCTCGTCGGAGAAAGCAGGTCGTCGGTCGTGATGAGGCACACCCGTGGACCGTCGCGCGAGTAACCGGTATAGGTGATGGCGTAGCGCTTGTCGTCCTCGAGATACGTTATGCGGGCATCCTCGACGCCCCATTGTTCGTAGGGCGTATCGCGCGCGACCGCCGGGCGATCCCATATCTCATCGATGCGGCGGCCATCCGCCGACAGCGCCAGGCCGAGACACGACCTGCGCGCAGCTTCTTCGAACACCCGGACGAGCAGCACGACCCTGTCGCTTGCCCGATCGACCGTCGCGCCGGGATTGAACGTTCCGCTCGCTCGAACGAACGAAATATCGGCGGGCCGAATGAGCGGATTTGTGTCGAGTCGCTCCAGCGGTGCGATCATGATGATCTCTGCGCTACCCATTTTGAATAAAGGCGCGCGAAGTGCGTCGCCGGATCACGGTAGTACTCATCCGCGCTGACGTCCAGCACCCGGGGCACCGCTCCCTGTACGAGCCCGCCTTCTATCCGACGCTCGCTGAATCTCCGGAACACATCGGCTCCCGGCTTCTCGCTCCCGTCAGTGCGGACCAGCCCGAATGTCCGCTCTCGCACCGCCGTTGCAAGCGGCGGTCGATCGAACAGTCGCGGGTCGTAGTCCCCGTAACACCACGCGTAGGCACCGGCAGCGCCGGTCTCCAGCAATCGCTCGAGCACGGCTTCGTAATACGCTCCCTGCTCATCCTCCGACGCCAGGTACTGGGACCTCGGCTCTCCCAGAAAATCGTCCGTGATCGTGCGCCCCGGCATTTCCGGTTCAGCGGTGCACAGCCCGAATTCCTGCATCAACGGCCGTCTACCGGCGCCTGAGAGTCCAGCGGTCAATGCGCACGAGAACGGGACCAGCTCCGGATCGAGGAAGGAACGTGCGAAATCCGAGTACAGAGGGTAAGCGTGCATGACGTCCTCGTCGGTGACGCTGGCGAGATCGTCGACGCGCATGTTGTTGTCGGTGGTCAGGGACGGAAGGTGCGCCCCAATCCGGATTGGCGCATCGCTCGCGACCACCCGGATTGTGCTGGCAAGGGTCGATGCCCACCCGCTGCCGGCCTGACGCGACCGGGGGAGCTGGGCATCATCGATCTCGTTAGCGAGGTCGAAGCCCCGGATTGCGGCATTCCCGGCGAGAGCGAGAGCGCATGTCTGCGCCAGCAGGGCCTGCGCGCGCAGCATCTCCGGATCCGCGAATAGATCTCCCGGCCGCCCTTGAACATCCAACATCCAGTCGGGCCACCAGATCGTGCCGCTCATGTTGAGGACGATGAGTGTGGGCACCACCATCAACCCGGCGTCTGCTGCGACGCGCACTACTTCCAGCAGGCGCGCGATCATTGTGGAGTCCACCCTGGTAGCGGCCGGAAGGAAGTCCTTGGTGCGGGCAAACACACGCACGACGTCGAAGCCAAGGTCGGCAATGTGCGTCATGTCGTCCCGCACCTCGCCGATATCGAACTCCTCCCACATGTACATCGCGCTCTGCCGCGGCCAGTAGTTGACGCCCAGCTCGAAGCTCACGCCTCCGCCAGTCCCGACACAATCTCCGCGAGTGACAGATCGGCGACGGCCGTAACGCCGTCGGCGGCGCCGTAATAAACGCGCACCAAATCGCCGTCAACCAAAGCGCCGCAGGTGAACACGACTTTGCCGAAGAATCCTTCGCGCTCGTAAGGCGCCTCGGGAATGAGAATGGGCTCGCGCGATCTGGCTCTCACCCGAGCGGGCTCGTGGCGGTCGAGAAGCAACGCTCCCAGCGAATACGTCGGTGGATTGCCCGTCACTCCGTGATAGATCGAGAGCCACGCGTCTTCTCTGCCGACGTGTACACGGAAGGGCACGGCGCCAGCTCCAACTTTCGCATCGTCCCAGCCGCGCTCACGCGGCGTCGCGACCAGGCGGTGGTTGCCCCACGACTTCAGATCCGACGATGTCGCGGCCCAGATCGAATGCTGTCCCAGACCCTCTGGCATGGGGCGGTGCAGCGCGGCATAGCGTCCGTCGATCTTCTCCGGGAAAATGGTGACGTTGCGGTTGGGAGGCGCAAAGATGATTCCGTGCCGCTCGAAGGTCCTGAAATCAATCGTCGATGCGAGCCCAGCCCCTATTCCGTAGTGGGACACCGCCGTGTAGGTGATCCAGTAGGTGCCATCGAGCTGGGTGATACGAGGATCCTCGACTCCGAAGGATTCGTACGGCGAGCCGGCGGAGAAAGCCGGCAAGCCTTCCACCTCGAAGTGGATGCCATCCATCGACCGGGCGACCCGCAAGTGCGACATCGACGTCAGCCAGGTACGGCCGTTGTCGACAACCAGGCGGGGGTCGCTGACATCCGGCCCCTTCGGCGTGACAAGCCAGCGCTTGATCTCGACGCGGCCGGTTTCAGAATTGAAGATGGGGGCGGCCGCGAGTCCGGCCGACATCTTTTGCGGCGCCTCCGCGACCCGCAGCAGCAGCACAACCTGTCCTTCGTGTCGCGCCACGGCGGGATTGAAGGCGCCGAGCACTTCGAAGTCCGGCCGCGACGGGAGGATCATCGAGGGCGTAATGATTGGATTTTCCGACGACCGTTGTGCTGTCACTCGCTACACACGGCAGAGCCGCACCGCTTCAGCAAGCGAAGAGCGCGGATCGCGTGTCGGCACGAACTCCTGTGCGACGTATCCCGTGAATCCCGATTCGCGGATCGCCCGCATGATCGCCGGATAGTTCAGCTCCTGTGATGAATCGATCTCGTGCCGGCCCGGCACTCCGCCGGTGTGGTAATGGCCAATATACCGGTGGTTATCGCGAATGGTACGGATCACGTCGCCTTCCATGATCTGCATGTGGTAGATGTCGTACAGCAGCTTGAACCGCTCAGACGCGAGCTGCTTGGCGAGTGCTACGCCCCACGCGGTGTGATCGCACTGGTAGTCGTGGTGATCGATTCGCGAGTTGAGAAGCTCCATGCAGAGCGTGACTCCATGCCGATCCGCCACTGGCACAAGAGGAGCGAGCCCGCGCGCGCAGGTCTCGCGGCCCTGTTCGTCCGAGATTCCCCCGCGGTTTCCGGAAAAGCAGATCACGTTTGGAACTCCCGCTGCCGCAGCAAGAGGTATTGCGCGCCGGTATGCGGGAATGAGCCAGGCGTGGTTCTCGACCCGATTGAAGCCTTGCGTGAGCCGAGTGTCAGGGTCGGGAACCGTTGCGTACCCCATGGCACAGGTGAGTCCATAACGCCTGGGTATTGCCCACTCGTTGGGCTCCAGGAGCTCCACCGAATCGAGTCCCAGCTCCCGCGCCATCTGCGAGAGCTGTTCGAGCGTGAACTGAGCATATGGCCAGCGGGTAACCGAGTGCTTGAATCCGGAAGCTCCACGGTCAGCCTTTTCCGCACGCGTTGCCCCGCTTGATTGCCCGGGTCCGGCGCGTGCTTGATTCGCACCGATCAGGCCCGCGGCGCCAGCGCCCGCTCCGACCGCCAGGAACTTTCTTCTGTTCAAGGACGGGGGATCACAGGTTGTGCCGTTGCATCTCCCGCACTGCTCATCCGAACCCCTCCGCTGCCGTCGTCGCCAATGTGGGAGTCGCGCTGGGTGGTGTCAACCTGCCCGCTTCCCGTTGCCCGTGACCGTCCCCGTCTCCCGTTTCCCGTTGCCCGCTTCCCGTTGCCCGCTTCCCGTTTCCCGATTGTCGCGTTCGGATAACGGATAACGGGCAACGGGTACGGGTTACAGGTAGCGGGTAACGACCAAATGCTTCAGATTCTTCGCGTCTCCGCTTACATGGGGGTCGCGGAGCGCAGTGTAAGAGTCAGCTCGGCCGTCGTCATCTCTTTCACCGGACCGAACGCCATGAGCAACCTCAGCATCGTCGACATCCTCGTGATCGCGGCGTACTTCCTCGTGTTGTCGGGGATCGCCTACTGGGCCGCGCGAAAAGAGAAAAACGTAAGCTCGGACTTCTTTCTTGCGAGCAGGGATGTGGGTTGGCTTGCGGTCGGAGCCAGCCTCTTCGCTTCCAACATCGGGAGTGAGCATCTCGTGGGGCTCGCCGGTACGGGAGCGGCAAGCGGTTTGGCCGTCGGCCACTTCGAGTGGCTCGCGAGCTTCATCCTGTTGCTCCTGGGATGGCTGTTCGTGCCCTTCTATCTGCGAAGCGGCGTGTACACCATGCCGGAGTTCCTCGAGCGCCGCTACAACCCCGCCGCTCGCTCTTACTTCACGTGGGTATCCATCGTCGGTTACGTGCTCACGAAGATCAGCGTCACGCTGTTCGCGGGCGGCGTCGTCATGCGAGCGGTGACAGGATACGACTTCTGGACGAGCGCGGCGATCCTCATCGTCATCACCGGTCTGTACACGATTTTCGGTGGACTGCGCGCGGTGATCTATACCGAGGTGATGCAGGCCGTCGTGCTGATCCTCGGCTCGGTGACGCTGATGTTCATCGGTCTCAACGCCGTGGGCGGGTGGTCGGGTCTCCGCGCCAGTGTGCCTCCCGACTTTTTCTCGATGTGGAAGCCGTCGAGCCACAAGGACTTCCCCTGGACGGGAGTCGTTTTCGGAGCACCAATCCTCGGCATCTGGTATTGGTGTACCGACCAGCACATCGTGCAACGTGTGTTGGCGGCCCGCAACATCCAGGAAGCCCGGCGCGGAACGATCTTCGCCGGCTACCTGAAGATTCTGCCGGTTTTCATCTTCGTGTTGCCCGGGATCATCGCCGCCGCACTGTACCAGGACGTTCGCAGCGGCCAGGCCGATTCCGCCTACCCGCTACTCGTAACGCGGCTTCTCCCAATCGGCTTCAAGGGTCTCGTGCTCGCCGGAATGCTAGCGGCCCTGATGAGCTCGCTCGCTTCTGCTTTCAACTCGGTTTCGACCCTGCTGACATGGGACGTTTACCGAAAGTGGAGACCGAACGCCACCGAGGCGCGGCTGGTATTCGTGGGACGCGTGACTACGGTCATACTGGTACTCGTGGGACTTGCCTGGATTCCAATGATGAAATACGTCTCGCCGCAGATCTACATCTATCTGCAGAGCGTGCAGGCGTACATCGCACCGCCGATTGCGGCGGTCTTCCTGCTCGGACTTCTAAGCCCGCGTCTAAACGGAAAGGGTGCCCTCGCCGCGCTCTGGACCGGCTTTGTAATCGGCTTTGCGCGTCTCTTGCTCGAGCTTGGGAAGGCCAAGCTGCCGGCCGGGACGTTCTGGTCCTGGATGGCTGGGATCAACTTCCTCCACTTCGCTGCGCTCCTCTTCCTGTTGTGCAGCGCAGTTCTGATAGTCGTGAGCTTCATGACACCTCCGCCAGCACCAGCACGTGTCGCGGATCTCACGCTCCAGACAGTGGCGCCATCGGAATTGGTGGCGGTCGCGCCGAGAGAGCGTACTCTTGAAATCGCGCTGTCGGTGCTGCTGGCGGCGATCATCGGGGCGCTTTGGATCGTGTTCAGATAGCTGAGTTCGAGGTCGGGCTGAGAGGTTGCAAGTTGTGAGTTGTAAGTTGCTGAGTTGTTAGTTCATCAGTGGTTGCGAGTGGGTCGCAAGGGCCGGATCGACACCCGCTCAAAACCACTGATCAACTAACGACTCATAACTCCTCACTCGAAACTTGCATCCCCTCTACGAGCCCTCGTGGCCAGTTCACCGGATAAGCCAGCTACTTGGCAAGTGCGACCGCGCAATCGATGATGCCCGCCATGCAGTAGGTTTGCGGGAAATTCCCCCACTGCTCCAGCGTGCGGGGATCGAGATCCTCTGCCAGAAGACCGTGACGATTCCGGGCGGAGAGCACCTGCTCGAACAGCGCGCTCGCTTGTTCGCGCCTGGCCCCTCCCATTGCGGCCATTGCCTCGATGTACCAGAAGGTGCAAACCAGGAAGGCGTTTTCGGGGTAGCCGAAGTCGTCCCGCTCGACGTAGCGATAAACGAAGTCTCCGTGCTTGAGCTGGCTCTCGATTGCCGCGACAGTACCAATGAAGCGCGGATCGTCCGCCCCGAGAAATCCGAGCCGCGGCATGAGAAGGACACTGGCGTCGAGCGAATCTCCTTCCATCGTGGCCGTGAATGCGTTGAGCTCGGGGTTCCACGATCGCCGGGAAATGACATCGTGGATGGCTGTTGCGTGAAGCCGCCAATACTCGGCGCGGTCCGCCAGCTCCAGGCGAGTCGCGTACTTCGCCAGCCGGTCGCACGCAACCCAGCACATCAGGCTCGAGAAGGTGTGGACACGCTCCGCGCCACGAAGCTCCCACAGGCCGGCATCGGGAACGTCGTGAAGCCGCACGGCCTGATGCCCGAACTGCTCGAGCCGCGCAAATAGCGCTTCGTCTCCCAACCAGCTCGCTCGCGAATGAGCGAACAACGGCTCAGCGGTGAGAACGGCCTCTCCATAAATGTCGTGCTGCTGTTGCTCGCTCGCCTTGTTCCCAATTCGAACCGGGCCCATGCCGCGATAGCCGGTGAGGCATTCGGCCGCGCGCTCCTCGGGAATTTCGCCACCGTCTATCGCGTACATCGGCGCCAGCTGTGCATCCTCGGTCGATTCTGCGAGGCCAAGAAGAAATGCGAGATATCGTTCAGCGGTGCGGATCTCCCCGAGGCGACTCAGCGCATTGACGACGAAGCAGGCATCGCGCGGCCAACAATAACGGTAATCCCAGTTGCGCCCACTGTTCGGCGCCTCCGGAATCGACGTCGTCATGGCGGCGATGATCGCTCCCGTTTGCTCGTAGACGTTCAATTCGAGTGTGATTGCTGCACGGACAACGGCATCGCGCCATTCGCCCGATAGCTCGAGCGAGCTCACCCAGGAGCGCCAGTACGCCTCAGTTCGCTCGAGGAGAATGGCTCCGAGGCTCGTCGCTTCTCCCGATACCTCACCGACGCCGAAAATGAAGGTGAGCGTCTGATCAAGTTGAAAGGGCACTTTGTCCACGATGGCTTCCGTCGGCGCATCCGTCGTGAGCCTAATAGCCTGATCGCCTGCGTAACTGATGTGATTGGCTCCCAGCGCGTGTGGCCGGACTATGCGCGCGTAGTCGGCGGCAGAAGTGACACGCACGAGGATGCTCGGCTTTCCCCCCAAGGGCCGGACCTGTCGGACGAGGACTGGCGCGCAGTCGAGATCTCCGTCTGACTCTGCACCCTGGAGCTCGACACGGGGGCAGAAATCGGTGATCTCTATTCCTCCACCCTTCTTGTCATAGCAGCGCGTGACCAGTATCGGAGTGTCGGTCGCATATTGCTGCTCTATTCGGTCAGCTCCAACGAGCTCGATGGAAAAAATACCGGCGTGCTCCGATTGCGACTCGCCAGCCAGCAGCGAGCCGAAAACCGGATCGCCATCGAAGCGTGGAAAGCAGCACCACACAACGGTCCCGCCGGCATCGATCAAAGCGCCGATTGCGCCGTTGCCGACGAGCGCGAGGTCGAGTGAAGTCACGGGCTATTGAGTCGGACGTTATTCAGAAGCATCGCGGTACGATTAACCGACCGCCTCACGTGCGCAACCTAGGCTTGCGCGAATGCGAGCTTGGTTGCACGCTCTGTTAGGAGGAAGCATGAGGCACTCTGCTATTTGGACCGCGTTTCTTGCCGCGCTTAACTTGGTCATCGTTTCTGCGCCCGCCGGAGGGCAACAACCGACCTCTGCGCCGGATAGCAGCTCTGTGAGTCCGACGCTCGCCCCAGTAGTCGTGACGGGCGAGCAGCGAGATCACTCACTGGACCACGTGGGCTTCTACCAACGGTCGCAGCACAACGTCGGACACTATCTGACGGCGGAACAAATAAAGCGGATGAGCGACTTTCGCTTTACAGACTTGCTGCGAGGCATTCCTGGCCTTCGGGTCGGCATCGACAAGCATGGCGAAGATGTCGTCACGAGTGGTCGAGCCGGCGGAAGTATGTTGAACGAAACGCACGGCTGCGTTCAATATTTTGTCGACGGGTTGCCGTGGGGAAATGGTGCCCTCGAGGCGATTGGAACGGTCGGAGACAAGGACTATAACAAAAGGCTTGCGCAAATGGCGATAGAACAGGGACGGCAGCTGAACGCCGTCCTGAAGAAGAGCGAGATACTCGGGATTGAGGTTTATCAGGGAGGCGGAGCTCCTGCATACTTCAATCAGGGTGGGCACAACTGTGCGACGATTGTCGTCTGGACGACAATGAGCGTGTTCAACTAGAGTTGACGACCTTCTGCACTCTTGACCCAGAGCCCAGGGCCGGGACATCCTCTGCCAGCGGTCCTCTCGTGTGATTCGGCGGGGAATCCAACAATGAGAAACTTCGACGCGGTACGTGGCTTCACTGGCGTGCTGCTTACCGTGTTGGCGGTTAATGCGAGCTCGATACTGGCGCAGACCCGTGTAGTCCAGCCTGTGCTGGGGTTCCCGGAGCAGGGCCTCGACGATCCCGCCGCGTATCAGGGATATCAGACGCGCTTTTTTCGCGATGCGAAGGGGAACGTCGTCCAGGTCTATCTCGACGCGCGCAGCGGACGCGTGGTTACTCTCCTCGCCGACGCGGTCAACGAGAGCGTTGGCTTCACAGTCCGCGATGGAAGCGGCAAGCCACTGAGGCTCGAGTGGGGAGCGGCGGGAGCAGTCGTGTCCCAGGCAGGCAATCGGCGGACCATCGAGTACCAGCTCGTCGCCAACGCGCCGCAGATCCTGATTGGCTGGATACTCCTTGGGTCAATGCGTGTCGAGCGCGACCTCGTGTACTCCGGCCGCCACCTCAAGCCATTCGAATGGCCGACGTTCCGGCTGCCCGAGCAGGAAGAGCTGATCGCCAACCTTGCCCGACTCGATCCTGCCGAGCGGCAACGGCACCTCGGTTTGCTCACCGCGAGTTATCCCGCCGATTTGCGGGCGAGACTGGAACCCGACGTCCTCACAACCGGAGTGAGGGATCGCCGTAGTGCCACTGCGTTTCAGCAATCCTTCGATTGGAAGACGAGTCTCCAGCTTGACCTGGCAGTGGATCCGCAGGACGGGGCGTTACAGGTAGTCCTGCCAGTCGTTTCCATTGGGGCAGTCGGCAATCGACCAATTCGATTCACGGTCCGGGTGACGACGGACGCGCCCGCGCTCAGTCCGCTCGGCCGCGAACAGATATTCAACGCGGCTTTCCTGCGCTTCCTCGCCGACGCGAAAGCCCGGGCAGAGCGTGCGCCACAGCCTGGTCGTGTAGCGCCGGCGCCCGGATCGTCGACGAGTCCGGCGTCGTACTACCGGCAGCTCGAGCGCGACGTGCGCGGAACCGAGCTCCTCAGCTCGAAGGAAAAGCTGATGGCCGGCCTTCCCAACTACGCGACGTACTTTGGTCGCGACATGATGATGACGTCGCTGATGATGCAGCCCGTCTGGACCGATGCGATGGCGGAGTTCGTGATCGCCAGCGCGCTCCGGAAGCTCGGCCCACAGGGGGACGTCAGTCACGAGGAAGCCCTCGGAGGTCAGGCAATCCGCGAGAACTCGTCCGAGTACAACGCGCACATGTCGGAGTACTTCCGGCTGTTGCGGCGTGCCGGCCGAACCGCGGCAGATACGGAGCTGGTCAACGCGCGCGCCCTTCTCGTCGACCTCCAGAAGGTGCGCGAGAACTATCACATGCGGGACGACGAGTTCCAGCTGCCGGTGGTCGTCGAGCGGTACCTCGTAAATCCATCCGTCACTAACGCGCGCAAAAAGGCGTTTCTACTGGATTCGTCGGACGGGAGAGGACCGCGCATCGGATTGCTGATGAAGGAGCTCTCGCTGGTTGCTACGCTAATGGCGCCATATGCGCGCGATCCTGTGGTGCAAAACCTCATCGCCTCTCCACGTCTCGACTCGACTCACTGGAGATCGATCAGCTGGCGCGACAGCAACGCTGGCTACGCCAACGGCCGATTCGCGATGGACATCAACGCGATCTGGGCGCCGCGCGCGCTGGAGGCGATGGTAAGTATTCTCGGGCGGGTCACCCGAATGGGCTTCGACGAGGACCGGATTCCCGCCTTGAAGGTCCGGGCGCCCGGCTCCCCATTCCTCGCATTCTTCGGCGACGGATCCTTATTCGAACGCGCGTTCCAGAATTGGCGAGGCGCCGGCCGCCACTTCGTTGTGTCGCTCACCCCAGAGGAGATCAGCACCAAGGTTACGGCGAAGCTACAGTCGCTGCCAGCGGAGGAGCGCACCTACTGGCAAGGAGTGCTAGCTGCTACCGGCACCGACAAGCAGTCTCTCGAGTTTCTTGCGATCTCTCTCGACTCGGCGGGGAAGCCGATTCCGGTGGTGAATACCGACCCTGCTACCTGGCTCTTGCTGCGGGACATGCTGGATACAACCAGCGCTTCACTCGCGGCCGTCAGGCGTGACGTCCGGGCGATCATGCGCCCGTATCCGGTCGGACTTTTTATCGATCGCCTCGGTCCTGTCGTCGCCAACGATGCGTACACTTCCCCGGGTGTGTGGGAAGCATTTCGAAGGGATACGTATCACTCGCCGCGAGTCGTGTGGGGCAGGGAAGTAAATCTTCTGCTCCTGGGCCTCGCAAACCAGTTTTTTGCCGCTACAGATACGTTGGACAGACCGAGGACCCCAGCGCTGGCTTCGTATGTCACGGAGATCCGCGATGCGTTGCGGCGCGCGAATGGCGCGGTCGAGGCTTCGGGATTGAAGCACAACGAGCTGTGGAGCTATGAGATCGTTGGCGGAAAGCTTAAGCCGATACGGTATGGCGCGAGCACTGACGTGCAGTTGTGGAATGTCACGGATTTGGCGGTGCAGTTCGTATTATCTCGGATTCGAGATTGAGTCGCGGTTTAGTATCAACAGAACCGAAGCAGAGAGTTCCAAGCTTTGCAGCTTAAAAGCCAGACAGCTTTCATACTGGCCTTCGTGCTCGCGGGACTTCTCGGGGCCTGCGCGGGGACTTCCAACAAGAATGAGACTGTCCTCACCTTCTCGGGCTCGGCCCTCGGGGCTGAGGGGACGCTCGTTGCGAAGCAGTTGAAGCAGTTCATGGTCCTCAACCCCGGAATCCGTGTCGAGCTCCAGCGAACGCCGGACGACGCATCGCAGCGGCATCAGCTCTATGTGCAGTGGCTCAACGCGCGTGTTGGAAATCCATCGATCCTTCAGCTCGACGTCGTATGGACGCCGGAGTTTGCGGCGGCGGGGTGGGTGCTGCCGCTCACGAAGTATGGGCCGGTGGGCAGCGAATTCTTTCCCGCCACCATCGAGGCGAACACGTGGGCGGGAAAGCTCTACGCGCTTCCCTGGTTTGCCGACGTCGGGCTCCTTTACCGCCGCACCGATCTAGTCCCGGGTGAGCCGAAGACGCTCGAGGAGATGGTTGCCAGCGCGCGGGCAGCGATGTCGCGGCGAGGCGGTCCCCGATATGGGATCGTATGGCAGGGCGCGCGCTACGAGGGCTTGATCACAGGCTTTGTGGAATACCTGGGCGCGTTCGGCGGCCGCATCATCGACGACAAGGGAGAAGTCGTCGTGAACAGGCCGGAAGCGGTGCGCGCGCTCGAGTTCATGCGAGACGAGCTGTACGGCTCACGCGTCGCACCGCTGGACGTGCTCACCTGGCACGAGGAGGAAGCGCGATTCGCCTTTCAGAACGGGAACGCTGCGTTCATGCGGAACTGGCCGTACCCGGTGGCGGCAATGAGCGACACCGGTCAGTCGAAGGTCGCCGGAAAGTTTGCCGTCTCACCCATGCCAAAATCGGGAGCCGCCCCGGCGGGACATTCCACCGCGGCTTTGGGCGGCGCGCAGCTGGCGATCAACGCCTATAGTGAGAATCCCGACGCCGCGTACAAGCTCATTGCATATCTCACCGCGCCCGAACAGATGCTCGAGCGCGCGCGGGCCGTGGGTCAGTACCCGACGCGTCCCGCGCTCTACGACGATCCTCGCCTCAAGAGCGCCATCGCGATTCCGCTCGACGACGCGCGTCGCGCGATCGAGAGCGCCACCCCACGCCCGGTCACTCCCATCTACACCGAGCTCTCGGAGATTCTGCAGATCGAGCTTCACCGCGCCCTGGTGCGACAGGCCGAGCCCGGAGATGCCCTCAACTCGGCGGCGGCACGGATCAACGCGCTGATCGACCGGACGGGGATGAGAAAGCTGATGTCGCAGGCGAGCCGGGCCGAATGAGAAAGATCTCCCGCCTCCGCTCCGAAGCCCGACTCGGCTGGGCGCTCGTCAGTCCAGCGCTCGGGGTCATCGCGCTCATCGCGATCTTCCCCCTTGGCTGGACGTTCTGGGAATCGCTGCACCTGCACGAGCTCAGAATGCCATGGCTGGGCCAACCATTCGTCGGTCTCGCCAACTATGCGGAAATCGCGAAGGATCCGCGCTTCTGGGCGGCGCTCGGTCACACCGTTTTCTTCACGGTCGTATCGATCTCGCTCGAGCTGTTGATCGGACTCTTCCTCGCGCTGGCGATGAACAGAGTGTTTCGCGGGCGCGGTTTCGTGCGCGCGGCTGTGCTGGTGCCGTGGGCGATCCCGACGGTAGTAGCGGCGCTCCTCTGGAGATTCATCTTCGAATCTCAGGGCGGAATCGCCAACGCGCTCCTGGTCGACGCCGGCATCCTCAAGCAGCCGATGGTCTGGTTCATCGAGACGGCGACAGCCTGGGTGCCGGTGATCCTGGCCGACGTCTGGAAGACGACACCGTTCGTCGCACTCCTGTTGCTCGCGGGCCTGCAGAACATCGATCTCAGCTTGTATGAGGCAGCGGCGGTCGATGGCGCCAATGCGTGGTGGCAGTTGCGGCATATCACGCTGCCCCTGCTCAAGCCCGCGATTCTGGTGACGCTCATCTTCAGGACCCTCGACGGATTCCGCGTCTTCGATCTCATCTACGTGCTCACTGGGGGAGGGCCGGGAACATCGACCGAACCGGTGGCTCTGTACACTTTCAACGCACTGCTTCAGAATCTCCGCTTCGGTTACGGGTCCGCGTTGTCGGTGGTGATCTTCGCAATCACCTTTGGTCTCGCGCTCGTCTATGTGAAAGGACTTGGCGTCCGCCTCGGCGGTGATGAGACATGAAGAACCGCTGGCAGAACTGGCTGTTCGGCGGCGCGCTGGGCGTGCTGATGATCTTCACGCTCTTCCCGTTCTACTGGGCAATCGTGGCCTCGCTCACTCCCGAGGCCGCGCTCTTTCGTGATCCATCGCTGTGGCTGACGCACATCATCTTCGATCACTACCGCGCGTTGTTCGAGGAGCGCGATTTCATCACGCCGATTCGAAACTCGCTCATCGTGGCGGGAACGACCACGGTATTCTGCCTCACGGTGGGAACGCTTGCCGCTTACGCGCTGGCGCGGCTCGAGTTCAGAGGAAAGGCCGCTATCATGGCTTTCATCCTGGCGGTTACGATGTTCCCGCAGATCTCAATCGTGAGCCCGCTTTACCTGCTGCTGCGATCGCTCCACCTGATCGACACCTATCCCGGCTTGATCATGCCGTACATGACATTCGCGATGCCGCTAACCGTGTGGGTGCTCACCGGCTCTATCAGACAGATACCAAAGGACCTCGAGGAGGCGGCGCACGTTGACGGCGCGACACGGAGGCAGAGCTTCACGAGGATATTGCTCCCGCTGGCGGTGCCGAGTTTGGCGACGACGGGGATTCTAACTTTCATCTACTGCTGGAACGAGTTTCTCTTCGCGCTCTCGTTCACGCTTGGACCGGAACGGCAGACGGTGCCGGTGGCGATCGCGCTCTTTCGCGGTCAGTACCAGGTGCCCTGGGGGCAGATCCTTGCTGCTGCCGTCGTGGCCACTGCGCCCGTTGCGGCGATGGTACTGGTGTTTCAAAGGCGGATCGTGCAGGGGCTTACGGCTGGGGCGGTCAAAGGATGAGGGAACAGGAAGTTGCAGTTAAGCTTTCCAGGAGATAATGCATGGCCCGAATTGCGCTAGAGCACGTCGACAAGACGTATCCGAACGGCTATGTCGCCTCGCGTGATCTCAGTCTCGAGATCAACGACGGTGAGCTGCTCGTTCTGGTGGGCCCGTCGGGCAGCGGAAAATCGACGGTGCTCCGGATGATGGCCGGTCTCGAGCAGGTCACCGCCGGCGCCATCCGGATCGGGGATCGCGATGTCACCGAGCTGCCGCCGCAGCAGCGCGACATCGCGATGGTCTTCCAGAACTACGCGCTCTACCCCCACATGACCGTTCGCGACAACCTCGGCTTCGGTCTCATGATGCGAAAGCAGCCGCGCGAGGTGATCGACCGGCGTGTCGACGCAGTAGCGGCATCGCTCGGACTAGAAGCGCTGCTCGGGAGAAAGCCCGCGCAGCTATCGGGCGGACAGCGGCAGCGGGTCGCGCTGGGCCGGGCCATCGTGCGCGAGCCGCTCGCCTTCCTGTTCGATGAGCCTCTCTCCAACCTCGATGCGCAGCTCCGCGTCGAGACGCGGGTCGAGCTGTCGCGGCTGCACCGGAAGCTCGGTGCGACGATGGTCTACGTCACTCACGACCAGTCGGAGGCGCTTACCCTCGGCGACCGGATCGCAATCCTGAAGGAAGGCGTGCTGCAGCAGGTGGCCACACCGATGGAGCTGTACGAGAACCCGGGAAACAAGTTCGTGGCGGGCTTCATCGGTAGTCCATCAATGAACTTCTTCGAGGGCGCGCTCACGCGCACCGGGGCAGGCGGCATGTGCACCTTTCGCGGAACCAACCTGACGATCAGGGTCCCGTGCGAGCCTGGAAGCAATAACCCGGTTTTCCTCGGCGTTCGGCCCCAGCATTTGGAGGTGGTTGGAGACAGCGCTGGCGGAGAAGGCTCGTTACGGGCGGAAGTTGGTGTCGTCGAGCCAATGGGGAACGAGCAGATAGTCTATCTGACCCTGCCCGCAGATGAGCGCGTCGTTGCGGTGGCACCGATACAACCACGGATAACACCGGGTGAAAAGGTGTCGATCAGGGTTCGGCCCGAAGGCCTCCACGTTTTCGACGCGCAGTCAGGAAAGCGCATCGGAAAATAGTCTCGCCCGATGTCATCAAGCCGAAGGAGATGTTTCGATCTTCGGAAGCGACAGCACGAACTCCGAGCCCTTCCCGAGCTCACTCTTCACAGTGAGATCTCCGCCCATCCGCCGCGCCAGATCGCGGCTTATGGAAAGTCCGAGTCCCGTACCTTCGTGCTTCGAGGCGTAGTCGCGGTTGACCTGCACGAATGGCTCGAAGATGTCCCTCAGCTTGTCGGCCGGAATCCCCGAACCCGTGTCGGTAACGCAGATGGACAACATCTTGTCGTCATCGTGGCACAGCAGCTCTATGGTGCCGTCCTTCGGTGTGAACTTGATCGCGTTGGAGAGCAGGTTGATGAGGATCTGGCGCACTTTATCAGGGTCTCCGCACGCCTTGGCGTCGGGGATGTCGGGCGCCATCCTGAAGCGTATCCCTTTTTCCCGCAGCTGGGGCTCGACGAATTCGCGAAGGCTCTTTATAACCTCGCCCAGCGCCATCGGCTTCGTCTCTACGGCGACGTGGCCCGCTTCGATCTTCGCGAAGTTGAGCACGTCGTTGATCAGCGATAGCAGGTGCCGCTGGCTCCGGTCAATGCGCTCCAGATCTTCGCACTGCTCCGGGGTGATCGGTCCGCGCAGCCCCAGCTTCAAGATCTCTGCGTATCCAGCGATCGCGTTGAGTGGTGTTCGGAGCTCGTGCGACATCGTAGCGAGGAACTGGCTCTTCGCGGCATTGGCTTCCTCCGCTTCATGGCGCGCCGATCGCTCGCTCTCGACTAGCTGCTTGTACTCGGTAACATCGATTGCGGCCGTGAGCCAGAGCCGCCGCCCATCGGGGAGGAAGCCGAGCGCGACACGGTGGAAATCCCAGATGCGGTCCTTGCCGTCGGCGGTCCGCACCGGGTGCTCGCCGAGCCGAACCGATTCCCCCTCCGCCTGATCGACTTCGATCGAGCCGTGGGGGAGCATCGACCCCTCACGCTCTCCAGGGAATGCAAGCCGCGCCCACTCGGCTGTGGTCGTCACCGGCGCAGAGTGGTAGCCGGTCAGCGTCATCCATGCTTCGCTCAGCTGCAGGATCTCGCCGTCCGAGGCGTGAAGCATCAGAGGATATGGCGCTGACTGAACGGCCGCACGGAGCTGCCTCTCGCTCTCGCGGAGCGATGTCTCCGCTGCCTGCCGCTGCTCGAGGTTTGCCTTCACATCCAGCTGGCGCTGCCGCGCGCGCAACCCTGATCGTATGACGGTCGTGACCGTGGCGACGCGCACCGGCCTTTCGAGGAGGGTGACGTTCCCTTTCTCCGCAACGCCCTTCAGAGTGCGCGGCAGAGTGCCCGACAACTCGTCTTCCCCGGTCAGGATTACAATCGGCACGTCCGACCACGATGGTTGGCGGTCAAGCGATTCGAATAACTTGTCGCGCGCTTCCGGCACCAGCGCCTCCTCAGCCACTAGGAGGACACCGATCTCTTCCTTTCCGATCAGCTCGCACACCTCTGACATGTTCGCGCAGGTTCTCGGATTGAGGCCCGCCCGCACGAGCACCTTTTCCGCGAGTCTGCTGTCCTGACCCGTAGGCGCAAGCACCACGACGCGCAGGCCCGGAACCGCTCTACTCGTTGCAGTGACGGGCATGTCGTCGGCGGCCGCGGTTCGTGGAGTGCTGCGAGTGTCGTCAGCCCTCGAACTTCCCGCGGGGACCGACACGCCGTCAGCCGCTGGGCTTCTTTCGACGTCGCTTGGGTTCATACTCGCACCACTCAAGTCTCCTGCTCTGATGGCTCAGGTGCTGGCGATTCTTCGCAGCGCCTGAATTGCGTCGACGATTTCCTTGCTTGGCATCGCCCCGGACATGACAATGGGCACGAGCTTGTCATCCCGATTGTAGAGGTCGTTACCGAAGTACAGCTGACCGTTGTTGATGTAGGTGGTGAAGTAGGTGATGTAGACCGGGATCTTGCTCGGCACCTTTACCGACTTGTTGTCGGGCGGGTTATCCATCTCGCTCTGTACTTTCTCCGCTGGCCATCCCAGAACCCATTGGGCCAGCTCGGCCGGCTTCTCGACTCGGATGCAACCGTGGCTGAACGCGCGCACGTCCTCCTTGAAGAGCTCGTGGTTCGGCGTGTCATGGAGGTAGATGTTGAAGTCGTTCGGGAAAAGAAATTTCACGAAGCCGAGGGCGTTCTTGGGACCGGGACGCTGGCGAACCCGGGTCTGACCGTTCTCCTGATAGGTCTCCATGTTCTCGCGCGCCATATAGGCAGCGCCCTTGGGGAAAACCTCTTTCGCCGCGATGTCCGGTGTCACGTTCCAGTACGGTCGAAACACGACGGTCTCCATCGAGTCCGCGAATACGGGAGTTGCCTTGTCCTGGTATTCCTGGCCGACGATGACCTTCATCTCGAGCGCCTTCCGCCCGCTATCGTACGCCTCGAGCTTGAACGCGGAGACGTTCACGAAGACGTAGCGCGATCCAAAACTTCTCGGCAGCCACCGAAAGCGCTCCATGTTTGCCGCTATCTCTCCCAGCCGGTAGCTCGCGGGGACGTTCATCGATTCGATGGTCTCTTTGCCGAGCGCACTGTCGACGTTGATGCCATGCCGGGTCTGAAAGAGCGCAACGGCGGCAGCAAGATTGGGATCGTAGATGCTGCCCGAGGAAGCGTTGGCGCCTTGGGCCGCCGGAAGCATGGACGCCTTGGTTGGTCCGCTCGCGGGAATGATTCCGTCGATCGCCAGTCGATTGCGGACAGCTGCCAGGACGGCGGGGTCGGCGGACGCTCCTGGCTTCACGCTTCCGGTCTCGGGCACGGTTGGCCATCCGCCTTTGGCGACGATGACGCGATAGTTCTGGAGTTGCTTGCTGAGCCCAGCATAGTCCTCGTCGGTTGGTCGCATCGTCGCCAGAGCTTTGTCGAGACGCTCGTAGCGCAGATTCCTGACGAGGGCGCTGTCGACGTTTTCCTCCTCGGGATCGACGTGCCACGCCTGCGCCACGGTTCGGGGATCGACCTGACCAGTCAGGAGATCCTCACCAAGGGCTGTGTAGGATGCGGTTAGAAGCACGTCCGCGGTTGCGAGCTGCTCGGCAGTCGGACTCTTGGTCTGCTTGAGAGCACCGATTGCCTGGGCCAGCGCCCCAACGGGATAGTCATCGAGTCGCATCCCGTCTGCATTCGCGGCGAGTATGGCGTTGGCGAGCGCTTTCGTCCGCGTGTCGTGCAGGCCGTCCTTCGTCAGCCAGAGCGGATTGCTTCCGTAAAGTTTGTAAAGCCGTTTCGTGTGGCCCCACTGATCATCATCGATTCGATCGAGCTTCGTGCCGTCCAGCTTTTTCTGGATGAGCCCTTCGATCTCGGTCGCGGGAACACCTTGCACCGATGAGAGCTTTTCAGGCGCCCAGGTCTGAGGGTTTTCCACCTTGCCAGTGGCCGCAGACTCGCCGCGACTGCTGCAGCCAATGGAGACCGCGAGGCCCGACAGCAGGACGAAAGAAGAATATCGTGGCCTCAAGGAGGAGAAAGCCTCGACGAATGAAGTCATGTGGGCTTGGATTTCCAGTGACGGAAGTTGTTATGATGCCCATCAGTAGGCGAAAGTCGGGCCAGTCAGGGGGGAGGCGAACCACAAAAGGGAATCTGGAGGAAGGCCGCTTCTCGGCTGTAACGCATGCGCGGAGTATCGCCCTCTCGTGGACAGGCGGTCTAAACGTACGATTCTTACCGTTGGCTGACGTGACAGTGGTTCGTTGTGCTCGTCGATACACACTGCTCTACGATGCACTCCCGAGCGCGGAGTGCGCCTTCGTTTCCCCAGTGAGTTCATCTCTCCGGGCGGACAGAACCAAGCGGAGAATGGATGGCTGAAATGCTGGAGATGACCAGGCTCCTCCGCCGTCTGGTTTGGTTCTCTTTCGCGGGCTTGGTCCTCATCACCACAACGATGGGTGGCGGTTTCGTTCTCGAACAGCGGGCCCAGCAACGGTTTCTCGAGAAGAGAGAAGTTTCCCGCATTGGCCGGACCGCGGCCGCGCTCGCTACGGACCGCGAAACCGGCATCCGTGAGTACGATCAGGTACGAGCGGCGTTCGCCCATTACCTCACTGCCAGTGAAGAGCAGCTACAGCGCGAAGTCGCACGGGCGAACACGCTCGAGGTAATCAGTGCGGCTACAGTGCTGGCCGAGCTGCTCGCATTCCTGGGTCTTCTGCTGTTCGTCATTCGCGGCAGACTCATGAGTCAGGCCAGCGATCTCGGTCGCCAACAGGAGCTGCTGGAGCAGCAGGCCGTGGAGCTCGAGCTCCAAATGGCCGAAGTGCAGGCCACCAATGACTCGCTGGCTGAGCGCGGGGAAAGCCTTCGTAAAAGCGAAGAGCGCTTCAGGTACGCGGCCCTCCTGACCAACGACGCGATCTACGACTGGGATGTCGGCGCCAACCGATTCGAGTGGAACGAAGGGATCCAGGAGTTATTCGGATACCCGGAGGAAGAGGTGGGGACTACGATCGAATGGATCGTGGGTCTCCTGCATCCGGAAGACAGCGAGCGGGTGATGGGAAGCTTTTATTCGGTGTTCGAGAAGGGCGGCGGAAGCCAGTGGAAGACCGGTTACAGATTACGGCGGAAGGACGGAAAGTATTCGAACGCCGAGGGACGGGCTTTTATCATTCGAGGCGCAGATGGAACGGCCACGAGAGTGATCGGGGCGATCAGTGACCTGACCAAACAGCAGTCCCTCGAGGGTCAGCTCCGCCAATCACAGAAAATGGAGGCGATCGGCCGTTTCGCTGGGGGTATTGCGCACGATTTCAACAATATCCTGACAGTAATCCGAATGTCGAGCGAGTTTCTGCTTGCCGATATCCCCGAATCGGACGAGCGTCGACGCGACGCTGAAGAAATCATGAAAGCGTCCGAGCGCGCTTCCAGGCTCACCCGCCAGCTGCTGTCGTTCAGCCGGCACCAGGTTCTGACCCCGCGCCTCCTTGCGCTCAACGAAATCATCAGCGGAATGGACGGGATGGTGAGACGTGTCGTGCCCGAAAACATCGAGGTCCTCACCGAACTCGATCCCCTGCTGAGCCAGGTAAGGGCGGATGCCGGCCAGATGGAGCAGGTGGTCCTCAATCTGGTGATCAATGGAGCCGATGCGATGCCAAACGGCGGTCGGCTCGTGATCCGTACGTCGAACACTGAGGTAGACGCTTCGTTCAGCGCGTCGCACCTCGACGTTCCGGCGGGTCATTACGTCTGCCTTACCGTGAGCGACACGGGTTTAGGAATGGACCATCCGACCGTGTCGCGCATCTTTGAGCCCTTCTTCACCACCAAGGGTGCCGGAAAGGGAACCGGGCTCGGCTTGTCCACTGTCCACGGCATCGTTACCCAGAGCGAGGGCAAGATCTGGGTTTACAGCGAGTTGGGCCTCGGAACGACCTTCAAGATTTTTCTGCCAAAGGCCGAAGGCATTCAGACACCGTCGAAGACTGCCGTCTTCCCAGAGGCGGCCGTTGGGCTGACCGGGACGATCCTGCTCGTCGAAGACGAACAGCAGACGCGCGATGCGGTTTACCGGAATCTCGTGCGCGCGGGGCTCACCGTGCTTCTTGCGTCCAACGGCGTCGAGGCTCTGGACGTGGCCAGGTCGCATCCATCCACGATCCACCTGGTGCTGACCGACAGCATGATGCCGGAAATGGGGGGCGCCGAGCTGGTGAAACGACTCAGGGAGGAGCGGCCGGACATCGCCGTGCTGATGATGTCGGGCTACACGGAAGGCCTGGCACCAACCAGGCCCGATAACGAGGCTGAGTCCTTCATCGAGAAACCGTTCACAACCGGTGAGTTACTGCTGGGAATCCGGACGGCGCTAAGGAGTTAGTTTCCCGTCTCTCCGGATATCAGAGACCCTGCAACAGATAAGACAAAATCCCGGTGCTGGCGATGATCCGCCAACACCGGGCTATGTTCAGCCTACGCCGGGAATATGCTGGCCGGCATCAGCCATTCTCACACTCGCGTCTGCGAGAGCACAAGCGTGAAGGGTGGGTTTACTGCACGCACTGTCCGTGCGGATCCGGCTTCTGCTTGTCGACGAGCGGACGATGGCCGAGGTTTCCCAACCGCGTAGCCAGGTCGGCGACGTACTGCGCCACCCTCGCCATGCGGTCGTAATCGATGTACTGCGGCTCGTCGGTCACCTGGTGGTAGTCGGCGTGCCCGCCCGTCGTAAAGAAGATGATCGGAATGCCGTAACGCGCGTACTCGTAGTGATCGCTGCGGCAATAGATGTTCTGGGGATGACCGTTGGCATCCATCGCGTAATCGAAGTACATGGGTCGCTTCTCGGCGCGGTTCACCGACTCGGCAAGGTCTCCCAGCTCAGTTGAGAGCCGGCGCGACCCGATCAGCTGCACGTAATCGGGATTGCCGTGGAACCTCACGCCTTCTTTGGTGATTCCGGTGTTATCGGCGGCGGCACCACGTCCGATCATGTCCATATTGAGCTGCGCGATAATCGAATCGCGTGGAACGGTCGGATGATCGGTGTACCACTGGGATCCGTACAGACCCGCCTCCTCGCCAACGTGCCACACGAAGAGCAGCGATCTCTTCGGTTTCACCTTCTGCGCGGCGAAATACTGCGCGATTTCGAGCGCGCTGACGCTGCCCGAGCCATCGTCGTCGGCGCCGTTGTAGATCGAGTCCGGGCGCGCCGACGCGCCATTCGAGCGGCGTCGGAGGCCCGCGAGCAGCGAATTGACCTGCGCCTGCTTCGCCGAGTCGAGCCGTGCGGGAGGGTCATCGGCGCCGCCGGTCCGAAAGAGATGGTTGACTACGTACATCGAATCGTGCGCGACCGGACGCGTGCTCCACCCGATGTGATCGTTGTGGGCGCCGATCGCGACGAATTCGCCGCGCAGCTTCGGATCGCTGCCGGGAATCATTGCGACGACATTACGCGACGGGTATGGAACTGCGCTCTCCTTGAATTTCGGTGTCGCGGTGACGGTCACCCCCAGCGCGCCAGGCCTGGCGCTGTCGACGTTGGCGCCGAGCAATGCGGACGCCACGCGTTTGGTTATATAGAGGAAGCTCGGTAATGCTGCCGGCGTTCCGTCGGGCTTGAGCAATTGCGAGGGCTGACGGAGCATCTGCTGCATCTGGGCCGGAAGCAGATCCATTCCGGCCGCGGCAACCCCCGCCGCCTCCGGAAACCGACGGGTCGCGGCGGAGCGCGACACCGAACCAGGAATTCCCTGGGCGTTGCCGCGCTGGCTCACGCTCAGGACGACCAGCTTTCCGGCCGTGGCGGCGGCATCGATAAGGGATGCGGAGTCTCCCCACGTTCCACCATAGATGACCTGCGCGCCGTCGAGACTGCGTGCGCCCGGGCCTTGATCCCGCACGATGTAATCGGTCCACGGCGTGAATGACGCGGAGCCGGCCGAGAGTCGCGTGGACTCATCGAAGTCACGATTGACGACGTTCACTGCCTGGAAGTAGGTGCCGTTGTCGCCTATGGGCGTCAGACCCATGCGCCTGAGCTCGTTAGCGATGTACTCGACGCCTTTCACGTTCCCAGCTGTGGCGAGCAGGCGGCCTTGCATGGAATCGTCCGCGAAGATGTAGAGACGGGTCGCCAGATCCGACGGAGTGATCGCGGCCGTCGTCGTAGTCGGAGTGTGGGTCCGGGGCCGCATCAACAGATCCCAGTTGGGTGCGGCTGCGGCTTCGGATGCTACCGTCGGCGCCTGTTGAGCGGATGCTGATCGGGCGATCGCAAACGTCGCGACCAGCGCTGTGAATCCGAGGGCTGACTTTCTCATTGATGAAGGGAGGGTGGTTGTGACGGCGCATCAGCACCGGCGCTTGTGAGAATCAGACACCGCGGTGGGTGAAGTGGTTTCTATCAGCGGCGTCTCAGTCACCATTACGCGTTCGAGGTCAGGGATGTTGCAGTTGGGTGGCTTTGGCTACCGGGACGGAAGTTGATACGGATGCTTCGGATTGGAGCGGATTCCCCGGATCGCTCCCAGTTGCGGTACGGCTCCTCTTGGCGGGCCGTGATCTTTTGAGAACTGCTGCACGGATGCGTGCGTCGCCGAGCTGGACTCTCCTACGAAATAACAAAGAAAAAATGGTTCAGGCGAAAGGAACTAGATCGCCACAACTGTGGATCCGAGTTAATCCGTTTAAATCCGAAGCATCCGTATAACGCTTTTTTCTTTCGGTAGCCCGCGTGAGCAGCAGTTGAATCAAGCTTTCCTTCGCTGTGGCCCGGCGTTGGCGGCCCGCTTGAGTAGCGAGATCTGGCCCTCGTGATAGGTGTGGTGCTGCAGCAGTCCGCGAATCACCGTACCAACGGGCAAGCCTGTTCCAAGTGAAGGATCACGCTGGTCGCCGATCCAGCGCAGGAGATCGTCGGGCTGTAGCGCATCGACTGCTTGCTCGAGCTCCTTCTGGGCGGCGGCGAGCTCCTCCTTTGCCGCTTGCCACGCTGGTTCTCCCCCGCCGAACCTTGGCGCAGGCCAATCTTCGGGCGGATCCTTTGCCTCCGCACCGCGGACCCGGGACGCGACTTCGCTGGTCCACGCCGCCATGTGGAGCACCAGTTCCCAGATAGTGTGAGCGCCCGGAATGGGCCGCTGTGCGGCCGCATCAGCGTTGATTCCTTCCAGCACGGACTTAATCGACGAACCGTGCCACGGATCGCCGTCGTAGACCGCGTGCACGTCCACGCGCAACGCGTCCAAATCGGATTTGGGACGAATCATGGTTTCCTCCGGTGGCGCCCGTCGACGGCGGTCTTTCCGGGCCGGGGCGAAGCGGCTGCCGCCCGGTCGCCGCGCATCGAGGCGATGATTTCTTCCAGAAGCTGGGTACCCCGCGCTAGCTGCGCCAGCTCGGCCCCGCCCAACCGGCTGACGGCGGCTGTCAGCATCTGAACGCGACGAGCCCTCCCTGCGGCGAGGACCCGTTGCCCCTTTTCACTCGCCTGAATTCGCGTCAGTCGCCTGTCATGTACGTCGCCAACCCGGTTCACCAGACCGTCTTTCTCCAGCCCCGTCACGATTCGCGTCATCGTCGGTGGCTTCACCTGCTCCGCGGCCGCGAGCTGGCCAAGGGTAAGCGGTCCGCCGAAAACGACTACGGAGAGCGCGGAGAGGCGTGGAGCCGATAAACCACTGGCATCGTCCTCCTTGCGCAGCAGGCGGAGGAGATGAATTGCGGAGGAATGGAGCTGGTCGGCGAGCCCTTCCGCTCTCGCGTCACGCTTCCGGGATGTCACTCATCAAGCTGACGATGTTGCCTTGCCCATCGTTGAAGGAGGAGATCCAGATCTCGCGTCCGTTCATCCGCGCGATGATGTGTGGCTCCTCGAGGGTTCTTGCGCCGGAGGATTTGATTTTCCCGTGAACGTCTTTGATGTCGCTGACATCGTAGAAGAGAACCGCGTGCTGCTCCCCGCCGTCCTTACCCTGCGCTTCGGGTCCGGCCAGCATCAATTGCACGCCGCCGCAATCAAAGAATGAAAGGGCCGGTGGTGCGTCGAATAGATGACGCATACCGAGTGTGTCGCGGTAGAACCGTGTCGCTTCCGTGATCTCGCGTACAGGGAGCGCGATCTGCTTGATCCGGGATAGAGCCACCTTGCCGTCAGCCATGAGAATCCTCGCTGGAGATCGTTAGCTATGCTAACGATACCTTTGAACTGGCTCTGGGGCAAGGGAGAGTCTTCAGTTTGCAGTTCTGCACTTTTGCCGTTGCGTACTTGACGCTAGTCCGGCGGCGCCACGACCTTCTTCTTGCCCTTCTTCGGCTCGGCCTTGAACTCCTTCTCGACCATCTCACCAAGGTCGCGGAGGGTTTCCAGGTCATCGTCGCTGAACTCGCGCGGCACCTTGTCCATGATGCAGAGCGTGCCGACGTTGTGGCCGCCGGGGCCCTTCACCGGATGGCCCGCGTAGAAGCGGATATGCGGGTCCTCGAGGACGATCGGGTTCTGGGCAAATCGGGGGTCGAGGACGGCATCCTCCACCACCAGAATCTCATCCGAGGTGATCGCGTGGCCGCAGAATGAGAGATCGCGGGGACTGTCGGCGATCGGCAGCCCGACCCTGGATTTGAACCACTGGCGCTCGCCTTCGACGAATGAGATTCCGGCGAATGGCACGTCGAACACCCGTTGGGCCATACGGCTGATCTTGTCGAAGCGTTCTTCGGACTCGGAATCGACCGCAGCGCTCAGGCGGAATTCGATGAGGCGCTCCGCCTCGTCCTGCGGTATGAGCGGGCGCATCACTTCTTCCGTCTCCTGCCACAATCCCCGGCTTCTCATCACTGAGGTGACCCGCGAGCGGAATTTTCCCGCATCGATGGGCTCGTGGAGAACGTCGTCCACGCCCTGAGACAAGAGATCGCTGGTCTCCTGCTCTGAGCCGGCAGGAGCAATTACGATGATCGGTATATCCACCAGGCCAACGACGGTGCGAGCGGCGTGAACTACCTGCCGGCCGTCGAGGATCGGCAGCCTGAGGCCAACCACCAGCGCATCGGGCGGGTCCTGGGCGAGGATACCGAGGGCGGCAGCGCCATCGTTGGCGATCTGGACCGCGAAGCGGGCTTCCACCAGGATGTCGTTGAATCGTACCCTCTCCGCCTTGTCGCCGACGGCAAGCAGAATCCGGGATGGCTTTGCCACACCGTCGGCGTCGAGATCGGGGAGGTACTCCGAATTGACTCGGGGCGTGTTTCCACGCGGTGTCTTGCGCCGCTCGAAGTCCGTGTACGGAATCACTTCCTCGGCAGTCGTATCGCCCTCCGCGATGTGCCACAGAGCGTCGTTGTCGAAGGTATGCAACGCCTTCGTGCGCAACGCGTGCGCCCGAATCTCGTCAGCCAGCTTCCCCATGGTGATCATGCCGCGGACCTCAGGCGTGATCTCCAAAAACTCGATGAGGGGCAAGCGCCCGGTGAAGCCCGTGAATCCACATTCGGCGCAGCCGGCCGCCTTGACGTGCCTGGCCTTCCCGAAAACGCGCTGCTGCGCCGCGCGAATCATGGGGTGCAGCTCCTCGATGGGAGCTTCGAACCGGCAGTGCGGGCAGATGCGCCGCACCAGTCGTTGCGCGGTGACCCCGATCAGACCAGCCGCGACGCGAAACGGCTCGACCCCGATATTGGAGAGACGGGGGATGGCGCCGATGGCGTCGTTGGTGTGCAGCGTCGAAAGCACGAGGTGGCCGGTCATCGCCGCCTGAAAGGCGATGGTCGCCGTCTCCTGATCACGGATCTCTCCCACGAGTAGAACGTCCGGGTCCTGGCGCAACACCGATCTGAGAACCCCGGCGAAGGTCAGACCCTGCTTTTCGTTCACCTGCACCTGGTTGACGCCGCTCAGCCGGTACTCGACCGGGTCCTCGACCGTGACGATGTTGACCGACTCGCCGCGGCGGGTGTTCAGCGCGGCGTAGAGCGTCGTCGTCTTTCCGGATCCCGTCGGACCGGTGACGAGAAGGATCCCCTGCTCGCGCATGAGAAGCGAGTTGAATCGCTCCAGCACCTCCGGCATGAAGCCGAGGGTCTGCATCGAGACCTGAACCGATTTCTCGTTCAACAAACGCATCACGACTTTTTCGCCGACACGCGTAGGGAGAATCGACACGCGAAGGGCTACCTCGTCGCCGCCGACTCGCACTTTCGCCCTTCCGTCCTGCGGCCGGAACCGCTCCGCGACGTCGAGGTCCGACATGATCTTGATGCGTGAGACCACGGGGCCGACGCCGATGAAGCGCGGGAGCACCATGATGTTCTTGAGCAGACCGTCAATGCGGAAGCGGACGAGCGTCGATGCTTCGTCGTGCTCGATGTGGATGTCCGAGGCGCGCAGCTTGATCGCATTGGCGATGATCGAATCCACCAGCTTGATGACGGGAGCGTGGACCCGTAGCATCGCGGCTTCGTTCTGCTCTTCCTCCTTGATCTGCTCGACCCCGACGGCTTGATCGAGCTTCTCGATGAGGCCGTAGATCATCGCGTCGGGGCGAAGAGTCTCGGAAACCAGCTTATCGAGCTGACCAGGCGGGCAGAACAACGGCGTCACCTCTCGGCTCGTCGCCCAGCTGACACGCTGGATTGCTTCCTGATCGAGAGGATTGGCCATTGCGAGCCAGACCATGCGGCTGTCGACCTTTACGGGGAGAACGTTGTGCTCCCGGCAAAGCTTCTCGGGAAGGATCTGCATCGCGTTCTTGTCGATCTCGTTGGGGTTGAGATCGACGTAATCGATTCTGAAGGCTTCCTTTACAAGCTCGGCGATTTCCTTGAAGGAAAGGACATCGCCGTCGATAAGGGCCTGTGCTACGTACGGCTTCTGCTGAAAACGCCAGCGCTTGATCAACTCGGGGGTGATTCCGGGCATGGTCGCCACCAGGGCAACCAGCCACTCATCCTTGAAGCGGAATTTTCGCTCGTTGGCTTGGGGGTCAGCAGGTGTCGTCATGTCTTCCGGTGGGGCACTCACTCCTGCTGCTTTATAGAGGGCGGGCCGTCCTAATGACTCTTTCTACCCCTCGAAGATAACACGCGGGCCGCGCGCCCACGCGAGCTGTCACGAAGACTTTCGGCAGGCGCGACTGGTCTACGCGGGGGTCCGGAAAAAGAGCGCCGTTGGCAATTTCCTAAACATCCGCGCATACTTCACAGCCGCCCAAACGCACCAGGTTCGCGGCTACAGACTTCGCCCAAGCGTTCGACCTGGGACGCGTTTACCCCCTCCGCATGTCAGCAATATCGACCCACCCCACCAAGCTTTCTGCCGGAGATCAGTCGGCGCCGACCCGTCGCGCCGAGCCCAGCATCCGCAACAGGATTCTCGCACTTCTGCCTCCCGGCGAGCTCCAAGCCGTGCTTGAACGATCAGAAACGGTGACCGTCGAAATCAAGGAGTGCGTATGGGATCGGGACCAGGTCATACCCTTCGTTCATTTCCCCGAGGACTGCGTCGTTTCGATCGTCACCGAGCTCGATGACGGCGACAAGGTCGAAGCTATGACCATTGGCAACGACGGGTTCGCGGGACTGGCCCTTTTCCACGGGCTGTCCTCCTCGCGGCTCAAGGCCTTCGGGCAGATCACCGGCCGTTCGCGAAGGATCGCCGCAGGCGACTTCCGGCGCCTGATGACGGAGAACGCGGGCCTTCATCGCCTCCTCCACCGTTACAGCCAGTTCGTGTTCGAGACGGTGTCGCAATCCGCCGCGTGCAACCGCCTCCACGTGATCGAGCAGCGGTGCGCGCGCTGGCTCCTCATGTCGCACGACCGCATTGGTCGGGACCGGTTCGACCTCACCCAGGAATTCCTGGCAGAAATGCTGGGCGTGAGACGCCCTGGGGTAACGGTCGCGATGGGGATTCTGGAGAAGGCAGGCCTGATCGCCCACGGGCGCGGAAACATCACCGTGGTCAATCGACCGGGGCTGGAGAAGGCCTCGTGCGAGTGCTACCGGACGATCAAGGACAGGCAGGCAACGCTGATTGCATAAGCTTCTGACGGTGTCAGTTGTGGTTAGGCAGTCACCGCCGCGGTCTCGATCAAGGGCATAACCGTCTCCGAAAATCGCTCCATCTCCTCCAGCTGTGGACTGAATTGCAGCAGCAGGAGATCCACCCCGACCGCTTCGAGCTCGCGAACCCGGTCAGCGACCTGCTCCGGGGTTCCAACCAGCCCTGCTCTGAGGCCGCGGTTCGATACTGAATAGTCCTCGAGGCTCACGTTCTGCTCGAGCGCGGTGTGGGAGATCCAGTCCTGATAGTTCTCGTATCCGGGGGAGCCGGGCTGGACGTTCGTGATCCGCGCGAGCTCCTCGCGTGCCTCGCGCTCGGTGTCGCGGACGATGGCGTAGGCAGCGACGCCGTATTGCATCGGCCCTAACCCGATTGTTTCGCGCCGAGTGCGCATGTCGGCAATCTTGGGGGCAATCCGGTCAGGAGGGTCTCCGTGCATCACGTACGCGTCGCACGCGCGTGAGATAAGGTCCTTCGCCGCGGGACTCTCGCCACCGGCGTAGATGGTTGGCCGCGGACGCCGCGATGGCTTGGGCTCGAGGATTGTCTCCTCGACCTTGTAGTGAGCCCCGGTGTGGCTGAAGCGTGATTCTTTCCACGCTCCGTCCACGATCCGGAGCCACTCATCAGTCCGAGCGTACCGATCGTCGTGCTCTTCGAAGTGGATGCCGTAGCGCCTCGCCTCATCCTTCCACCACGAAGAGACGACGTTCAGCGCGAGACGTCCTCCCGAGATGTGATCGATGTTCGCGGCCTGCTTGGCGAATATCGCCGGCTCGTGAAAGGTAGGGCGGACGGCGACCATCAGCTCCAGCTTCTCGGTGACCGCGGCGAGCGCCGCCGCGGTAGACCACGCCTCCAGCGAGTCGGCGTCGATCCCCTTGATGTCGTTCATGAACAGCTCGGCGATTAGCGTGATGTCGTAGCCGATCTGTTCGCTGCGCTGAGCCAGTTTTCGGACGTACTCCCAGGTCGCGCTCATGCCCTCGTCGGGCACGTTCCGCAGCCACCCTCCAAAGACGGGGAGCCAGTAGCCGTATCTCATTGCCCGAATCCAGCGGGGGCGAGCACGCGCGTTCTCTGCACGAGGTAGTCGACGAGACGCTCGAAGGGATCGAACCCGATGACGTTGCGCGGATCGGCCACGAAATTCGAAAGAGCGTTGATGTCGTAGAAGTAGTGCTGTCCGTCGCGGTCGTCGACGAGGTACTCGATTCCACCGACGTCGAGCTCGACGTGCCTCGCAATCTGCTCCACCTGGCGAACGATCTCCGGCGGTGGGGTGAATTGCTCCACGCGCATGCCGTTCCGCGGTGCATCGACCGCGCAGGCGCTGCGCGAAAGCTCCTGGCCGTCGGTGGTCTGGCAGACATCAGCAGGGCACAGGTTGAAGGAATTTTCCGCCGGATAAACGTTGATCGCGTAGAGGAAATTTCCGTCGAGTACCTCAACCCGGGTGATGTGCGCGTCGCGGAGGGGGGCGAGCTCCTGCACGAGGGCGACGTGATCCACGCCAAGATCGACGAGCCCAACACTGGCCGCTGCAGCAAGCGACTCCGCGTTCTCGAAGCGGGTGATCCCCGCACCGCTGCCGCCAATATTCGCCTTCACGATCACCGGGAATCGCAGATTGCGCGCTACTTCGGGGGCGAGCGCCGCGTTATTGATCACGTGTGCCCGTGGATACGGGAGGCTGAGCTCTTCGAGCACCTCGAGCTGGAGCGCCTTGGAGATCTCCATCTGGTACGCGGCAGGCCCGTTCACCAGCGGAACTCTGATCCGCTCGAGGTGGCGGAGCCAGCTCAGGGTGTGAAAGGTTACATGCTCGTGTCCGCGGAGGTACGCCGAGGGACTCGCCCGGTTGAACACCAGCGAGTACGGCGATTCGGTTTCCGCCGGATCGAACGAATGCGCCGAAGCGTCGATCCGCGCGTATGGAATCTCCCGACGATCCAGCTCGGCGAAGAGCGGCTTGAACCAGTCTGGGTGCTCGTAGTAGATCGCGATCGGTCCATCTGGTGTTGCGGGCATCTCATCTCCGTAGAGCGAAAGCTGAAAGAAAAAAGGCCGCGTCTCGAGGAGAGACGCGGCCGGTTCACGGGCTGCGCGAGCGGTTAGGCTCTGGCTGGCAAACTTGTCTGGCGTACCTGCGATGTGCTCAGCCCTCTCCGTTCGGACGAAGTCTCCGATAACACATGAGGGTTAGAAGCCAGCGGGCCATGATCCATAACCTAGCCAAACTCGCCGAAGGCACAAGTCTGGCTTACCATCCAGCCATGGATGCGCGGCATCGTGTGAGTCTTCCAACGCGAGACGTGGTACGCGTTCTCGCGATCATATTCGCATTCTACATTGGCATCCGGCTGATCTGGATCGCTCATCCGGTGGTGTTCCTTTTTTTCCTGGGCGTCCTGTTCGGCCTGCCGCTCGCTCAGGGAGCCGACTGGTTCGAGGCACAAAGAATCCCCCGCGGCCTTGGCGTCGCAATCATTCTCACCGTCTTCCTCGGCCTTCTCATCGGGGGCGGCGTGGGCATGGCGCCGATCCTTCGCGCCCAGTCGCGGGAGCTGCAGCAGCGGCTGCCCGAAGCTATGGACAAGATCGATGCGTGGCTGGGCCACCGGGCCAACGGAGTGCTCGGCATTCTGTTCAACCAAGCGAGCAGCGACTCCGTCCATCGGGCGGCTCCCGACCTCGACTCGGCGGACTTGACCGTGAGCGACTCGACGGGTGGCGTGCTCAAGGATTCGACGCGCACAGACAGTGTCTTGACGGGAACCTCCGGGGCGGTGGTTCAAAGATCCATACCTACGCGGACCGCCGAAGTTGCAGTCGGCGGCGATCTGCGCCGAGAGATAACCAGGCAGTTCAGCGGTGCTCAGCACTCGTTTCTGCGCGTCATGACGTCGACCTTCGCGATATCCGGCGCCTTCATGCTGGTGCTCTTCATCGCCGCGTACATCGCCGTGGACCCCGCGCTTTATCATGGGGGAATCCTTCAGCTCGTGCCACGCCGCGAGCGAGACCGTGCCGCGCTCACCCTGACGCGCCTCGCGACCAGCCTCAGGAGGTGGCTCGTAACGCAGCTGATCGCGATGGTGGTGATTGGCGCTGTCACGACGGTCTTTCTTTTCGTGATCCAGGTGAAGGCGGCGCTGCCCCTCGGAATTCTGGCCGGAGTGTCCAAGTTCATTCCCATCGTCGGCTCGATATTCGCCGCGATTCCCGCGATAGCAATGGCGTTCATAGACTCTCCCCACAAGGCATTGGTGGTCGCCGTCGGCTATTTCGTGATTCAGTTCGTGGAGAATCACCTGCTGGTCCCGGTACTCATGAAGCGCGGAGTCAACCTGCCGCCGGCAATGACCCTCGGCATTCAGGCCCTGATGGCGGTTCTGTTCGGTTTCCTTGGCCTGCTGGTGGCGGTACCGCTGCTCGCCGTGATTCTTACCGTCGTCAAGACAATGAGCGGACAGGAGCTGAGAGAGATTTCGGCCGAGGCGGATGAGCACTTGCTTGCACGGCACGAGGATGCGGTGTGAAGTCGCGCTCTCGCTCTGACGCCGGCCACTCGGTTCCCGGAGGGGACCCTGCCTTTCATTCTGGGGTTAGAGTGGCGAGCGCGTGTACAGCGCGCTTATTATCCAGACCCACAATCCTTCGGAATCTTCGGCAGACCACCTCCCACTGTGGATGCCGAGAACGAAGGACACAGGAGAATTCATGATTCGATTTGTCAACCGATTCGTTCTGATTGCCACCTGCAGCGCGGTGCCATGTGTGGCAAGCGGCCAGGCGCCTTGGCGGCAGGTGTATAAGGATGCCGACCTCACGGTGATCTTCGACACAGCGAGTATCGCGCTCCAGTCGCCCGGGACGTGGACCACAGTGACCAGCTGGGACTACACCCGCCCGAGGATTCTCGAGAACAAAAAACAGTACTCGAGGCTGGTGGAGCGGGCCTACGTGCGGTGTAGCCCGGTACGGGTGAAGAGGGTGCGGAGCACGGTCTACGGAGCGAACAACGTGCTGGTGCGCGACGAGGGAGAGGTCGATCCGCGGGACCAGGCGCACATGGTGTGGGACCGTCCGAAGCCCGGCTCCGCCGGAAAGAACGCGTTCGAATCCGTGTGTGGGATTCTTACGCGAAAGGCGGCGTTAAAGAGCGCCGCGCCGACCGGCAGCAAGGCCGCGACGACCCCGGCTAAAACGGCTTCGAAAACGACAGCGGTCAAGAAGGCCGGAACGAAGCAATAGCACGGGGGTCGGCGACGCAGCTCGAGCGCAAAACGGGCACGGGTAAATCCGTGCCCGTTTTGCATTTACGGGTCCACACAACTACAGCTGAGCTCCGCTTTCTAGTCGGTGAAGAAGGCACCAAAAACCGAAGGAATTTCATGCCAAACCGGGGTTATTTTGGGGGCCAAAAAACCGGCGAAATGGCCGGCTGTTTGCTATATAGGGAGGCGAGTCATTAACGGGGAGCAAACTCGATGCGATTACTCGAATCCAAGAAATCAGGTCAGAAAGGAAGGTCAGCAGGCGGGACCCTCTTTAGCGTCATATTGCACTCGCTTATCATCTTCCTGGCCGTCTTTGCCACTGCTCGCGCCGGTGTCAGAAAGGCGGAGAAGTCACGGGAGACCAAGGTCGATTTCGTGGCGGTGAAGAAGGAACCCCCACCTCCTCCCAAGAAGGAGGTCGTGAAGCCCGAGCCGCCCAAGCCCAAGAACGCTCCGACGCCTCCAAAGGTCGTGAACGTGCCGCAACCCAAGGTGGTCGCTCCGGCCCCGCCTCAGGGGTTCAAGGTCGTCGCGCCCCCGGTCAATATTCCGACCAACCTGCCGGCGATCGATCTGTCGAAGGCGATTACCAATGAGAACGACTTCAGCGGCAAGGGCGTCGCTGGGGGCTCGGCCAATGGCGTAAAGGGCGGAACCGGCAAGGAAGGCGATACCGGCAAGGAAGCCGGCGCAGAGCACGCGGGCCCGTACATGGAGTTCCAGGTGGAGAAGCCAGTCGAGAAAATCGGCGGCGAGGCCCCTGAATATCCGGCATCGCTCAGAGATTCGGGCGTCGAGGGCGAAGTTCTCGCGCAGTTCGTGGTCGGTGAGAACGGCCGCTACGAAGGCGGCTCGCTCAAGATCCTCAAGTCGAGCAACCCAGCGTTTAGCGCCGCCGTGAAGGATGCGCTCCCCCGTATGAAATTCTCGGCGGCGCAGATCGGTGGGAAGAAGGTTGCCCAGCTCGTGCAGATGCCGTTTCAGTTCAACCTGAAGAAGTAACGAGCAGCCGGTCTGAGAAAGCCGCGGGGGCAATCCTCCGCGGCTTTTCTGTTGCCGCAATCGACTGGGCGAGTCTGATGTACTCCCCCCGCTCACAGCTCCTGCAGAACCCGCGCACACAAACTGTGTATGATGGCACTGTATGATTGCACAAATGCAATAAATTGAATCATAGATGATACCTCGCACACTTCTCGTTGGAGTCCTCGCGTTTCTCGCGATGGCTCCAGCGCTGCACGGCCAGATTCCGTCCCGACCAACGCCCCAGCGGCCCATCGAGGTTCCGCCGGCGGTCGTCGTGCTGCAGATAGACACCACACGGGGGGACTCGACGCGGACGATAATCCAGCGCGATCTCGACTTCGGCGACCGGGTGCAGCCGCTGGCCCTCGACAGCGTGACGATGGCGGACATTTGGCGGCCCGGCGACAGGCGCATCAATTTTGCCCCGCTGGCGCAAACGCGCGCGAACTTCGTGGTGCGGGGGCTGCCGACTGCAACGGGCCTTCACGTCGAGGTCTATGACACGAAAGGAACGCTGCGGCAGGAAGCTTACTTCAGGTTGCCGAAGCTTCCCGCCAACCGGTTGACCGCCATAAAGGACTCGTTGTCCGCGGTCCTCGACGCCAGAAGGAAAGCCACTCTAGCCGCGCTGGCCGCCGATTCAATGACGAGAGACAGCCTGGCCGCGGCGGCGGCACGTCCCATTCCGCTCAAGCATCCAGGCCAAAGAGTGGCTGCGCGCAACGCGGTGGCGCGGCGGGATTCGATTTCCCGCGAGCTCGATCGCCACGCCGTCACTCTTCGAGCAGCAGCTGCCCGGGACACCGTGCGGTTCGACTCTCTGTATACCCGTATCGCTCTCAGGGATTCGGCATTGCGCGACTCTCTCGGTCGTGAGCGCCGGTTCGCGGTCCATAGCGTGAGCGACGAGGTTGAGCGGTGGCTCACGGGCGTCCGGGGCATCGCGTCGACCAAGATTGCATACATCGATGGGACAAAGCTCAAGATCGTGGACAGCGATGGGGCGAATGAGCGCACCCTTCCCACAGTTGGGGCGGCACTCTCACCGTCCTGGCATCCTTCGGGCAGGTATATCGTTTACGCCGATGCCGACGATCGCGGTACGCGTATCGCGCAGTTCGACCTTCGTACCATGCGGCCGCGGCTGTTAGCGGCATCGACGCGAGGGCTCAACATCACTCCCGTTTACACCAAGGACGGTAACAGCATCGTGTGGGCAAGCGGCGGAGACGCTCCCGCGGAGTTGATGCTCGCCAGTGCCGTGGGCGATGACTCGTTGTCCCGGCCGTTTGTCGGACGGACCGGATTCGAGACCACATCGCCGAGCTTCAGCCCTGATGGAAAGCAGATCGTGTTCATGTCCCCCCGTCCGCTCACGCCGCAGCTCTACACCATGAACGTCGACGGCACCGGCCTGAGGCTGCTCACCCCGGTCGTGGCCGGAAAGCGCAGCTACCGCACGGGTGCCGACTGGTCGCCGAACGGTGACCTGATCGCCTACCAGCAGCAGAGTGGCGACTTTCAGGTGTGGGTAATCGGGGTCAAGGATCGCGTGATGAGACAGCTCACCAGCGAAGGTGAGAACGAAGATCCGTCGTGGGCGCCGGACGGTCGCCACCTCGCGATCACGCGGCGACTGGGTGCGATCGGCGATCCGCGGAGCATCTGGGTTCTGGACGAACGCACGGGCCGGCTCCGCCAGCTGACCCAGGCTGGCGATGGCCGACTATCCGACTGGTCTCCGCCGCTAAGGCCGTCGTTCTAGCGCCAGCGGGTCCAACCCGGCCCGCGAACCACACGTCCGGGTAGTGCTCCGGTGTGCTCGCCGCCGCGTAGAACCTGCACGCCATTAACGAACACGTCGCGAACACCTGTCGAATACTGGTGCGGTTTCTCGAACGTCGCGTGGTCCTGAATCGTGTGCGGATCGAAGATCACGATGTCGGCAAAATATCCCGCCTGCAGCTTGCCCCGTTTTTTCAGCTTGAGATTCTCAGCCGGGAGTGCGCTCAGTCTCCTGATTGCCTGCTCCATTGGAACAAGCTTCTCATCACGCACGTATCTGCCCAGCAAGCGCGCCACGTTTCCGTAAGCCCGTGGGTGCGCGCTCGACTTGATGAACACGCCTTCTGGCGCGTACGATCCCTCGTCCGAGCCGAAGCTCACCCATGGGAGCCGCAGCTGGCGGCGAACATTCTCCTCCGACATCAGAAAGTAGACGGCTCCCACTCGGCTCGCGTCCCGGACCACCAGATCCATCGCCGTCTCCTCTGCCGACTTGCCGCGCGTCCGCGCGACCTCGGCAAGCGTTTTTCCGGTGAGGTACTTGAGCGAATCGTTCTTGAAAGCAATCAGAAGAATTTTGTCCGGTGAGCCTACGCCGACGAAAAAATTCTCCCATTTGTCGGTGGGGGTTCGCATCTCCTGGGCGACGCGCGCGCGGATTGCGGGATCCTGAAGGCGCTTCGCCCACTCCTTGTATCCGCCCTCCTGCACCCATGGTGGCATCGACGCGTCCAGCCCGGTCGCGCCCGCGATGTAGGTGTACATGTCGGCGGTGATGTGAAGCCCGCTCGCCCGGGCATTCTCGATTTTGGCAATCGCCGATCCGAGCTTCCCCCAGTTGCCCTGACCCGCTGCCTTCATGTGATAGATCTCCGCAGGCACGCCGGCCTCGCGTGAGATCGTTATCAGCTCGTCGATCGCCTCGAGCAGACGCTGCCCTTCGCTCCGCATGTGTGAGATGTACATCCCGCCGTACGGAGCCACCGCCTTCGAAAGGGCTATCAACTCATCGGTGTGGGCATAGAACGCTGGGGCGTAGATGAGCGACGAGCCTATGCCGAGCGCGCCCTCCTCCATTGCCTGCCGCGCCAGTGACTGCATGCGCTGTAACTCGGCGGGTGTTGGCGGACGATCCGCGTAACCGATCTCGTGAATGCGTAGGGTTGTCGCGCCAACGAATGACGCGACGTTGGGTGAAACACCCTTCTTCGCGAGATGCTCGAGGTATTCACCGAGCGTAGTCCACGGAACGTCGTATTTGATGTCGGCTTCATCCTCGATCATCTGGCGCCGCATCTCCTCAGTGAGCGGCCCCATGGATGATCCTTCTCCGAACACCTCGAGGGTGACACCCTGCCGGATATCGCCCTGACTGCGGCCATCCTGAATGAGCGACTCGTTCGCCCAGCTGAGCATGTTGATGAAGCCGGGTGCGACAGCCATTCCACTGGCGTCGATGTCGGCCTTTCCGCGGGCAGCCGACAGATCGCCGATGACCGTGATCTGGTCACCAATGACGCCAATGTCTGCGACACTCGGCTGGCTGCCGCTTCCGTCGTAGATCGTGCCGCGATGAATCACTACGTCGAAATCGCGACTCGGCGGGGCGATCCGGGCGGTACCGCACGACAACGAAGTGACGACTGCAAGTGAAAGCAGGGCGCTGGTGGCTCGCCGGGAAACACGCATCATCTTTCGGGCAGGACGAACGCGCGAAGAGGGCGGCCCGAATCCGAAGGGGAAGATCCCGGGATCGCTGAGATTATTGCTGTTCATTTGCGGTTTGACGGTGGGCCTCCGTAACGCGGCAGACAAGCCGCTCGTATATATATAGTAGCAGCAACCATCATACTCAGAGGGCGTATGACCAGTGCGGCGGTACCGCGCGCAAGTTCGACGCGCTACGATGCGACGACGTCCACAGTCGCGCCCCACACGACTACTCGCGAGCGCCTGCTCTCGCTCGATGTGTTCCGCGGCCTCACCATCGCCGGGATGCTTCTCGTCAACGATCCGGGCACCTGGAGCGCGATCTTCCCGCCGCTCGAGCACGCCGAGTGGAACGGATGGACGCCGACCGACCTGATATTCCCCTTCTTTCTCTTCATCGTCGGGATTACCACGCATCTCTCGCTCTCGGCGCGTCGCGCGCGGGGTGACGACGATGCGGCGATCGTGAAGCAGATTCTTCGCCGCGGAATCATCATTTATCTGCTCGGGTTCGCGATGGCGATGTTCCCGTTCTATCAGTGGGGAAGCATCGCGACGCTTCCGAATGCGACACCGTGGGACCGCATCCTGTACCGGATCGAGCACGTACGCATACTTGGCGTGCTTCCGCGGATCGGCATCGTATACATCTGCGCCGGACTGCTGACACTCAAGACGACTCTCAAGCAGCAGATCATCATCATTGCGGCGCTGCTCTTCGGGTACTGGTTCGCGATGACGCTCATCCCCGTTCCCGGCGAGAACGAGATCGGAGCGTTACTGCTCCACACCAAGGACCGGAATCTCGCCGCGTATCTCGACCGCGCGATCCTCGGAACGAATCATACCTGGACCGGAAGCGTGACATTCGATCCGGAAGGCCCGATGTCGACGATTCCCGCGATTGCGACGGCGATGCTCGGGGTGATCGCCGGCCGCTGGATCGCGCTGCGGGACAAGGCTCTGCTCGAGAGAATCACCGGGCTTTTCGCGGCAGGATCGATCGGGATGGTCCTCGGTCTAATGTGGAACTGGTCTTTCCCGATCAACAAGAGTCTCTGGACCAGCTCCTACGTGATCTTCACCGCCGGAATGGCGTGCATCGCGCTGGGCACGATCATGTGGATCGTGGACTACTGTAACGTGAAGTGGTGGACCAAGCCGTTCGTGGTGTTCGGCGTAAATCCGATCGTCGCATTCGTCGGATCGGGGGTCATGGCCAGGCTGATCTATACGCTCTGGCACGTCAACTATCACGGTGGATCGGTGTCGATTCAAAACGCGATTTATCAAATCGGGTTCGCGTCATGGCTGCCACCCCGTGTGGCATCGCTTGCTTTTGCGATCATGTTCGTGCTGCTCTGGTACGGGATTCTGCTCGTTCTTTACCGGCGCAAGATCATTCTCAAGGTCTGAGACCGCCGCTGCAGTTGGCATCCCTGTCCTTGGTCGGCGAGGGTGTTCTCTGCGGGGCTGTGTTCCGGGTGCCCCTTCGAGGACACCCGCGCCTCCCTGTAGAGATCCAGACTGCAGCGGCGCTTTGCGCCGCGGGTGTGCTCTCGTCCCCACTTTTTCACGGACATGCGGAGCTTCGCTCCGCGCG
>JALYKQ010000062.1 GCA_030774675.1 Gemmatimonadota bacterium | reverse complement strand
TGAAGATTCCCGCCGGCGCCGCGCGCGAGGTCACGTTCCAGTCGGGTCCGCCCGGCACCTATTTCTACTGGGCGACCACCACGAAGAAGCCTCTGTTGTACCGGATCGGCAAGGATTCTCAGCTATCCGGTGCGATCATTATCGATCCGAGAACCGGTCCGCCAACCACAGATCGCACATTCGTCATCGGGCTGTACAGCGATGATCCGGACAGCGCGGCGGGGCGGGCACCTCACCCACGCGAAATCGCCGTGTTCAACGGGAAATCGTGGCCGTATACGGAGCGCTTTACATTTACCGAGGGCGATACGGTTTCGTGGCGCACGATCAACGCCAGCGGCGCTCCACATCCGCTCCATCTGCACGGGTTCTATTTCAACGCCGAGCGTAGTGGCGGAGAAGGTGCGGACAGCGCGCTCGCCACTACGGCAATCAGGCAGGGCAATACGAGACTTGTACTTCCCGGCGCAACGATGGCTCTTCGGTTCGTGCCTGATCGTGCCGGGAACTGGCTGTTCCACTGTCATCTGGCGCTGCACGTAGACGGGATGAGCACCCTGCAGAACATCCTGCACAGACGTCCCATGGAAGAAATGGAGCGGGAGCACATTGGCATGAATCACGGTGAGCACGAGATGGCCGGGCTGATCCTGGGCATTCACGTGCTGCCCCGTGGTGAGCGGCGCGCGGCATCGACAAAAGAGCCGCAGCGCCTGCGACTGCTGATTCAAAACTCGCCAGCAGGCTACGGTCACAAGCCGGCGACCGGCTTCGTGCTGCAACAAGGCGTCGAGCCAAGGAAGGATTCGGTGATGCTGCCGGGGCCCACACTTTTCCTGGAAAAGGGAGTGCCGGCCCGAATCACGATCGTCAACAACCTGAAGGTGCCCACTTCGGTGCACTGGCACGGCTTGGAGATCGAGAGTTATCCGGACGGCGTTGCGGGTTGGAGCGGAATGCCTGGGAAGATCGCGCCCGCCATTCAGCCCGCCGATTCATTTGTCGCCGAGTTCACGCCGCCGCGCGCGGGGACGTTCATCTATCACTCGCACGTGAACGAATTGATGCAGACGAACACCGGGATGTACGGGGCGTTGATCGTGACCGATTCGACGCATCGGTTCGATCCGCGCATCGACAAGATCATCCTGGTCGGGGGTGGCGGGCCGGGAAATGTGGAGCTGAGATCCACGGGGATGGTAAATGGAAGCAACTATCCGCAGCTCGAGCTGGAAGCGGGAACGACCTATCGGTTGCACATCATCCAGATCCATCCCCAGGCCGTCGTTGTGTTCCGGCTCGGCAGCGACACCACGGTAGCGCGTTGGACACCGGTGGCGAAGGACGGTGCCGATCTCCCGGCCGAGCAATCGACACCGAGAGCTGCATATGTCCTGATGGGCGCCGGGGAGACGGGGGATTTCCTTTACACACCCGAGCGGCCGGGCCTCCAGAAGCTAAACGTTCAAACGCGGCTCGCCGGCTGGAATATTCCTGTTCTCCTTTTCGTCCGGCCAGCGAAAAAAGCGGCGACAGGCTCGTAGTCAGCAAAGAAAAAAGCCGCTCATCAGAAAAAAACAATAGCTCGACGGCGCGCACGGGAAAGCTTCTTGCAGCGTCCGATCCGATTCTGTGAAGGACTCCGCATCAATGATCGACAAGAGAAAAGACGAAGCGATTGCCGCGGCCCGAAGCGAGATTGCGCGAAGGATCGCGCGCTTCTGCCCCACGCTCCCGCCCGATGAATTTGAGAAGCTGCTCGACCGGATGGCGCAGATCCGGTGGAAATACGAGGCGCTTCCCTTCAGGGCCGAGCCGCCGCCCTCTGAAGAACAACGCGAGCTGATCGAGTAGAAGGTGGGAGAGCGGCCTGCTTGCTTCTGCTAGTCGCGTTATCCCTCTCACTGGAGAAGTAGATGCGTCGATCGATGCTGGTGTTGTCACTGTTCGCTCTCCCATTGTCCGCGCAGTCTTATGAGATCACCCATAATTACAATGTCGGCGGCGACGGCGGGTGGGATTATGTGATTCCGGATGCACCCGCCCATCGGCTGTTCATCGCCCGACAGAACAAAGTGATGGTCGTCGACATGAACGACGGACACCTGATCGCCGAGGTGACGGGAATAAACGGGGCGCACGGCGTGGCACTGGCGCCGGGAACCGGGCACGGCTTCGCGACGTCGGGCAACGACAGCTCCGTCGTGATGTTCGATCTCAAGTCCTACAAGACCATCGGCAGAATTCTCGCGGCGGAAGACGCGGACGCAATCATCTACGATGCTTCGTCCCGTCGGGTATTCTCATTCAACGGCGACGCGAATTCCACGACGGTCATCGATCCGAAGAAGGGAACCGTCGTTGCCAACGTCGCACTGGGCGGAAAACCGGAATACGGACAGTCAGCGCGAAATGGCAAGGTCTACGTGAACCTCGTCGACAGCAGCCAGATCGTCGAGATCGACGCGAAGAATCTCAGAGTCACGCGGCGCTGGTCGACCGAGCCGTGCAAGAATCCCGTCTCGATGGCGATCGACACCAGGCGTCAGAGGTTGTTCAGTGGCTGCCGGAGCGGCGTCATGGCCGTTTCGGACTACAAGAACGGGAAGGTGATCACGACGGTGCCGATCGGCCGCGGCGTCGATGGGGCGGGGTATGATCCGGTCAAGCGCGACCTATACGCATCGAACGGAGAGGGGACGCTGACGGTGATCCATCAGGACTCGCCGGACTCGTATCACGTCGTCGCGAATGTCCAGACGGCGCAGGGGGCCAGGAACATGGGACTCGATCCGGCTACCCATCGGATTTACGTCGTCGCGGCCAAGTTCGGGCCGGTCCCTGATTCAACGGCGGCGAATCCGCGGCGGAGACCGCCGGTGATTCCGGGATCGTTCTTCGTGCTTGTCGTGGAGCCCGTCGGGTCACACTAGACGTGGTGGATGTTGCTCTGACTCGCGACCTCCTACTTGCATGTATTGCCCAGATCCAGGCACCCAAAATTCCACACGAACCCGGCGTAAACAGCGCGTGGCTGCGGACCCGTGAGCGGAGTGATGATGCCAGCGTCGAGTGCCAGCCATTCCCGCACAAGAAACGTCGGACCAACAAGAAACGCGACGATGGCGTCGGATCCGGCCGGGCCCGAGGTTCGTGGAAATGCGAAAAGCTCGGCGACTGCGCCTAGCGGTCCCGTGAGCGGGAAGCCAAATGACGCGGCCCAGATCTGAGCCGTGGTCGGTGCCCGCGACCCGTCCCCGGATCTGCGCGTTAGCCCTGCATTCAGGTCCACCGCGACAGGTCCGAGCTCGCGACTGGAGACGAGGAGCAATGTGAAATCCGTGGTTCCAGTTCCCGGGCCGTTTGCGCTCGCCGCAGTCGGCAGCTTCACTGCCGGTAGAATCGCGAAGTCTCCGAGCCACGGGTCGTCATCCACGATTCGGTATTTCACGCCGATCGTAAGGTCGCCGAGCGACGCACTCCGGTCCCGAAACTTGAAGACGTTGATGAGGAGATTGAGCTGCGCCCTCGACGTGAGACCGATTTTAAGATTGGACGGTGCCAGGAACAATTTCGTTCCGTCGTCGAGCTTGTCCCACTCTCCACCTTGCTCGAGCTCGATCCAGCCCCGTGCAACCGTCCCGGCATGGGTTGCGACGGTAGGACGCTCGGGTTGAACGGCGTGCGGATCGCGTCGAGCTGAATCCTGCGCGGCACCAACTGACGACGCTGAGGGAAGGCGTTGGAACGGCGAGTCGTCTCCCTGTGCTCGAGCGGGATGGGTTAGCGCCGCGACGGCCAGGATCAAAGCGGTATTGAGAAACATCGTCCGGCTCGCGATTACCGAGGAGGAACTTTCCCGGAACAGCGTTCGACTCGTTAAAACGAAAGACGCTCTGACTGGGGACATCGCTCGATTCATGGTGTAATTTCCATTACCGGTGGGTGAAGAGCCACCCTTTCCTCCATGATGGGGCAATGAAACAACTATACAGAATCTCCTTCACTGGTGTGGCAGCGATGTCAGCCGCCACTCTGATCGCTGGTGGCTGCGCCTCGATACCACTACTGCACAGAGCGCCGCCGGCGGCGGTTACGTCACTTGGCTCGAATCCACTGGCGGTGGAGAGCCCGCTACCCTACCACGCGCCGCGATTCGATCTCATTAGAAACGAGCACTACCGGCCCGCCCTCGAGGAGGGGATGCGACTGCAGCTGGCGGAGATGGATTCGATTGCGAAGCAAATGCAGCCGCCGACTTTTGATAACACGATCGTGGCGATGGAGCGCTCCGGTGCGACGCTCGACCGCGCCGCCAAGGCTTTCTTCGCCGTCATCGGGGCGAACACCAATGACACACTCCAGAAGATCCAGGAGGTCATCGTGCCTAAGCTCGCGGCCCACCGCGACGCGATCTACCTGAACGACCAGCTCTTTCAGCGCGTCCGGAGCATATACGATCGCCGGGAGGGCAGCTCTCTCTTCGCCGAGCAGAAGGCACTGGTCGAGCGCTACAATCGGGACTTCGTGCGCGCGGGCGCGCAGCTGTCGGAAGCAGACAAGATCCGGATGCGGGCGCTCAACCAGGAGCTCTCCAAGCTCTCCACCAATTTCTCCAACAAGCTGCTCGCCGGAACCAAGGTCGGCGCGCTTGTCGTCGACAAGCGGTCGGACCTCGATGGGTTGACCGACGCGGAGATCGCGACCGCGGCCGACGCGGCGAAACAGCGTGGGCTCACCGGCAAGTGGGTGATTCCTCTTCACAACACGACGCAGCAGCCGGCCCAGGCGTCGCTCAAGAATCGCGCGGTCCGTCAGCGTCTGTTCGAGCTGTCGACGCTCCGCACATCCCGCTCCGACAGCAACGACACGAGAAGCATCGTGAAGCGGATGGCCCAGCTCAGGGCGCAGAAAGCGCAGCTCCTCGGATACCCCAGCTGGGCGGCGTACACGCTGGCGACGCAGGGGGCAAAAACTCCCGAGAACGCCATCAAGCTGCTGACCGACCTCGTACCGCCGGCGACCACGAGAGCGCGTCAGGAAGCGGCCGACATGCAGAAGCTGATCGACGCGCAGGGTGGCGGGTTCAAGCTGCAGCCGTGGGATTGGCAGTACTACTCCGAGCAGGTGCGGAAGGCGAAGTACGATCTGGATGAGTCGCAGATCATGCCGTACTTCGAGCTGAACAGCGTGCTGCAGAACGGGGTATTCTTCGCCGCCAACAAGCTGTACGGCCTGACGTTCAAGGAAAGGCACGACATCCCCGTCTATCATCCGGATGTTCGCGTATTCGAGGTGTTCGACTCCGACGGCAAGGCGCTCGCGCTTTTTTACGCCGACTACTTCAAGCGCGACAACAAGAGCGGCGGCGCCTGGATGGATCAGTTCGTCGATCAATCGGGCCTCACCGGATGGAAGCCGGTGGTGTTCAACGTCGCGAACTTCAGCAAGCCTGCGGCCGGACAGCCTGCGGTTCTGACCTACGACGACGTATCGACGATGTTCCACGAGTTCGGACACGCCCTGCACGGCATGTTCTCGCGCGTCGGTTATCCGCTCCTGTCGGGGACCAACGTGCCCCGCGACTTCGTCGAGTTCCCGTCGCAGTTCAATGAGCACTGGGCGCTCGAGCCGACGGTGTTCGCGAACTACGCCAAGCATTATCAGACCGGTGCGCCGATGCCGCAGGCGCTGGTGGCCAAGATCAAGCAGTCGGGCACCTTCAATCAGGGTTTCTTCATGACGGAGATCCTGGCCGCGTCGCTGCTCGATTTCGCCTGGCACACGCTGCCGGCGACCGCGGCACAGCCCGATGTCGATTCATTCGAGGCCGCGTCGCTCAAGCGATTCAATGTCGATCTTCCCGAAGTTCCTCCGCGCTACCGCACCACCTACTTCTCGCACATCTGGGACGGCGGCTACTCGGCCGGTTACTACGCCTATACGTGGAGCGAGGTGCTCGACGACGACGCGTACGCGTGGTTCAAGGAGCACGGCGGTCTCACTCGGGAGAACGGGCAGCGGTTTCGGGACATGATCTTGTCGAAAGGGGGCACAGTCGACGCTGCGACTTTGTACCGAGACTTTCGCGGACGCGATCCAAATGTCGAAGCTTTGCTCGAGGAGAGAGGGTTGAAGGGCGGCGATTCGACGGTAAAGTAGCTAGCTCATAGCGGCGCGGTTGCCGCTACGACTGGCATCTCTGTTCTTGGTCGGCGAGGGTGTCCTCTGCGGGGCAGTGTCCTCACACAGCCCGCCGATTAGGGCGCGTGACCGCGCCCTGATCGGCGCGCTCTGTTCCGGGTGCCCCTTCGAGGACACCCGCGCCTCCCTGTAGAGATCCAGACTGCAGCGGCGCTTTGCGCCGCGGGTGTGCTCTCGTCCCCACTTTTTCACGGACATGCGGAGCTTCGCTCCGCGCG
>JALYKQ010000061.1 GCA_030774675.1 Gemmatimonadota bacterium | reverse complement strand
GGCGATCTCAGGCGGCACCGTTATGCGGTGCTCCATTCGCTGCAGCGAGTTGAGCACCTTCGGAAGCGTGGTGACTTTCATGAACGCACATACGGCCTGAGGGTTCGCTGGATAAAAAGTCTTGTTCGGATTCTCACGCCGCAGCCGATGAAGGATTCCGACTTCGGTTGCGACGATAAAATCGTCGTTGGTCGAGATCTTCGGCCTCTTGATCATCCCCTCGGTCGAGAGAATCTGCACCCCCACCGGATCGATGTCTCCGGCCGATACCGCCTCCACTACGCTGGTCGCACAGCCGCACTCGGGGTGAATGAGGAACTCCGCGCCCGGATGCGCGGCGCGTTGCAGCCTGATGTCCTCCGGATCGATCCCCGCGTGCACGTGACACTCGCCCATCCACACGTGCATGTTCTTCCTGCCCGTGAGGCGTCGCACGTGAGCGCCGAGGAACATGTCAGGGAGAAAGAGAATCTCCCTGTCGAGAGGAACCGAGTTAACGATCTCGACAGCGTTTCCGGACGTGCAGCAGTAGTCGCTCTCCGCCTTTACCTCGGCAGTAGTGTTGACATACGACACGACTACGGCGCCAGGATGTTCTGCCTTCCAGTCACGGAGCTGCTGCGCGTCGATGGTCGCCGCCAGCGAGCACCCGGCGGCGAGGTCGGGAAGGAGCACAGTTTTCTGGGGTGACAGAACCGCCGCCGTCTCCGCCATGAAGTGAACGCCGCAGAAAACGATGACATCGGCTTTGGTCTTGGCTGCCTCGCGGCTCAGTCCGAGCGAGTCGCCAACGAAGTCGGCGACGTCCTGAACCTCCGGACGCTCATAGTTGTGAGCGATGATCACCGCGTTGCGCGTTCGCGCCAGGTGCTTGATCTCTTTCTGCAGCTTCGCGTACAGCTTGGCCGTTGTGTCTACCATTCGATGTGCTTGCCGCTCCACTTTCGTTTTGCGCGCGGGAAATCACTTCTATAATGTCCTCCGCGCGACTCCTTTCTCAACAGCGCGGCGTCGGCAATGAGGAGAGAGGTTTGTACCATGTTCGCTTCCTCCGTCGCCCCCTCCGGGAGCCTCGACTCGATCTCGGTCAGCTTTGCGAGACCCAGCCGCAGTCCCTTGGCGCTCCGGTCGATCCCGCAGTAGTCCCACATCACCTGCCTGATGGAGTCCGCGGCGACCTGGGCTGCGCCACGGTCTCGCAGCACCGGCACACTCCACGTTTTCTTTCTGGGCGGCGTAGTCAGCTTCTTTGACTCGATCATGTCTCTCGCGACGCGTTCAGCGAACACCAACCCTTCCAGCAGCGAATTGGACGCGAGCCGATTCGCGCCGTGAACGCCGGTACGGGAAACCTCGCCACACGCGTACAGTCGATCGAGACTTGCTCGGCCGCGCAGGTCGGTCACGATTCCTCCCATCATGTAGTGCGCAGCCGGTGTCACGGGGATCAGATCTTTGCCCGGATCCACCCCCCGTGCCCGGCAAATCGCGAAAATACCGGGAAACCGCTCCTCGAACACCGGGCCAAGCATCCGCGCGTCGAGCCAGACACGTCTTCCGCCTGCTTTCTCCCGAAAGATCTCACGCGCCACGATATCGCGGGGCGCCAGCTCCGCCAAACGATGTTTCTTCAGCATGAACCGCTCGTGCTCCTCGTTGAGAAGCACCGCCCCTTCTCCCCGCACCGCTTCCGAGATCAGCTGCAGCGGATTCTCGGGGGTGTCGAGCGCGGTCGGGTGAAACTGCACGAACTCCATGTCAGCGAGCTTGGCTCCGGCGCGATGCGCGATTGCGTATCCGTCGCCGGTTGCAACCTGCGGATTCGTGGTATAACGATAGACCTGTCCGCACCCGCCGGTGGCGAGCACCGTCGCATCCGCGATTATCTCCATGGCTTTGCCGGCGACCGCTGAACGAACTCCCAACACGACACCATCCTCGACGATCAGGTCGAGAATTCGCGCCTTCTCGAGGACTTTGATTCGCTTGCTCTCCTTGACGCGCTTGATCAGGGTGCGCGCGACCTCGGCGCCAGTCTGATCTCCATGCGCATGAACGATGCGGCGGCGGGAATGGGCCGCCTCTCGACCGAGCCTGAAGTTTCCACCGGGCTCGAGGTCGAAGTGCGCGCCCGCCGTCGCGAGCTCGCGGACGCGCGCTGGTCCTTCCTCGACCAGCACTTCCACCGCTTTTGCATCGCAGAGCGCCGCACCGGCAGCCAGAGTATCCTGACGATGAAGCTCTGGCGAATCTCCGGCGCCGAGTGCGGCTGCAATTCCGCCCTGCGCGTAGGCGGTCGCGCTGTCGAACAGCGAGCGCTTGGTGAGGACCATCACATCACCATCGGCGGAGGCGCGCCACGCAGTGTGAAGACCAGCAACCCCGCTCCCCACCACGAGAAAGCGCGTCCGTATTCGCTCGGCCAGGCGGTGAAATCAATGTGTGGCGTGATGCATTTGAAAGGGGGCCGTTCGCCTTGCAAGCGGCTGTGTTCTGGGCGATTCTTCAGTCCAGATGAGAAAGCTGATCCTCGTCACTTCCCTCCTGCTCGCCGTCCACATCGCTCTCCTTTTCACCCGTCGGAGCGCCGCGGCCGAGGGAAAGGGGGCGTCACCGACCCGCATTGGAATTGTGCTCGACGTCGGCGGCCGCGGCGACAAGTCGTTCAACGACGGAGCCTACGCCGGCGCTGATAGTGCGACGAAGCTGCTCGGCTCGAACATTCGTTTCATCGAGCCCGGTGAAGGTGCCGACCGGGAAGCGGGTCTGAGATTGCTGGCTGCCGAAGGAATGAACCTCGTAATCGGCGTCGGCTTCATCTTCACCGATGACCTCGCCAATCTCGCCAAGGAATATCCGAACACGGCGTTCGCGGGGATCGACTACGCGCTCGCGACCGACAAGAACGGAAATGTCATTCCTCCTCCGCCCAACGTCGCGGCTCTCAAGTTTCGCGAAGAGGAAGGCTCGTATCTGGTCGGCGCACTTGCCGCGCTCGTTGGTCATTCGAAGAAGGTGGGATTCGTAGGCGGTATGGACATTCCGCTGATCCACAAGTTCGAGGCTGGGTATCGCGCCGGCGTGAAGAAGGTCTGTCCCGACT
>JALYKQ010000060.1 GCA_030774675.1 Gemmatimonadota bacterium | reverse complement strand
TCGCCACTCCCCGCAGCATCAGCCCGTTCCACGACGCAAGAATCTTCTCGTCGCGGCCGGGCCAGACTCGCTTTGCGCGCGACTCGTAGAGAACTCTCTTCGCTCTTGCGAGGATTGCGTCGAGAAGCTCCTCATCGATTCCCACGCGCTCAGCAGTCGCCGCAGGATCCCGGGCGATGAAGAGGATGTTCCCGCCCTCGAAATTCCCGCCAGCCGTTATCCCATAATAGGACTTGAACGCAGGGGCGTCGGCGCCAAGCAGCGAGTCGATCTCGTCTACGCTCCAGACGTAGAATTTGCCCTCGTGCCCTTCGCTGTCGGCATCGAGCGAAGAGTAAAACCCGCCTTCGGAAGACGTCATCTCACGCTCGATCCACTCGAGTGTCTCGATGGTCACGCGCTTCACCTCATCGTCTCCGGTCGCCTGCCAGAGGTGCGCGCCGAGCCGGGTGAGAAGCGCGTTGTCGTACAGCATCTTCTCGAAGTGGGGCACGAGCCAGATGGCATCGACTGCGTAGCGCGCGAATCCGCCGCCGATCTGATCGTAGATCCCGCCGCGAGCCATCTTCCGAAATGAGGTCGCGACCACCTCGAGAGCGTGCGAAATGCCCGTGCGCTTCCAGTATCTGAGAAGGAAATCGAGCACCATTGTCGCCGGAAACTTGGGAGCGGTGCCGAATCCCCCGTTCAGCACGTCGTAGCCGGGCGTCAGCGAACGGTAGGCAGCCTCGAGCAGCTGTGGAGAGAGACCACCGGTGCTTTTCGGGCCCGCATGATTGGTCTCGTAGATCCTCTTGAGCTGCTCTGCGGCGTGGGCTACTCCCTCGCGTCTCTTCGCGTAGGCCTCGGCAACCGATTGCAGGACGCGCCGAAAGGATGGGAGGCCGTGCCTGTCGTCGGGAGGAAAATAGGTCCCGCCGAAGAAGGGGCTGGCATCGGGCAGCAGGAACATCGTCATGGGCCAGCCGCCGTGCCCGGTCATGGCCTGAACCGCCTGCATGTAAATCCCGTCAATGTCGGGGCGTTCTTCCCGATCGACTTTGATGTTGACGAAATTCTCGTTCATCAGGCGCGCGGTCTGGTCGTCCTCGAAGGACTCGTGCGCCATGACGTGGCACCAGTGGCACGCTGCGTATCCGATGCTCAGTAGCACCGGCTTGTCTTCACGCTTTGCTCTCTCCAGAGCTTCAGGTCCCCAGGCGTACCAGTCGACTGGATTATCGGCGTGCTGGAGGAGGTAGGGGCTCGTTTCCCGGGATAGACGATTGGGCACCGGCTGACTACTGCCGCGCGGCCTGCGAGGTGGTGGCTATGTCGGGGCGCCCCTCATTCGTCTCGTGTGGGCGGTACATGATCACATTCACACGCTCGAGCGTGATGAGGCCACCGCTGACCATCGTGTCGAGCTCGGGGATAATCGCGTCGATCTTTTCCTGCGTTTCTACGCACTCGACCACGATCGGTAAATCGAGCGAGAGCTCGAGGAATTTCGCGGCATGAATCCGGCTGCTCGCTCCAAACGCCATGATGCCGCGAGTTACCGTGGCGCCGGCGTAATGGCGCTTGCGCAGGAGCTGGACGATCGCCCAATACAGCGGCTCGCCCTTGAACTTGTCGCGCTCGCCGATGTGGATTCGCATCAGCACCCGTTCGCCCTTCAGGCCGTGCATATTTCCTCCTCTCAGCCTCTATAATCAAGCTACATGATCTACCTGTTCATCGCACTCGGCGGCGCCGCCGGATCACTTCTCCGTTATCTGGTCGGTGGAGCGGTGCAGAGGATGAGCGCGGGCGGCTTTCCGATCGGAACGATGTTCGTCAACGTCTCCGGGTGCTTTCTGATTGGAATTCTTGTCCGACAGTTCCTCAACATGCAGATCTCTCCTGAGCTGCGGGCGCTATTGATCGTCGGATTCTGCGGGGGCTACACCACTTTCTCCACGTTCAGCGCAGAGACGCTGGGATTGATCGAGGGCGGTGAGTACGGGCGTGCAGCGGGTTACGTTACCCTGAGCGTCGTCCTTTGCCTCACCGCGACACTCATGGGAATGGCGGCGATGAGGCTGCTCTCCGGTACAGGCCATGCCAGGTGATCCAGCGTGCTGGTCGCACCTCTTCTACGATGATGAAAATGCAAACGAGTCAGAGCCAATGACCAAAACAAAAACCCCGCCGGTCAGCGCCACGACCATTCCAGCAGATCTCGAGAGGTTTCTTTCCGAGAACGACGGGCGGATCCGCGACGAGCTGTTCGATTTTCTCCGCATCCCGAGCGTCAGCGCCAAATCGGATCACAACGCTGACACCAAGCGCGCGGCGGAATGGGTCAAGGCATCGCTCGATAAAATTGGAATCCCGGCGAAGATCTATCCGACAGCGGGCCATCCGGTCGTCGTCGGCGAGTGGAGGAAGGCACCGGGAGCGCCGACGGTTCTCATCTACGGGCACTACGACGTTCAACCGGCCGAGCCGCTCGATCTCTGGACGTCGGCACCCTTCGAGCCGACGGTGCGCGACGGGAAAATATTCGCGCGCGGGTCGGTCGATGACAAAGGGCAGCTCTTCCTGCACGTCAAAGCGCTCGAGGCGCACCTCGCCACGCGGAAGAAGCTTCCCGTAAACATCGTCGTGATCGCGGAAGGTGAAGAGGAGATCGGCAGCGAGCATCTCGCCTCGTTCGTTGAGGAGAAAAGGGACCTGCTCAAGGCCGACGCTGTCGTGATCTCGGATTCGGCGATGTTCGCGCCCGGCCTGCCCTCGATCCTCTCGTCGTTGCGTGGGCTGGCTTACTTCGAGATCAACGTCCAGGGCCCGCAGGGCGACCTGCATTCGGGCAGCTATGGCGGGGCGATTGTGAATCCGGCGATGGCGCTCGCGCGCATACTCGCCACTTTCCATGACCAGAACGGCCACATCGCGATTCCCGGGTTCTACGACAAGGTGCGAGAGTGGGACTCGAAGATCCGCGAGCAAATGCGCTCACTGCCATTCGACGACAAGACGCTCACGAAAGAGACTGGCGTCGATTCACTCGGCGGAGAGACGGGTTACACCACTCTTGAAAAACTATGGACCCGTCCGACCTGCGAAGTGAACGGCATGCTGAGCGGTTACACGGGCGAAGGCGCCAAGACGGTTCTGCCCGCCAAGGCGATGGCCAAGGTGAGCTGCCGTCTCGTTCCGGATCAGGATCCCGCTGAAATCGAGAAGCTGATGAGGGCGCATGTGGCGAAGGTCGCGCCGAAGGGAGTGAAGGTGAGCGTCCAGCATCTACACGGCGGCCGTCCGTGGCGCGCCGAGCTTAATGGACGGATCTACGATGCGGCGCGGAGCGCGTTACGGGCGGCGTTCGGGAAGGAGCCGGTGATCACCGGCGAAGGTGGTTCCATCCCCGTCGTAGGCGACTTCGAGCGCATACTGGGCGCACCGGTCCTGTTAGTTGGTTTCGGACTACCCGGCGAAAATGCCCACGCGCCAGACGAATGGATGAGCGAAGAGAATTTCCGCGTTGGCATGCTCGCCATGGCGACGCTGTGGGACGAGTACGCGAAAAACGGGAAGCGTTGACGAAACTAGCTGCAGTCAGAGGTCGAGTAGGAGCTCAGTATCCTCCGGCTCGGGCGGCGTTGCCGGCTCCAGACAATCCGGCGAATCATTGCGCGAATTATTGACGAGCGGCGAGATTGGAAAAAACTCCAGCTCGCCACTCCGGTGATACGCTGATTGGTTAAGCGCGGCGAGCTGTTCGTGCTTTTGCTCCGGGTCGAGCCACTCATCGTAGCATCCTGGGTCGAGCAGGACGGCCATGCGATCGTGGAAGCGGTTGTACCAGTCGTCGGCGTCTTTCACGATGACAGTGCACGACCATAGCTCCTCGCCGCCTTTCTGATTACGCCAGCGATTCCACAGTCCGGCCATCGCGAACGGAATCCGATCTCTATGACGAATGAGGTACGGGGTTTTGCGCTTCTTCTCTCGCACCCATTCGACGATACCGTCGACTACGACGAGGCATCGCTGGCTGCGCCATGACTCCCGAAAGGTCGGTGCTGAAGCAACGGTCTCGATCCTCGCGTTGAAAGTGGAGTACTGCGAGTCGAACGCGACCACTTTATCTCTGCTCTCGAGTTTGGAGGGTATGAGATTCCAGTGCATCGTCCTCAGGACCCGCTCGCGCAGGAACGGATCGTAGTAGACGGCTGGAATGTCCTCGTGCGGATTCAGGTTGTAGCGCGGCTTCCAGTCGCTGGGGACGAACTTACGCGTGTAGCCGTAGAGTTTCTCGGTGATCCCGTCCGGATTGATGACAGTGGCGCGGCCGCACATAGACAAAGGGTAAGGCTTAATCCGAGTAAGTACAACTGAGAACGACGCTGCTGTCCGCTGCCTGCTGTAGTTGAAAAACTTGGAGCAGCCAGTGGATTAGATTGCGGATTGGATGAGCGTCTCCGGCCAGCGGGGAACACAAGGTCTTATGCCCGAGTTCTTTCAGGATCCTCCCAGGCTCGGCAATCAGTACGACGACGACGCGCTTCTCCGCGCGTACCTACGGTGGCGACTGCCCGCCAACATGCTCGCCGAGCTGGAGCCGGACCTCCAGCGGCTCGGCCATCGCGCAGTAACGGATATTTTGGCGCTGGGGGAATTGGCGGAAGCGTCCCCGCCCCGCCACATCGCTTACGACGCGTGGGGATGTCGCGTCGACCGGATCGAGACGAGCGATGCCTGGCGGGAGCTCGACCGCATCTCGGCCACTGAAGGAATCGTAGCGACCGGTTATGAGCGCACCCACGGCGCGCATTCGCGCATCCATCAGTTCGCGCGGCTCTATCTCTTTGCCCCGTCGTCCGCGTTGTACAGCTGTCCGCTGGCGATGACCGACGGGGCGGCAAGGTTTCTCGAGGTTCATGGCGATAAAAACACACAGCCCACATTCGCGCATTTGACGTCCCGCGATCCAAACGAGTTCTGGACCTCGGGCCAATGGATGACCGAACGGACCGGCGGCTCCGATGTCGGAAGCACGTCGACCATCGCACGATGCGACAAAGGTGATACCTACAGCCTTTACGGCTCGAAGTGGTTTACGTCGGCGACGACGTCGCAGGTCGCAATGACTCTCGCACGCATCGAAGGCACGCCGGCTGGAAGTCGCGGGTTGAGCGCGTTTCTCATCAATCTTCGCGACAGCAACGGAAAGCTTCGCAACATTCGGATCGAGCGTCTCAAGGACAAGCTGGGCACGCGAGCATTGCCCACCGCCGAGCTGACGCTGGAAGGCACGCCCGCGCAGCTCGTGGGCGGCGCGGGCGACGGCATTCGCAAGATCGCGACGCTGTTCAATATCACGCGCGTGTACAACGCCGTGGCGGGAGTGGCGGGCATGCGCCGGGCAGTCGCGCTCGCGAGCGATTACGCCCGCCGACGGCGTGCATTTGGGAAGCCGCTGATCGAACATCCGCTCCACGTCGAAACGCTGGCCGAGATGCACCTGGAGCTGCGCGCAGCGTTTCTCCTGGCCTTTCGGGTTGTCGAGCTGCTCGGGAGAGACGAGAGTGGCAACGCGGCTGAATCGGAGTCACAGCTGCTGCGATTCCTGATTCCGGTGGCCAAGCTATACACGGCCAAGCAGGCGATAGCGGTCGCCAGCGAAGCGCTAGAAGCTTTCGGCGGCGCCGGCTACGTCGAGGACACCGGAATTCCTCGTCTCCTGCGAGACGCGCAGGTGCTGTCGATCTGGGAGGGGACGACGAACATTCTCAGCCTCGATGCGCTCCGGGCGATGGAGCGTACTGACGCGCTCGCTGTGTGGACGGCCGACGTGAAACGCCGGCTGAGCGACCTCAAGGTGAGCGCACTGTCATCGTGTACCGAGCCGACGTTGAGGGCCGTGCAGCGTATCGAGGAATACGCCGGGCGAGCCCGTACTGCCGAAAGCGAATTTCAGCAGGCAGGCGCGCGCGGATTCGCGTTTGCGGTCGCGCGCACCGAGGCAGCAGCGCTGCTGGTTGAACAAGCCAACGCACAGGGTGACCATGCAGCCGTGACGGCAGCCAGGCGCTGGTGCGCACGTGAATTGGCGCCGCTTGTAGAGGCTGATGCGGAACATCGGGCGGGATCCGTAGCGCTGGAGAAGACTACGAACTGAGAAAGGCGCTGCTGCCCGCGGCCAGCTTGAGGCTGTCCGCTACTCGCTTGACGGCGTCAGGACAGACCTCGCTAGAACCGCCACTCTCTAATGAGGAAGGCCCCAAACGCGCTGGTCGTCGCCACGTTTTGGTCGCGCGCCAGGTTCGGCTCGCGCAGCAGGTAGCGGGTGTCCACGCCAGTTTCGAGGCGGTAGCCGCGGAGTCCGCCGAAGCGGTGCACTACCTGTACGCCTGGCCGCACCAGCGCGGCTGGATCTAGTGGCGACTTGACTGCAATGAAGGTATGCGACTTGATGTACTTGCCGAACTCGAACTGGGTCGCGCGCAGAAAGTTGCCGACATCGGTCTGCACGTCGGCGGGGGTGATCGTGAACAGATCGGCCCCGAGCGATTGCGCCGCGGAACCGGCAACCTGGTCGGCAACCACACCGATTGCGATTCCCGCGAGCTGTTTGCTGGCGAGAGCAGCACCGGCTCCCACTACATTGCTGCCGCCCGATCCATTCGTGAGGCCCGACCCTTCGAGCTGCACCAGCGAAGACGATGACTGGCCAAACGCGAGATAGCTGAGGAGATCGCTCTGTGCTATCGGCGGCTGCGCATCACTCGTAAGCGAGATGTTCGGTTTTCTCAGCGTGCCCCCGACGACAATCTGGATGTTGATGGCTTCCCGGTTGGGTTGCCTGACCAAATACTCTCCGGTTGCCTGAAGCGTCGGGTTGAGCTCGGTCGAGTTGATGAAGGTCGCCGAGCCGCGCTTGATGGTGAACCGGCGGGTCATGAAGGTGTACTCGCCCCGCTCGCTGAGCAGCACTCCGTCGAGCACCAACGTCTGCTTCGCCCGATTGACGTGAACGCCGAGATCTCCATCGCTGTACACTTCGATGTTGGCTTCGCGCGAGCGCACGAATACGTCCCGATCGACGCGCAGAGTCACATCCATCCGCAGGTTGGCGAGGAATGGCGACTGGCTGGGGAACAGCTCGCGATCGGCCATCACCGCCGTGTCGAGAACATTGAAGAGCGCCGGGTCGCCCTGCCCCACGAGATTCTTGTTGTCGCTCGGAGGTATGTTGACCACACCCTCACGAATCCGTACATCGCCGGTGACGTGCGGGTCCTTGAACGGACCCACCATTGCGAGCTTGGCGGTGACGCGAAGCTGTCCTCTGTGATTTTTCACGACCTCTGCGTTGTCCACGCGCAGCTTCAGGTCGAAGCTGGGCGTCGTAAGCGAGCCGAGACTGATGCCTCCCGTCAGGAGCATCCTGCCCTTGTTGTAAGCCGCGACGGAGTCGATGACGACAGAATCACCCAGCATCCGGATTGATGCTTCGACCTGATTGAGGTCGATCCCGGCTGGTATCACGTGTGCCCGGCCGCCGCGCAACGCGAACTGCCCTGTAATCTGCGGCTTGTTGAGACTACCACCCACTTTGAACGAGCCGCCGGCGTGACCGCTCAGGTTGGAGACGTAATTGCTCAACTGAGGCATGAGGTCGAGCGGCAGGCTGTCAGCATTGATGTTGAGCGCGATTTGCCGGTCGGCGGGGAATCTGGATCCCGTCACGCCACTGATGGCCAGATTGATCGGGACCGTTCCTTCCGCGATCAGGAAAGGCTGACTGCCCGCTCGCCTGGCTTCCGCTCGTCCGGTCAACGTCTGGTTTGCGTAGTCGACGTTCCCGTGGAGCTCCGCCACATTCGCTCCATTGTAGACCAGGTCGGTCGCGCCGAACGCTCCCTTGAACCGTGGGTCGTCGAGGGTTCCAGTCGCATGCACATTGACCGAGATCAAACCCTTGGCATTGACGCCGCTCTGGGTGAGAGCGATCACATCGCCGACATTGAGGTTGTCGACGGCGATGTCGAGATTTGCGTTCCCCTGCTTGGGGACGAAGCCATTCACATAGATTCGGCCGTTGGGGCCGTTGCGTAGCTCGAGAGTCTCGACGTCGACGCCGGCCTGGCCCCAGTGGAGCGCGGCGACCCGAGTGCTGGTCCAGATACTGGTGTCGAACGCGAGCCGCAGGTTGTTCAGCTTCAGCTCGTTCCGGATCTTGTCAAGCGTGAACGCGGCATTGGCGCTGTAGGTCCGGGCGTTGTCCTGACTGACTACGATCTCCGCGGTACCGTTCGGCTTGTGGTAGGTGAGCTTTGCACCGACGCTGTCGAGATCGAATCCAGCGGCTCGCACGGCTCGCGCCTGGGCGCTCACTCTCACCTGTGATTGCGGAGTGCGGCCGTTGACCCAGTCGTAGTTCGCGGTGAAAGCGCCGACGGTGTTTCCCCGCGCCACGATGTTCGAACCGGATGCTGTTCCCTTGGCGCTGAAATTTCTGATATTGCCCGTCACGACCCCGTCGGCGCGCGCTGACCCGGAGAGCTCGTTCCTGCGCACGACCCTCGGCGTGTCCACGACGGTGGGGGGTATGGTGCGTCCTGTAATGGCGCGCTCCACCTCGGTCGCGCGAGCAAGCTTCGACGAATCTGCCTTCGCTCTCGCGACTCGACCTGCGAGAATACCCGGGCGCGGGCGCACTACACTGGTATCCGTTGAGATGAGCCCGGCGAAGCGAGACAGCGAATCAATCGCGATGTGATACGACAGTGCTCCGTCGTGCCCGGGCGCCATCCCGATCGTGCCCTTGGCCTCCACGATTCCCTGCGGCAGCTGCACCGCCAGAGTGTCGAAGCGCGCGATTCCATTCGCGATTGCCACTCTGACGTTTGCGCCGTCCACGGAAACCGTGTCGATACTGGAAGCCGCAACATCGGCGACGATTTGTGCCTGCATTGTCGCGGGGTCGGTCCCGCGACCACGTGCAGAGCCGACCGCCGTGATCGAGGTCTGTGGGGCCTTCGCGATGGCACCGGCTGCGTTGAACAGGCGGGTGTTGAAATCGAGGTTGTAGCCAGTCTGCCTGCTCGCGAGATCCATGGTTCCGTGCAAGTCGACATACCCACCATCGGGGAATGTGAGCTGGGTGTTGATTGCGAGATCGTTGAGATTCCCCCTCAATTTCACGGGGCCGCTGGCGCTGCCGCGCAATCCTACGCTCGGCATGAAGCGTCCGAGAGTCGCGAGAGCCAGCGGATGCATTCGCGCATCGACGTTGAACCAGGGCATCCCCCACGCGCGAATTGCCGCGCGTCCGGTAGCGTGTGAGACTGCTCCGCCCTCGACGTGGGTAACGTCGGCCTGCGCGGTCATGATAGCGGCGCTCGAGCCGTTGAGCGTCGCCGTACCCGAGATAGAGCCTCCCAGCTTCACGGACGGAGCAATCGCCCTTGCGAGCCCCATTTGCAACGGCAGCATTCGCACGTGCAGATCGCGGGCGGTGAAGATCCCTTTGGACAAGCCCATCACGCCATTCCCGACCAGATGACTCCTGCCCGAGAGGCGGTCGTCCACAACCATGTCGCCATTTATCCGGAGCGAGTGCTCACCTCCATCGAATGCTGCTCGACCAGTAAGCGTCAAGGGCCGTGGAAATGTCATCGCGGGAAAGAGCCGAGTGAGGAGCCGCGTATCGAGATTGGCGAAGCGGAGATTGGCGTCGCGATAGGCGATCGTGTCGGCCACGGTCGCCTCGATCTGTCCCGCGACGTGTGAGCCGTCGAGGGTCACGTCCATGTTCCGCGCCAGGTATACACTCTTTTTGCCGGTCCAATCCAAGCCGAAGTCGAGCATCCCCGATCCATTCTCGGGGAGATTGGGCATCGCCCAGCGAATGTCGGCCGGGCGGACCGGATCGCCGTGCAGCCGGAGATGCAGGTCGCCAGACTCCATGTAGTAGCGTCCGTCGCCACTGGCGCGCGTTGCTGGGAATGCGACGCGAGCTCCCTTCCACCACACCGAATCACCAGTGAACTCGAAGGTGCCGGTCAGCCCTCGCACGTCAGCCATAGGCGGACGAAAAGGCTCAGCGACCATCTTCAGCGCCGCGACATCGATCAGCCGGGTTTTGTATCCGGGATCTTCGAGCCGAACGAGCGGGAACAGTCCGTTGATCCGGTGAAAGCTCGATTCCTTTTGATAGCCTTTGGGGACCTGCAGGATCTTCAGTCTGCCATTCGGTCCGAGCGCCGCTCGAACTTTGTCCGCGCGCTCGGCCGGCGTCACCGGCCCGGGATCCCAAGGCGATCGAATGGCGAGATCTCCATCGATCATGGTGACGTTGCTGAAACGGATCCAGGTTCCCCAACCAGTCTCTTTCGCCCCGGTGCGTGGCACGGTGTCGCGCGGAAAGATGCGATCGTAGTTCCACTTCCCACCCGGCTGCCTGTCGATCACGATGATGGGACGGACAAGCCTGACTTCGCGGAAATCGATCTTCTTCCCGCGCAGCGTGGACAAGCTATAGCGGGCCCAGATCTCGTCCGCTTTTATGAATGGCGCGCGCACGCTGTCGGTGATGACGACATCGTGCATGGTGAACCCGCGCATGAGGTTTCCGGAAACGCTGCCGATGTGGACGAGGCCGTGAGTGTTTCTCTGAAGCACCCCCAGGACGTAGCGCCGAATGCGCTCGCGACCCCAGTCGCTGTTGGTGAGCAGGTAGCTGGCGGCCAGCAGCAGCAACGCCACCACCGCAACCACTGCGAGGAAGCGCACCCACCACCTAGGCATTAGAACGCTTCGCCAATGGACAGGTGAAGGACCATCCTCTTGAGGATGCCACCACCGCTCGCGGGGGAGTAGATGCGGCGCTGCTGGAGTGTCACGAGCGTCCTCTGTCCATTCACGATACTCTCGGTTACAACGGGCAGGGACTCGGTAGTCCCGGGATTGATCCCTATATCGGCACGAATGGGGCCTACGGGTGAGCGGTAGCGGACCCCAAATCCGGGGGTTATGGCCGCCTTTCGCTTGGGAAGGTCCGGATTGGACTTCTGCCTCACCATACCGGCGTCCACGAAAGCCGCTCCAAACAGCTCCCGCCAAACGGGGAAGCGTGCCTCAACGCTCCCTTCCACCACAAAGTTTCCGCCCAGCGGCCGCGGCTCAAAATCGCGGTCCTTGAGGACGGCGGGGTCACACGTCGTCACATCGGCTCCGCTCGTGCACGCCACATTGAGGCTGTCATTGCGCTGAAGGTTGCCGATCGGGACGGTCAATACACGAGGACCGAGCTGGTTCTCGCCGAAGCCGCGCACCGAATGCGACCCTCCCGCGTAGAAGCGCTTCCTCGGGTGGAGAACGTTTCCGCCTACAGTCTCGGCTACGCCCAGCGCCTGGTCAGAGCTGCCGAGTGGGCTAACCCAGCCAATGCGCGCGTGCGCTCCGATGGAACCGCGCCGCTTGATCTGGTAGAACGCGGCTCCATCGGCCGTCGCACGATTATAGCGGAAATCAGAGACCGTAAACGTCGACGCGTGCTCGACGCTCCCGTTCGCACGGAACCCCCTGTTGGGAGAGAACGGATCGTTGGTGCGGTCTATCGCCGAAGTGATCGTGAATGGGGAGAGCTTCTGGTTCCCACGCAGGGCTTCGAGCGTGGGTTGGTCGCAGACGCCGTAGTTGATGCAGAAGTACACGTCGCCCGCATCGACTTTGCTGATCTCGAAGCGATAGTTGGCGCTGGCCGGCGCTCTCTCGGTGAGCTCACGCGTGAAGGTGATGCTTGTTCCGTAGCCGCGATCGACATAGATGCCCGGCGCACTGCGGCGATGCGAGAAGAGGCTCAAGGCGAGCTCGTTGTGCGGCGACAAGAACCACGGTTGCCTCAGATTGATGCTCGCGTTGTACGTTGGAACGAAGTACCGCGCCAGGCTGCTGGTCTGCGGCACGGAAGCATTGCGGAAGATGCCGCGTCCATTGAGCGACCTGGCGAAAAGGTTTCCAACTGCTGCCTGGATATCGAACCGGCGGGCACTGCCCATAAAATTGTAGTGAGTGAAGCGTCCTTCGAGCTGGACGAAATCGACTGTGTTGAAGCCGGCGCTCAGGCGTGCCTCCCGGTCAGGTGCCTCCTGCACGGTGACGACGATCACCTTCGCGGAGTCAGGTGTCGCGATGTCGATCGGCGGACGCGGCTCGATGGCGGCTCGCCGGAAGAGATTCGATTCGTAGAGCGCCCGCTGGCTGCGGAGCATCTCGGAGCGGCGGAAGACGTCGCCGATCCTGAAGGTCAGCGATTTCCTGATCGTGCGCT
>JALYKQ010000059.1 GCA_030774675.1 Gemmatimonadota bacterium | reverse complement strand
CTTCGTGCGCATCTCCATTCCGGACGGACTCACCAAATCCGCGTTCATCTCGCGTCTATCGGCCATCCTGTCATGGGCGACGACGTGTATGGAGGGGGCGGAGGACATCGTGTGGCCGGACTTCCTTCCAAGCGGCACTTCCTCCACGCGGCGTGGCTCGCGTTCAACCACCCGATGACCGGAAAGCCTCTCGACTTCCGCTCGCCGCTTCCGGAAGACCTGCGACACTCTCTCGCTGTAATCGCGGGTGAGCACCAGCTGCCGGCGGGTGTTGACCCATTATCGGCGTTCGGTTTCTATGAGTGAGGCAGGCACGCTCCCACCGGAGCAAGCCACAGAGGAAGAGCCGCGCGTTCCTACGCGGCGGCTGCTCGTGTTCGAGGTCGGGGGCGCTGGGTTCGCCTGTGAGATGGAGTCATTCCGCGAGATCGTTACCGCACAGCCGATGACCAGGCTGCCCGGAGCGCCCAACACGGTCTGCGGACTGATCAATCTGCGGGGGACGATTGTCACCGTAATCGATGGCGGAGTCGTCCTCGGCAGGCCGGCTTATGCCCGGGCAAGCGGGCTGATCCTGCTGGCTGACTATTTCGAGCGGTGGATCGGAATCGGAGTCGACGATGTGCGCGACATTCAGGACGTGCCAATCGATCAGTTTTCGGCCGCGGACGCGGAGGAAGCGTCCCGGGCCGGGATCACTGGCGCGGTAGAAATTGAAGGGCAACGCGTTCTGGTACTCGACATCAAAGCGGTAGTCGAGCAAGTCATCGGACAAGGGAGGTAAGGTGAGCAGCAGTACCGTGCTGGTTTGCGACGACGCCGTATTCATGCGGACAATGGTAAGCGACATCCTTTCCCAGGCTGGATTTACAGTCGTCGGCGAAGCCGAAAACGGAAAGCAGGCAGTGGAGAAGTACCAGCAGCTCAAGCCGGATCTGGTCACGATGGATATCATCATGCCGGAGATGGGCGGTATCGAGGCGGTCAAGAAGATCACGCAGATGGACCCTGCCGCCCGCATTCTCATGTGCAGTGCCATGGGTCAGCAGGCGCTCGTACAGGAGGCGCTCCAGGCGGGGGCCCGCGACTTCGTCGTCAAACCGTTCCAGCCGAGCCGAGTGCTCGAGGCCGTGCAGCGGGTCCTGGCTTAGGTGGATACCGGCCGGTACGCCAAGCTCTTTCTCTCCGAGAGCCGCGAGTATCTCACGGAGATCAACACCGCGCTTCTCGAGCTCGAGCGTGGCGGGAGCGACGCGGCCGTAGCACGGCTGTTTCGTGCAGTTCACACCATGAAGGGAATGGGCGCCGCCATGGGATACACTTCCGTCGGCGAGCTGTCCCACGAGCTGGAGACGCTGCTCGACAAGCTGAGGAGCGGCACCCTCGCAGTCACTCCCGTGATCATCGATACGCTATTCGCGGCGGCAGACGCGCTCGAGCAGGCGGTGGCGCTCGTCACGGCGCAAACGCCCCGGCAGCACGACGTCACTGAAATAGTCTCCCGTATTCGACACGTGGCCGACCAGGCTCCGCAGACCTTTACCGCCGAGTTTGCAATACCGAAGAAGGAAATCGGTCAGTCATCTGCTTCGGGGCCGAAGCCAGCGCGGCACATCCGGATCGATTCACGGCGTTTGGACATCCTGATGAACGTGGCTGGAGAGCTGGTCATCGCTCGAGACCGCATTGCCCAGATCTCAGAGCGCCTCGGTGACCAGGAGCTGGTCGAGGCGACGCGCCACGCTTCCCAGATCGTAGCTTCTCTGCAGAACGAGATCATGACGAGCCGCATGGTCCCTGTGTGGCAGGTCTTCGAGCGATTTCCGCGGGTTGTCCGCGATACCGCTCGGGCGCTCGGGAAAGAGGTGGAGTTCAATATCGAAGGAAAGGAGATCGAGCTGGATCGCTCAATGCTCGACGAGATGGGCGAGCCCGTACTCCATCTTCTCAGAAACTCTCTGGATCACGGCATCGAGCTGCCCGCCGACCGCGTGAAAGCGGGAAAGCCGCGGATTGCGACCCTGACTCTGACGGCGGAGCGGGATCGCGCCACGGTTCTGATCCGGGTGACCGACGACGGGCGCGGAATCGACCAGAACCGCGTCCTGCCGCGCGCCAAGGCGCTCGGCATCGTCGAGCCGACTACCAGCAGGCTTTCTGAGCAGGAGCTCGTCGCGATCATATCACGACCCGGTTTCTCGACCGCGGAGAGGGTTACGGATATCTCCGGCCGTGGAGTGGGATTTGACATCGTCGCGAACAAGGTGCGGACGCTGGGTGGATCCCTCGAGGTACACACAGATCAAGGGCTCGGAACCAGCGTCAGCATGCGCCTTCCGCTTACTATCGCGATCTCGCGCGCGTTGCTGGCTCGCGTCGAGGACGAGACCTACGCCATCCCGCTGACCCACGTGGTGGAGACGTTCGCGCTCTCCCAGCCCATGCTGCTGCAAGTGAAGGGCAAGGAAGTAGTCGCCATCCGGGACGACGTATTTCCCGCTATCAGGCTGCGCGAGCGGGTCGGCCTTCCTCCGCGCACCGTCACTGGCGGTCAGGTCGTCCTCGTCGAGCTGGCAGAGCGCCGCGCCGCTCTCATTGTCGATGCATTCATCGGCCAGCAGGAGATAGTCATGAAACAGTTCGACGGCGTAAACGGCAGCAGAACACTCTTCAGTGGCGCCACGATTCTGGGTGATGGTGCTCCTGCGCTCATTATCGACGCCTCAACACTTCTCTGAAATGACAATTCCCCGCGACACACCATCAGGACAGGCCGGAACTACTCTGCTGAGCACTGCACGCCTCGACGCGCTCCGCGAAGTCGCGAACATTGGGGCGGGTCACGCGGCGACCGCGCTATCGACGCTCACCGCGACGCGAATCATGATCAGCGTTCCAATGGTCAACATCGTTCCGCCTGGCGACTTCGTTCCTGAGATCGCGCCGGATGTCGAGATAGTTGCAGTGCACATGGACATGAGCGGCGACATCAGCGGCCGGACGATATTCCTGCTGGCGATCGGCGCAGGACTCAGACTTGCCGAGCGCATGCTGCGGCGCGGCCGGGAAACGTCTTCGAACCTTGGCAAGCTCGAGCAGTCGGCCCTCAACGAGGCGGGAAATATCCTGGCCGGAGCCTACCTCACCGCTCTGAGTGAGTTCCTCGACATGAGACTCATGTTGTCCCCGCCTTCGCTCAAGACCGGAGCCACGGCCGAGGCTCTCGATGCGCTCGGAGACCATGCGCCCCGCGCTGAGTCTCCGATCCTGTGTGTCGAGACGGAGTTCTTCCTCGAAGAGCCAGCCGAAAGCCTGCACGGCTTCTTCCTTCTCGTTCCCGACGCCAACGCATTCGACGCCATCTTCCGCGCCGTGCGCGTAGACTGACACCATGAGCGCAGCGGCAACGGCCCGCCCACCGGCAGCCGCGCATGGCGGAGAGCTCGATATTCTGAGGTCGTTCGCCCGCCGAATCGATCCGTCGGACGCGGGCGCGTACAACAACCTCGGCGTTTTCTACTTCCGGAAGGGCCTGACCGACGAGGCGATCGTCGCCTTCGCGCGCGCACTCGCGCTCGATGAGCGGATGGGTGTGGCACGCAGGAATCTGGAGATAGCGTACGGCGAGAGCGGAATTCTCGAACAGAGACTGCGCGAGCTCGAAGAGCGACTGCGTGCAAACCCACAGGATCTCGAGGCGCTCGTGCAGAGCGGCATCGCGGAGAAGACGGCCGGCCGTCTCGAGCGCGCGCACGCTTTATTTCAGCACGCGATCGAGCTCGATCCCGACAGCTCGGTTCTCCATTTCCTCCTCGCCGAGACGCTCTACAATCGCGGCCTGCACGAGGATGCGATGCGCTCCGTTCGGCGCTCTATCGAGCTGAATCCGGAGAACCCCGACGCGCTCTATCTGATCGGCTTCATCCTGGGTGATTTGGGACGTAGTGAAGAAGCGGCGGAGGCGAACCGGCGCGCGGTCATGCTCAACCCTACGCTCGTCCGTGCCCATGCAAACCTTTCGCTCGAGACGTATCGCCCGGGGGTGACTCCCAGCCACCAGCAGAAGACCCCGGCCGGAGCACACATTACGCTGGGTCGGGCGCTGCGCCAGAAGGGGTATTTCCAGGAAGCGCTTCGAGAGTACGAGAAGGCGATCGAAGGCGGTGAAGCCAACGCCGAAGTCCTGCAGGCGATGCTCGAGTTGTACCTGCTGCAACGTGACACCGGTGCGGCGATCGCGACGGCTGAGCGGTTCGCGCGCGAATTCTCTCCGACCGCCAAGACCTGGAACGGACGCGGAGTCGCGCTCCAGCTCGAGGGACGCCACGCCGAGGCGGAGGAGAGTTACAAGCGCGCTCTGGAGATCGATTCGAGCTATCCATTTGCTCACAACAATCTGGGCGTGCTGCTCTGGCACAAGAGCGATACAAAAGCTGCGATCAACTCCTTCAGGCGCGCGCTGCAGGCACCGGTTCCTCCGGTCGAAGCTCGCCTCAACCTTGCACTCGGTTTGTTCAAGAGAAAGCACACGGAGCTCGCACTCGAAGCCTATCGGCAGGTTCTGAGTTCAGCGCCCGAGCATCCGGTCGCCTGGAATGGCGTCGGGCTCATACTTGTAGAGCTCAATAAGTACGCTGATGCGCGAAACGCATTCGCCCGGGCTATCCAGGCCAACCCCGAATTCGCCGAAGCGCACTACAATCTGAGCTTCACCCTCTCGAATCTTGGCGACTTCAGCAGCGCGCTGCGCGAGACGAAGCGCGCGCTCTCGCTCGATCCGATGTACACCCCGCAGAAGCTCGAGCTGGCAATCGAGCTTCCGCACGAAGAGATCAGACTCACCGTCGCTCCTCCGATCACGGAAACCGACGAAGCTGTCGAACGGGTTGAGGATTTCCACTTCGATCCGGCCATGATCGAGGAGCTGTTCGCCGAGAAGCCGGCGCGAGCCGAACCTTCCACGGAAGATCCGATGGCGGGTTTCTCTCTCGCGCGGGATTTCATCACCAAGGGTCTGTACGACCGCGCTCAGGCCGAGATCGCACGGGTTCTCGCGCGTGGTGGCGACAAGATCCTTGGACTCGTGCTGGCCGGCGACGGGTTCGCAGCGCAGGGACTGCATGGCGAGGCGCTCGATAGATACCGGCGCGCGCTGGACATGGACGAACCGAACATTTACGCTCGCCAGGGCATCGCGCGATCGCTCCTGGCGCTCGGCCGCGCCGAGGAAGCGAGGCCCTTCGCCGAAGCGCTGGTGGAAGCAGGCAGCACTGATGTCAACCTGCTTCTTCTCGCGGCCGAGGCGCGGGTGGCATCGCTCGACAATCCCGGTGCGAGAGAGATTCTGGCGGCGCTAAAGAAGAACGAATCACGGAACGCGAATGTCATGAAGCGGGTGGGGGACTTGTATGCGGGACTCGGGGACGCGAACGAAGCGATCGGGGCGTATCGAGCAAGCCTCGCCGTCGACGAGCGCCAGGTGGAGACTCGCGTTTCGCTCGGCAGACTCCTCGCCCGAGCAGGGGACGACACTGGTTCAATCAGGGAGCTTGAGACTGTTCTCGTTACGGCGCCCAGCCACGACGCAGCCGTAGTGGAGCTCGTTGGCCCTTATCGGCGCACGGGACGCTCACGCAGTGCACTCCCCAGGGTGGTAGCCTTGATAAGACGGGACCTATATCACTTTCCGGCGCTGATCGCGTTGGGAGAGATCCTCATCGATCTGGCGCGGGAAGGCGACGCCCTGAACGCGTTCGAGCGTGTGCTGCGCTTCGATCCAAACCACTCCGAGGCGCTGCGCTACTACCGGCTCCTGCAGAGAGGAAGGCGCTAATGGCGATCGAAGGACCACTGCGCGAGCTCGGGATCCACGACGTTTTCCAGCTGCTGGACCTGAGCCGGAAAACGGGGACACTGAGGGTTCATTCCTCGGAGCGAAACAACGAGGGAAGCGTGTATTTCGACGCGGGTACGATCGTCGCCGCGACGATGAAGAGCAATCCGCACCTTCTCGGCACGATCCTCGAGCGATCAGGGAAGGCGACGCCCGCCGACCTGGCGCGCGCGACCGCGATGCAGCGCGCAGGCGACAAGCGGCGTGTCGGCGAGATCCTCGTCGCGCACGGCATTGTCACACCGCGCGACATCGATCGCTTCATGCGCCAGCAGATCGAGACCGTCGTGTTCGATCTCATGTCATGGTCGGAAGGATTTTTCTCGTTCACGGAAGAGCCCCCGCGCCCGATCCGAAAGGACATAGCGGTTCGCGTCAGCACGGAATCCCTGCTCATGGAAGGCGCACGCCGGATCGACGAATGGTCCCGCATGGCGGATAAGATTCCCGACGCGAGGGTCACCCCCCGACTCGCGCCGCTCGACGATGGGCCGGAATCGTTCATCGATCTTCTTCCCCGCGAGTGGGAAGTCCTGTCGGTGATCGACGGCGAGAGGAATCTGCACGAGATCGGAAAGCGATTGGTGCTGCCCGAGTTCGAGGTCGCCAAGATCATCTACGGAATGCTGAGCACCGGTCTCATCGAGATCATCCCCCAGGAAAGCGGTGCGGCGCATGTCTGAGTCCGCACGTACTCTCTTCGCAACCGCGATCGGCGAGGCCGAACAGACCGCGCTGCTGCTCGATTCTTCGGGCGTGCCTCTGGCCGGGAGCTACATCGACCAGAACGGAACCGACATCGCGGGCGAGATCGGATCTGCTCTGAGCGGGGTCAGCAAGGAAGTGTCGCGGTCGATGCGACTCCTCTCACTGGGAGCGTGGACCGCGGTGGTCATCGAGACCGATGCAGCCACCATCGCACTGGCGCCGGCGACGCAGGACGCAGTCGTCCTGCTGGCGTCGTCGTCCACCGTGCCGCTCGGTCTCGTGCGCCGCGTTCTGACTCGATCCATCGCGCTGGCCATCAACTGGATGAGTGGACGCGCATGAAAATCCTGAGCGATGTCGTCGCCACGCTGTCGCACCTTCCGGGGGTCGTCGTAGCGATGGTCGTCGGCGCTAACGACGGCCTCATCATCGAGACGAGCGGCATCAAGGGCGCGACCGGCGACCAGGATCCGCGCAAGCACACGGCAGCGCTCGCAGCCTATCTTTATTCCAAAGCCACTCGCGCCGCGGATGCCGCCAGGCTCGGAACCCCCGCGTTCATGCGGCTCGAGGCAGAGCAGGGCCATATCTGCGTGGTGGGCGCGGGCGACATGGTGCTCGTCACCATCGTCACCCCTGACGCCAACCTTGGACGAGTGAGACTCGACATGATCAAAGCAACCCGAGGCGATTTGTGACCGACCCAACCGTAGCCGAAGCGTGGGTGGCTGCACCGCTGCGGCGGCTGATGGAAGATGCGCGTCTCATTTCCGGCGTCCTTCTGTACCCGAGCGGAAGGGCGGTCGGCCAGTTTGGTTTCTCGAACGCCGCCGATGTCATGTCGATCTGCGCTCTGACCTCCGCCATCAACGCCTCCTCGCGCGAGCTCGGCCGGCAGCTTGACGGGAAGCCGTTTTACGAGACGCACCACGCCGGAGCCGATCGGCAGGTTTTCATGGCCCGCTGCGCGGCCGGCACCCAGGAGTTCCTGTTCGTCGGCGTCTTCGATCGCGAAAGCTCGCTCGGTGTAGTCGAGATCTATTTCGCCGAATTCCAGCAGGCGCTCGCAAAGCTGCGGCCTGAGGCCCAGGTGCGTGGGGCCGCGCCATCGGGAGATTTCGAAGGCGAGCTCAATCGGAGTCTCGACGCACTCTTCGGCCCCATCGGGAAGCGCTAGATGTCCGTCGTCAACTACGGTACCCGCGAGATCACGTGCAAGATCGTTTACTATGGCCCGGGAAGGTCGGGCAAGACGACGAATCTGCAGCACATTTACTCGCAGTTGCCGGAGGAGCGAAAGGGGAAAATGGTCTCACTGGCGACCGAGACCGACCGCACACTCTTCTTCGATTTTCTTCCGCTGGATCTGGGAACGATCTCCGGATTTGCTACGCGGTTCCAGCTCTACACCGTCCCCGGCCAGGTGTACTACGCCGCCACCCGGAAGCTCGTGCTCCAGGGCGTGGACGGCGTGGTATTCGTGGCCGACAGCCAGTCGCGCCAGCTGCCAGAGAATATCGAGAGTCTCCAGGACCTGCACGCCAATCTGGCCGACGAGGGCCTCGATCCGCGGACAATTCCGCTCGCGATGCAGTACAACAAGCGCGATCTGCCGGCGGGCGAGATCAGTCCGATCGAGGATCTCGACGAGACGCTCAACTTCCGTGGCGTCCCCTACTTTGCGGCGACCGCAATCAACGGCGGCGGCGTTTTCGAGACACTGCGGAGCATCGCGTCGCTGGTCCTGTCACGCCTGAGCGCGCCCGCCGCGAAGGAATCCTGATCGATGGCAGCGGACTCCAGGAAAGGCGCCGAAGACGATAGCGGAGAGTTCGCCGAATTCATGGCTGACATCAGCCATGAGATCGCCCAGCGCGTCGAATCGCTTGACGCCGCGCCCAAGGCGCAGGCGGAGCCGAGGAATACGACTCCGGTCTCGCGCGACGCCGGTCTCATTCTCGAATGGGAAAACGTCGTCGATCGCATGATCGAGGAAATGCGCTGATGGCAATCAAGGGCAGCCTCAAGGAAGCGAGCCTTCCCGACGTTCTGCAGTTGTTGTCGATGGGCAAGAAGTCCGGCTGCCTGGGACTATCCTTTCACGACAGCTTCGGGTCGATCTACTTCGACGGCGGCCGCATCTGCCATGCCACGATCGTGAATCGCCCGCTGGATACCGAGAACGCGGTTTATACGCTGTTCACCTGGACGAGTGGGACCTTCAACTTCGAGCCGGGAGTCGAGCCCGAGGATGGCGCCGAGCGCGTTTCGGTGGATCCACAATCGTTGCTGCTGGAGGGAGCCCGCCGCGTCGACGAGTGGTCTCTCATCGAGAAAAAGATTCCCAGCTTCGACGTGGTGTTCAGCCTCGACCGTCCGAAGCTCCTGAGGAACAACGACACGCTGTCTCCCGAACAGGAAGCGCTGCTTCCCCTGATCGATGGGCATCGTGACATCAACGGCTTGATCCGCGATTCCGGACTGGGCGAATTCGAAGTAGGGAAGGCACTTTATGGATTGTTAAACGCATCTTTCCTGCTCCCGGTCGGCCGCAAGCGAACGACGCCGACGCTACCGCGAAACGCGAGCCCGCTCGAGCGACGCGAGCTCGCGAGCGCATTGTACCGCGCTGGAATGCACGACGAAGCGTTGCGGGAGTTCCGTGCGCTGGTCGAGGAAGCCGCTGACCCGGTGGCATCGTTTCATCTGGGCCTCATTGCGTTGAGGCGGAAAGAATGGGCTGCCGCCGTGAACGCATTCATGACAGCGGCGCCGAATTCGCCGAGCAAGACGTCGCTGCTGCACAATCTCGCGATCGCGTACGAGCAGCTGAAGCAGCTGGAAAAGGCGAAGCTCGTCATCGACCGCGCGCTCCTAGCTGGAGGCAGCGCAGACCCGCTGATTCAGCTCGAGGCGGCGGTCATCGCGATTCATCTGGGCGACCTGCAATCGGCGAAGGTAGCGTTGAGCGAAGCGAGGAGTCTCTGGACCTCGAGTCCGCCCCCGCCGATCTGGTTCCACTACGCGGCTCGGGTCGCAGCCCTGACCGACGATCCGGATCGTGAAATACTGCTGCTCGCAGCCGCGACCGAGACGCATCCGGAGTCTCCGGTACTGCTCAACAATCTCGCCGCGGCTTATCTCAAGCGCGGGGACTATGCGCACGCGAGGGACACAGCGGAGAAGGGCCTGGCGCTCGCGCCGGAGCTTCCGGAGCTACGGCGCAACCTGTCGACCGCACTGGAGCATATCTCGCACGCCGATCGGAAGGTGGCCCAACCGACCAATCGCTCCTGACGGAGCGCTCGTGCTGATTCAGGACGAGGAGGCCGAATTCCGGGCGCTCATGGCCAAGATCACGCGCGATCGCGGCTTCCAGTGCTCGAGCTACAAGGATAAGTGCCTGCGCCGCCGCTTTGCAGTTCGCATGCGGGCAAAGGGCGCCTCGAGCCACAGTGAGTATGCGCGTATTCTCGATACCGATCCTCGTGAATACGATCGCCTCGTCAGGTCGCTCACGATCAACGTCACCAAATTCTTCCGCAACTGGGAGATGTTCTCCGTCCTCGACCAAAAGGTGATCCCGGCCCTGTGGGAGCGGGGCGAGCGTGAGCTTCGCGTCTGGAGCGCGGGGTGCTCGTCGGGCGAGGAGCCCTACTCGGTCGGCATTCTCATGGACAAGTCCGCGGCCGAGACCAATCAGCTGTCGCGGCTGCAATCAGTCTCCATCGTCGGAACGGACATCGATACCAATTGTCTGGCCGAGGCGGATCGCGCGTGTTATGCCGATTCGGCCATTGGTGATACACCGGCGGAGCTTCGTGAACGGTACTTCCCGCTGGTCGCGGGCATGTACACAATGCGGCCTGAAGTCAGGCGGCTCGTGACGTTTCAGGTACGCGACCTTCTCAGCTCACCGCCTCCGTTCGAAAGCGTCCATCTGCTTGTGTGCCGCAACGTCGTCATCTACTTCGAGAGGGAAGCGCAGGACGCGCTTTTCACGGAATTCCATCGTGCGCTCGCTCCTGGCGGTTTCCTCGTCCTCGGGAAGGTAGAAACGCTGCTCGGCGCCGCCCGCGGCATGTTCTCTCCGGTGAATGCGCGCGAGCGCATCTTCAGGAAGACCTAGCCCTCGCTTGCAGCGATCGGGATGACCGAGCAACTCTCGACTGTACTGGTCGTCGATGACAGCGCTTTCATGCGTAAGCTCATCTCGGAGATGATTGACGAGAGCGGAGACTATCGAGTGGTCGGCACCGCTAGGGACGGAATCGACGCGCTCGAACAGATTCGAGCGCTGGCGCCCGACATCGTCACCCTCGACATCGAGATGCCACGGCTCGACGGCCTTCAGGCGCTCGACCAGATCATGAAGGAGCTACCGCGCCCGGTGGTGATGCTGAGTGCAGCCGGCTCGGAGCGCGGGAATGAGATGACTTTGCGCGCGCTGGATCGCGGAGCCGTCGAGTTCGTGCGAAAGCCATCCGGCCCCATCAGCATTGACCTGCTCGCCGTTCGCGGGGAGCTGATCTCGGCACTCAACGCGGCTCGAGCCGTCAACATGACAGGAGTTCGGACTCCTTCGACCCCGGCCGCGCCCGTGAGCCCCGAGATTTCGTCGAGAAAATCGACGACCTCGGTGGAACGATTGGTGGCAATCGCGGCGTCGACTGGAGGACCGCGGGCGCTCGGTGAGATCATTCCCCGGCTCCCGCAAAACCTGGACGCGGCGGTGCTCATTGTTCAGCACATGCCACGCGAATTCACACGGACCCTATCGCACCGTCTGAACATCATGAGCCCGCTGACCGTCTCGGAGGCAGAGGATGGCGAGCCGGTTCGTTCGAATCGCGTCTACCTGGCGCCCGGTGGATTTCACATGCGAGTGGATGGCGAGGTGGGAAACGCGACCATCCGCCTCGACTCCGCGCCGACGGTTTGGGGCGTGAGGCCGGCGGCCGATCCCCTTTTTGTCTCGGTGGCGGAAATCTTCGGCCCGGCGGCGATCGGCGTGATCCTTACCGGTATGGGCCGCGACGGAGCCGAAGGTCTGCGGCGGATCCGCGAGGCCGGAGGGCTGGGCATCGTTCAGGACCGCGACAGCTCAATCATTTATGGAATGCCGCAGGCAGCGCTCGCGCTGGCCGGAGCGGATCGCGTTGTCACCGTGCAGAACATGCCGCGCGTCATCAGGGAGTTATGCCGAGCGAAACGGAGAGGCATTGGCGGATGAACTGTGGCCGCGTAACGTTGATCTAACAACGACAGAGGGAAAATGAACGAGGGCAGATCACACCATGCGTAGAATGCTGGTCACTGGAGCGGCGGGATTCATCGGCACCAATTTCGTGCACTACTGGTTGGAGCACCATCCGGCCGACATCGTGGTCGGGTTGGACGCGCTCACGTATGCCGGGAACCTGTCCAACCTGGAGCCGGTCGCCAACAGCGAGCGGTTCACCTTCGTAAAAGGCGACATTCGGGACGGAAGCGCGGTGCAGGAGGTCATAAAGCGCGAAGGAATCGACACGATCGTTCATTTTGCCGCGGAGTCGCACGTCGATCGATCGATCCATGGTCCCGATCCGTTCATCGATACCAACGTGAGGGGAACGCACGAGCTGCTCAAGGCAGCCCGGGCAGTGTGGTCAGAGGACTGGTCGGGCGGAGCGCGCCGCTTCCACCACATCTCGACCGATGAGGTTTACGGCAGCCTCGCTCCGAGCGCCCCGCCGTTCACCGAGGACACGGCCTACTCTCCCAACTCCCCCTATGCAGCGAGCAAAGCTGGGTCGGATCATCTGGTCCGCGCGTATCACCATACTTATGGCTTGCCGGTAACCACCACGAACTGCTCGAACAATTACGGCCCGTACCATTTTCCGGAAAAGCTCATTCCCCTCATGATCGTCAACGCGCTCGACGGCAAGCGACTCCCGGTTTACGGCGATGGGCTACAGATCCGCGATTGGCTCTACGTCCGCGACCACTGTCGCGGCATAGAGCGAGTTCTGGAGAAGGGGCGGCTGGGTGAGACCTACAACCTCGGCGGGAATTCCGAGCGAAAGAACCTCGATGTCGTGAAGGATATTTGCCGACACATCAACAAGATTTTCGCGGAAGACGAGAAGATTCGCGAGCGTTTTCCGAAGTGCCCCGCCGCGCTCGGAGGCGACACCGCCGAGCTGATTACCTTCGTCAAGGATCGACCTGGCCACGATCGACGTTACGCGATCGACGCCATGAAGGCGACGCTCGAGACAGGATACGGGCCCGCGGAATCGTTCGAGACCGGCCTCCTCAAGACGGTCAAATGGTTCATCTCCAACGAGCCCTGGTGGCGATCCGTCATCGACGGCAGCTATCGGGATTGGGTGGAGCTCCACTATTCCGGGACTCCGAAAGCCAAACCCTGAGGGGGTGCGAGTCTTCCCGGTGACCCTCTCGGGTTGACACGCATTTCATCGCGCTCTACACTACCTCGCTTATGGCCAAAACCGATTTAGCGAGCGGGCCTCGAGCGGGGCGGGATTCCGGGACGGGGCGGTCGTGGATCTATTGGACCGTCGCTACAGTAGTGTTGCTCGCCGGCTTCGCCGACCTGGCGCGGGGAGGCGAGACACTTGCGCCGATCCTGCTCGTTATCGGCTATTGCGTGCTTGTACCGCTGGCTATTCTCCGATGACAGGACGGGCTCGGAATCTGCACCGGGCGAGTAGCTCAGTTGGTTAGAGCGCCTGCCTTACACGCAGGATGTCGGGGGTTCGAGTCCCTCCTCGCCCACTCGATGATGCCAGGGACCCACGGCTTGGAAGGTGGGTAAGAATGTATACCGACTTGGAGGTTATACCATTGAAGGTACGTTTACGTCATTCAGGTCTCGTTCTCACAGCGCTCGCGGCATTCGCTGCGTCCCCGCTACTGGCCCAGAGTGGTAAAACGGGCGAGCGAGTGATGATTCCGACGCTCCAGAGCGCGGACAAGGAGCTGGGAGTTCAGGCCGCGGAAGCAATCCGCAACCAGCTCCAGAAGCAGACCAACATCCGCGACCTGGTGGTCGTTCCCAAAGCTGACATCAATAACAGTTTGAACTCGTCGGGGTATTCGACGACCGAGGCTCTCGCCCCCGGCGACGCCAAGGCGCTCGCGACGCTGGTGCGCGCTCCGCAGTATCTCGAGGGGGCCGTTACCAAGACTCCGACCGGATACAAGATCGACTCGCGGCTCATCATCTCCCGTGACATGACGAAGGGCCAGATTCTCCCCAGCGCGCAAGGCGCGAAGCTGGACGATGCCGCCGGCCAGGTCGCCCGGGCGATCAAGGATGCGCGCCGGCAGCTGGCCGGCGAGGAGAGCTGCCATAACGCCGTGGCTCAGGGGAAGTATCAGGAGGGTGTGAGCGCCGCGCGTTCGGCAATGGCCAGCTATCCGAACGCAAACATCGTCGGAGTGTGTCTCGCCGAAGCGTACCTTGGGCTCAAGATGCCCGACTCTGTGCTCGCCGTGGCGGAGCGCGTCCGCAAGAACGACGCGCGCAACATCCCGGCGCTGAAAATGCTCGCCGAAGTCTACGCGGCCAAGAATGACACGACCAAGCGTCTGGAGGTGCTCGGCGCTCTCGCTGCCGCCGACCCGACCAACATCCGGCTCATTCAGGATGTTGTGGCTGAGTATGCGAGAATGCGCCACGCACAACAGGCGATTCCGCTCGTGCGCGACCTGCTCCAGAACAATCCGGGCGATCCCGCACTCCTGAACCTCGCCTGGCTCGTATATCTCAATGCGAACGATTATAAGGGAGCAATCGATATCGGAAACGAGATGGTTCGCGTTGATACCGCGGCCGCTACGGCGGACTTCTACTCGCGAATGGCCGCCGCGTACGCGGCGCTCAATCTCCAACAGAAGGCGTCGGAAATGGCAGCTCAGGGAATGAGAAAGTTCCCCAACGATCCAAACCTTGCCCTGTTCAATGCGCAGACGCTCTACAAGGCGGGGCAGCTGCCAGCGGCGCTCGAGGCGGCGAAGAGAACCGTCGCAGCCAATCCGAAGAATCCAACGGGATATTTCCTGCTCGCCACGATTCAGGGTGGGTTGAACCGGTACGACGATGTCATCAACACCTTGAACCAGGCCAAGCTCAACGGCGCTGACGCGGCGGCATTGTCGCAGATAGCGTTGCAGCAGGGGAGCAACGCGTACAAGGCGGGTCAGGGCTCGAAGGACCGCGCGGATTACCAGCGCGCCATCAAGTTCTTGCAGCTCTCTGATCAGCTGCAGACTTCCGCCGATGCGAAGTTCCTTCTTGGTGCCAGTGCCTTCTCGCTCGGCCAGAGCGCAACGATCGACGCCAACGAGAAGCGAAGCTGCGACCTCGCTCGCACCGCCCGTGACGCATTCACGCTCGCGCAGGCGAACCTGCCCGCTGGTGGGCAGAAGTACCCGAATGAGGCGGCCCAGCTCCTGACCGCGATCCCGCAGTTCACCCCCGCCGTCGACAATGAGATAAAGCGCTTCTGTAAGTGAGGGACGCCGCGACCGGCCGGTGGGATAGCTCCTACCATGCGCCGGTCATGGTTGAAGAAGTGGTGGCGCTCTTTTCCGGCGCCGGACAAGTACTCGATTGCACCCTTGGCGGTGGAGGACACACCCAGGCTCTCCTCGCCTCCGGCTCCTCGGTTGTAGCGCTCGATCGCGACGAGGCGGCCGTAACCGAAGCGCGAAAGCGGCTGGCGCCATACGAGGCGTCCGGCCGCTTTCTCGCTATCAGGGCCAATTTCGGCGAGATCGACCGCATTAACGAGCTCGAGAGCCGCGTCTTTGACGGGGTCCTGGCCGATCTTGGCGTTTCTTCGCACCAGATCGATGCCGACGAGCGAGGTTTCTCTTTTCGACCTGGCGCGTTACTCGACATGAGGATGGACCGTCGCTCTTCTACGACCGCCGCTGAATTGCTGAACACGCTGGATGAATCTGACCTGTCCCAAATTTTACGCGACTACGGAGACGAGCCTCGCGCCAATCGATTGGCGCGCGAGATCGTGCGCCGGCGCGACCGGAAGCCCATGCACGTGAGTGACGACCTGGTGGATGCGATCCGGGGCGCCTTCGGCGCGCGCATGGGGCCGGGCGACTTTGCGCGACTGTTTCAGGCCGTTCGAATCGCGGTCAACGACGAGCTCAAGACACTTGAAAAGGCACTCCCTCTGCTTCGCGACAGGCTGAAGCCTGGCGGGATACTCGCCTTCATCTCTTACCACTCGGGTGAAGACCGCCTGGTCAAGCACACCATGCGGGAGTGGAGCCAACCGTGCATCTGCCCTCCGAAGCAGCTGCAGTGCACCTGTCGTGGAAGGGCGTTGGGCCACCTCATCACCAAGCGCGCGCTCACGGCGAGCCCGGAAGAGACCGCCCACAACCCGCGCTCGCGCAGCGCCAGACTACGCGCATGGCAAAGCGCGGCGTAGGCATGCGCGGAAGGACCCTCATCGGGGTCGTGCTAGGCGCCTTCGTGCTGGTGGCAATGTCTATCGTTTGGCGTCGGACGATCGGTATCGGTGAGGCGGAGCGGCTGGCCCAGCTCGACGCGTCTCGCGTCGAGCTGGAGAGTGAGAGGGCCCGACTCGAGGGAGAAATCAGGGACGCGTCGGCCCGACAGACGCTCGGCGCGAGGGCGGAACACAATCTCGGCATGCATATCCCATCCGAAAAGCAGGTCGTGATCCTGCGGCGGTCGAGGCGATGAAGGCACCAACCCGTCTGGCCGTAGTTCACGCTTTCCTCGTGCTGTTCGCGATCGCGCTAGTGGCGCGTGCAGCCAAGGTGCAGGTAGTCGAGGGCAAGCAGTGGGTTGCGCGCGGGAAGCGGCAGCACTTCTTCGCTTCCGCGCTCTCCGCCCCCCGTGGGGAGATACTCGATGCCAGTGGCAATACTCTCGTCGAGAGTCGCGAGATGACACGCATCGCGGTCGCGCTGCCGGAAGTGCGCGATACTGTTTTCGTGCTCAAGGCGCTGCGACGAGCCCGGGTCGATGCCGCCGCCGTGCACGCGGCCATCGATCGCCGTCGCAGGTGGATCGATCTCCCGGGACTCTACTCGGCTTCAGAGGTGGCGTCCATCTCGAAGCTGAACGGGGTGCACCTGACGCCGGTGCTGCAGCGGGTGTACGGGAATTCCGACGGAATCAAGCGGATCGTTGGCTCGCTCGACGGTCGTGGCAGTCCGCTCGACGGACTCGAGCTCTCGCTCGACAGCATCCTTCGCGGCGACTCGGGGAGGGTGAGCCTTGCCCGCGACAAGAATGGGCGGGCGCTCGATTCCCCAGACGGGTGGGCCGAACAACCGAAAGCCGGCTCGACGGTGATGTTGACGATCAACAATGCTCTGCAGGACATCTGCGAGCGAGAGCTGTCAATCGCCGTCGACAGCCTGAACGCGGAAGGCGGAGACATCGTGGTGATGAATCCTCACACCGGGGAAATCCTCGCGCTCGCCAGCAACCGGGTCGGGCGCACGACGTTTGGCAACACCGCGGTCACCGAGCCTTTCGAGCCCGGCTCGACCCTCAAGCCTTTCGTCGCGGCGTCACTGCTCGAGCACAACCTGGCGCGCGGCTCCGATATCGTGAACACCCACAACGGCAGGCTCGAGCTGGATGGTCGCCTCATCACCGACATGCACAAGGCGTCGGAGCTTTCGCTCGCCGATGTGATCAGATTCTCGAGCAATGTCGGTATCGTCGAGTTTGGCCAACGCCTCACGCCTCGCCAGAAGTACGAGACGTTTCGCGATCTTGGATTCGGGATGCCGCTTGGCGTCCCGCTTCCTGCCGAGGCGGCGGGGACGCTCCGAGAGCCGAAGCAATGGTCGCGGCAGACGGCCGCATCGATCCTTATGGGCTACGAGATTGCCGTCACGCCACTTCAGCTGGTGACCGCCTACGCCGCGATCGCAAACGGAGGGGAGCTGCTCGAGCCGCATCTCGTGAAGGAAGTCCGCTCCGTCGATGCCAAGGTGTTATACCGCGCGGAGACGCGCGCGGTGCGCCGCGTAATGTCGGGAGAGGTCGCCCGGACTATCCAACAGATGCTGCTCTCAGTCGTCCAGGAGGGAACCGCCACCAAGGCCGATCTGGCGACGTTTGAGGTCGCCGGCAAGAGCGGCACTGCGCGCCGCACCTCGCAGAATGCGGGGTACACGGAGGGGAATTACACTGCGTCGTTCGTGGGTCTCTTCCCCGGAAACGACCCGCAATACGTCGTGCTGGTGAAGCTGGATAGTCCGAAAGGCGCGCACTACGCGGGCGGTGACATTGCCGCGCCCGTAACGCAGTTCGTGTTGCGTGCCGCGTTGGCTGCTCGCGACGCCGCACTCGATCGCGACGGACTTGCGGCGTCGGAGAAAACGACGGTACTCCCCGCCGCCGATGGTGCTTCGGGTAAGACCGCTCCTTCTGCTTCGGCACCGAGGTTCGCTCGAGCAGATCGTGGGGACGCCACCGAACCACTCGATCGCGCGTCGTACGATCCTTCGGACAACATGTCCCCGCGCGCGCCGCAAGAGCCAACGCTGTCCTACACGGTGGATCTGCCGTCATCACCGACGCGGTCCGCGCTCGCTCGGGTGGCGCTTCCGGCTCGTGCGATTCCCGATGTGCGACGGCTGTCCGTACGCGAAGCCGTGCGGACGCTCCACAGCGCGGGATTCCGAGTCCGCCTCGTCACCGCCGCGGCCTCGGGCACCCTCCCTGCGGCGGGCACAATGGCCACGCCTGGGAGCCTGGTGCAGCTCAACCGGCCGCTTGAGTGAGAGTGCGCGCCGCTGATATCGAGGCCGCGCTCGCCAGGCATGGGTTGCTCGCGGGAATAAATGGCGAGCTACCTCGGGAATCGAGCGGTATCTCGGACGACAGCAGGAAAGTCTCGCGCGGTGACCTGTTCATTGCGGTGCGGGGGTGGAACAGCGATGGCCACGATTATCTCGACGCGGCTGCGCAACGCGGTGCGTCCGCGGCGATCGTGGAAGATCCAACGCGCACATCACTTCCAGCGCTAGTCGTGAGAGAGGGCCGGCGCGCTGCTGCCATCGCCGCCGCAACGGCCTATGGCGATCCGGCCTGCAATTTGACCATGCTCGGCGTCACCGGGACGAATGGGAAGACCACTACGACATCGATCATACGCCATCTGCTCGACGAGGGAGCAGCGTCCAGCGCTTCGATCGGAACACTTGGCGTGCTTATCGGAAGCGAAGGCAAAGTGTTGCCGGGCGGTAGCGGACTCACCACGCCCGGACCAGTGGAGCTGCAGCGAGTCCTGCGCGAGCTGGTCGATCGCGGAGTGAAGACGGTCGCGATGGAGGTGTCGTCCCATAGTCTCGATCAGCGGCGCGTCGAGGGGCTGAAGTTCGACACGGTGATATTCACGAATCTCACGCGCGATCATCTGGACTATCACGGAACGATGTCTGCTTATCTGGAGGCGAAGAGCCGCCTGCTCGATTATCTGCAGCGAGATGGGACCGCGGTGGTGAACGCAGATGCCGCGGAATGGTCGGCTCTCAAGACACCGGCGCGCCGGCTCACGTTTGCGACGCGGGCTAAGGCGGATATCGGAGCGCTGGATGTTCGTTACACCTCGCGGGGAAGCGATTGGAAACTGCTCACCCCGCGTGGTTCGGCTGTGGTGACGCTGCCCCTGATCGGTGAGGTTAACGTCGAGAACAGTCTCGCCGCGGCGGCGGCTGCCTTCGCGCTGGGGCAATCACCGGACTCGATCGCTGGCCGCCTGGCTTCGGTTCCGCAGGTAGCCGGGAGACTGGAGATCATCTCGACGCGTCCAACTGTGGTGCGCGACTACGCGCACACCCCCGACGCACTGGAACGGAGTCTCAAGACGGCTCGAGCCTTCACGCGTGGCAAGCTGATTGTCGTGTTCGGCTGCGGCGGGGATCGCGATAAGGGCAAGCGGCCTCTTATGGGAGAGATCGCTGAGCGCCACGCCGATTGCGCCATCGTAACGAGCGACAATCCCCGCACAGAGGATCCCGATTCGATCATCGACGACATCGAAGCCGGAATGCGCGGATCGAACCACGAACGAATCACGGACAGGCTTGCGGCGATACAACGCGCGATCGGTCTCGCGGCAGAGGGAGATATCGTGATGCTCGCGGGCAAGGGTCACGAGACCTACCAGGTCCGTGGGACGACGTCATACCCGTTCGACGAGAAGGAGATCGTGAGAGAGATGACAGGTAGCCAAGCGTGAGTACGGGATTCTGGACGTTGGATCGGATCGCGGCCGCGCTCGGGGAACACGCATCGGGATCGCTCCCCCGGGGCCCGGCCTCCGTCAATGCGATAAGCACCGACACGAGGAAGATCGGGAAGGGAGACGCTTTCGTGGCGCTAAAGGGAGAGAGATTCGACGGCCATGATTATCTTCGCGACGCCGTGCGCGATGGGGCATCCGCGCTGGTCGTATCTCGAGTGCCCAAGCTCGACACCCTCGGCGTACCGGTCTACGAGGTGCGGGATACGCTGGTCGCCTTGGGCGCTCTGTCACGTTATTGGCGTCGCGCCTGGGGAAAAACCATCATCGGGGTCGCCGGCAGCAACGGCAAGACGAGCACGAAAGATCTGATCAAGGCGGCACTGAGCCGGTCTTATTCGGTGCACGCGACAACCGGCAATCTCAACAATCGAATTGGCGTCCCGCTGTCGCTGCTTTCCCTGCAGCCCGCGGCCGAGATCGCTGTAATCGAGCTTGGGACGAGCCTTCCCGGCGAAGTCGCCATCCTGCGCGAAATCGCTGAGCCGGATATCGCACTCGTAACGTCGATCGCCGAGGAACACCTCGAAGGTTTGGGCGACCTGGCGGGCGTTTTACGCGAGGAGGCAGCGGTCTACGACGGCGTTCAAGTCGGCATCGCACCGTCGGCGCAGCCGGAGATAGCCGCAGCCGCTCGGAGGAAAGCAGGACGCGTAATCGTCGCCGGGCTCGACCCCGATGCGGACGTCAAGCCGGATCGTTGGGAAATCGGCGCTGATGGCCTTGGCCTCATCGAGCTTGACGGCGTGACAATACGACCACCCATGCGCGGTCTCCACAACTTGCGGAACGGCATGCTCGCGCTCGCCGTCGCGCGCGAGTGCGGCGTCAGCTACGAGGACGCAGCTGCTGGCATCGCCGCCATGCCCCAGCCCAAGATGAGGGTGGCGTGGGAACAAGTGGGGGATGTCACCCTCATCAACGACGCCTATAACGCCAATCCCGGCTCAACCCGCGCCGCGATCGAGTTGCTGCAGGGAACCGGTAGCGGACGGCAGAGGGTAATCGTCCTTGGAACGATGCGGGAGCTGGGTGCGGCTTCGGCGCAGTGCCACGCGGACATCGCCGGTCTCGCGTTGGCATCCGGCGCCGACATCGTTGCTGGCATTGGAGAGTTCGCGCCCGCGCTGGAAAAGCAAAACGAGCGCGAGCGAGTCATCACCGCACCGGATGTCGAAGATCTCTGGCCGCGGCTTCAGGCCAGGCTTCAGCGCGACGCCATTATTCTGCTCAAGGCGTCGCGTGGTGTGCAGCTCGAGCGCCTCGTTCCACATCTAACCACCTGGGCTACCGCATAGTGCTGAACTATCTACTCGTTCCATTCGTAGGATTGCCGCACTTCGGATTTCTGCGACTGTTCCAGTGGATTACGTTCCGCGCTGCGGGAGCAGCCGTAACTGCCCTGTTGCTAACTTTCGTCGTCGGCCCTGGCATCATGCGGCGGCTGCGCCGGATGCGCCTTCACCAGGTAATACGCGAAGGGACCCCGGACGCGCATCAGCAGAAGGGAAGGACCCCCACGATGGGGGGCCTCATCATTCTCGGCGCCACTCTCATCAGCACACTGCTCTGGGCCAAGCTGGACAATCGCTACGTGCTGTTGGCGATGGTGTCGATGGCCTGGATGGGGGCTATTGGTTTCTGGGATGATTATCTCAAACTGAAGCAAAAGCTTGCAGGAAGAAAGAATACCGGACTGGTCGAGAGCTACAAACTCGCCGGACAGGTAACCCTCGGTTTCGCGCTGGGATACTACATCTGGAAGCATCCGATTTCGTCGCTCCCTGGCGCATCGACCACGCTGCCATTCTACAAATACATTCTGATCGTTCCGTTGACTGCCGGTCTCGGCTGGCTCTACGTGCTGTTCGTTACTTTCGTGATGACGGGAACGAGCAACGCGGTCAACGTTACAGACGGGCTCGACGGACTTGCGGCGGGGCTTACAGCTATCGCTGCTCTAACCTTTGCGTTCTACGCCTACGTCGTAGGCCGCGTCGATGCGAGCCAGTATCTCTACGTCTATTACCTGCGCGGCGCTGGCGAGCTGACCGTCTTCTGCACCGCGGTCATGGGCGCTTGCATAGGATTCCTGTGGTATAACACCCATCCGGCGGAAGTCTTCATGGGCGATACCGGGTCGCTAGCTCTCGGCGGAGCGTTGGCGTCGGTGGCCATTCTCCTCAAGTCGGAGTTCCTGCTCGTTCTGGTCGGCGCTGTATTCGTAGCTGAGATGATGTCGGTCATCGTGCAGCGCTTCGTGTTCAAGTATCGGAAGCGACGATACGGACTGGAGTATGCGCGCGAGCATCGGGTCTTCAAGAGAGCCCCGCTTCACCACCATTTCGAAATCAAGGGCTGGGATGAAGCGCAGGTCGTGGTGCGCTTCTGGATCATCGGAATCCTGTTCGCCTTCATCGCGTTGAGCACGCTCAAGTTGCGATGAAGCCGCGGGAGCTCGCGCCGCTCGAGGGCGAGATTGCCGTCATCGGTCTCGCTCGCAGTGGTCGGGCCGCGGCGATGCTGCTCAAAAAGCACGGCTACAACGTTTATGCATCAGACGTAGTTTCGTCCCCCGACACGGGGCGCTGCGCCGAGGAGTTGCGCGCGCAGGGTATTCTGGTGGATGTCGGCCGGCACGACCTCGAGCGCGTCGAGCGGGCAAGTCTGGTGGTTACCAGCCCCGGCGTCCCTCCCTCTGCCCGTCCTCTCTCCTTCGCGCGAGAGAAGGGTGTACGCGTGGCCAGCGAGGTCGAGGTCGCGCTCCATTTCCTCGGAGAGTCGCGGATCATCGCGATCACCGGTACCAATGGAAAGACGACGACGACGGCATTGATCGCCCACCTCCTGCGCGGCCTGGATCTCGAAGCCGTCGAGGCCGGCAACATCGGAACACCATTGTCCGAGATCGTGCGCCGCGAGCATCAGCCGGATTGGATCTCGCTCGAAATGTCATCGTTCCAGCTCCACGACACCCCGAGCTTGAAGCCGGACGTGGGGGTGCTGACGAATCTGAGCCCCGACCATCTCGATCGGTACGCGACCGTCGAGGACTATTACTCGGACAAGGCGCGGCTCTTCGCCAACGCCGACCCCAACTCGGTGTGGGTCGTGAACGCAGACGACAAGGCCGTAGCATCAATGGTGCGCGATGTTGCCGGCCACAAGTATCAGTTCTCCGTTGTCGAAGAGAGTCCTGCCTTCTTCGATGGCCGATCCAATGGGCTGGTAGTGTTGGGGGCCCCCCTTCTCCCGAGAAAGGACCTTCCGCTGCTCGGCCAGCACAACGTCGGAAACGCTCTGGCGGCATCGCTCGCGGTGATGGCGGCTGACCGCTCCCATCAGACCCAGAAGGCCAGGAAAGGAATTGCGTCTGCGCTAAGAACGTTTCGCTCGCTGCCGCACCGACTCGAGCTCGTTGGGGAGTTCGGGGGAGTCCAATGGATCAACGACTCAAAGGCGACTAACGTCGGCTCTACCGCAGTGGCAATTGACGGGATGGAGCGTCCGACCGTCCTTCTGCTGGGCGGGCGGCATAAAGGCGAAGCCTACACGCCGCTCGCTGAAGCGATTCGCAGGAAAGTGACTCGAGTGATTGCCTACGGCGAAGCCGCACCCATCATCGCCACTGACCTTCGGCCAATCGTGGATGTCGTCCGTCTGGGATCTGATTTCGAAGAGGTGATTCGAGCGGCGAAAGCAGCGGCCAGGGGAGGCGATGCGGTGCTGCTGTCGCCGGCTTGCTCGAGCTATGACATGTTCTCGAATTACGAGGAACGAGGCGAGCGTTTCCGGGAGCTCGCCGCACAGGAAGCGTAATGGATGCATCGATAAATCTGACGAATAGGTGGCGCATGGGTCTCGAGGCGCGGGCGCTGGTGATTCTCACCGGCGTCTTCCTCGCGTTCGGGCTTGCAACGGTGTACAGCGCCAGCGCGATCGTCGAGATGCAGGCGGGCTACGGGCACGCACACCTGCTGGTCCGGCAACTGATTGGCATGGCCGCAGGTCTCGCCCTCTTCGCTATTGCGGCGAAGATGGACGCTGAGCTATGGGAAAAGCTGGCGTGGCCAATCATGATCCTGTCGCTGCTGCTTTTACTGGTCGTGATACTTCCTTTCACAGTCGCAATAGCTCCACGCATCCATGGCGCGCGGCGGTTCCTCTTCGGCAGCTCTCTGCAACCTTCGGAGCTCGGGAAACTCGCAGTGGTCCTCTGGACCTCGATGCTGGTGGTCAAAAAAGGGCCGGCGCTGCGGCGACTGACGAAGGGCCTGCTGCCGTTTCTGGTAGTCATCGGGACCATGGACATTCTTGTGATGCTCGAGCCGGACCTGTCGACCGCAATGATGTTCACACTGGTGATGGGGATTGTGCTGTTCGCGGGCGGCGTGCGGATCGGTCATTTCGTCGCGCTCGGAGTCATGCTCATTCCGCTGGTGTACGTGAAGATCGAGCGGCTGAATTACGTACTACTCCGAATGTCGGCGTTCTTCGATCCTGGAGCTGCTCCACTGGAAGTCAGCTATCAGCTTCGGCAGTCACTCATAGCGGTGGGTTCTGGCCAGATATTCGGCGTCGGGTTCGGAAGGGGGCGTCAGCAGTACGGGTTTTTGCCGTTCGGCTACGACGACTTTATAGCGGGGCACATAGGCGAAGAATGGGGCTTTGTCGGACTGGCTCTGCTTGTTATCGGGTTCGCGCTCTACGCCGCTCTGGGATTTCGCATTGCTCGAAGGGCCAGGAGCCCATTTCTTCAGCTCGTGGCCGTTGGATTGACGGTGACGATGGTTCTCACGGCGTATCTTCATATCGGCGTGGCAACCGGGTTGCTTCCGACTACCGGACTGACTCTGCCCTTCATCTCTTACGGCCGCTCGAATCTGATCCTCTCTCTCGTCATGACAGGAATCCTGGTCAACATTGGCAGCAGCCGCGAAAGGGTGTTTGGCGCAGCAGCGACAGATCCACTCGCTCTGCGCGCGCTGCCGGCGCGATGAGGGTCATTTTTGCCGGTGGTGGCACGGGTGGCCACCTCTATCCGGGACTCGCGATCGCGCGCGCCCTGGTCAAGGCCGATCAGCGAGTTGAGCCGTTCTTCATAGGCGCGCAGCGCGGAATCGAGCGAGACGTCTTACCGCAGGTCGGGTTTGCCTTTGAGCTGCTGGATCTGCATCCGCTCTACCGATCGCGTCCGTGGGAGAACTGGAAGACCATTCGGGGCGCCGTGACCGCGTGGAGAAGAATTGGCGGGGAGGTGCGCAGTGAGCCTCCTGCATGCGTCGTGGGCACCGGCGGGTATGCGTCCGGGCTCGCGCTCGCCTATGCGCTCGCTCACGACATTCCGTTCGTGTTGCAAGAGCAGAACACCCATCCCGGGATCACGGCCAAATTCTTTAGCCGTTTCGCCAGGCAGGTGCACCTCGGCTTTCCCGAGGCAAGACCTCATCTGAGAGCGTCGAAGAAGACGGAGGTATTCGACTCCGGCAATCCGATCGAGCCGCCGCCCGCGGATGCATTTCAGAAGGCTCCCGCGCGGACGAAATGGGGGTTTCCCGCCACCGGGGGCGCAGTGCTCCTCGTTTACGGGGGGAGCCAGGGATCGCAGGCCGTGAATGATGTCGTCGCCAAGTGGATCGATGCGGGACTTCCGCCGGGTCTCTTCGTGATCTGGGCTACGGGCAAGGCGAATCACGACAAGCTCGCTCGCTATGAAAGCGACCGCGTGAAAGTCAGGGCATACATTGCGCCGATTTCCGAGGCTTACAGGGCAGCGGATTTCGCGCTCTCGCGTGCGGGGGCGATGGCGACCGCGGAGCTCTGCGCATGGGGCATTCCGGCGATCGTTGTCCCACTGCCGACGGCGGCGGCAGATCATCAAACTCAGAACGCCAAGGCTCTTGCGGCCGCCGGAGCGGCAGAGATGATCCGCCAGTCGGACCTGAGTACCGCGACCTTGTCGCAGGCGGTCGGGTCGATGCTCGCCGATCCCGGCAAACTCTCCAGGATGAAGAGCCAGGCGCTCAAGCGAGCCAGGCCCACTGCCGCGGCGGACATCGCGGGGCACATTCTTCGGCTCGTTGCTGGCGAGCAGACTCGAGCTTGACCGGAGTGGAAGCTTCATCGCGAGCGCACCGCTTAAATGCCGGCAATCGATAACTCCGATCTGCGTCCGGTCCACTTCGTCGGAATAGCCGGAGCAGGAATGCGCGCGCTCGCGGAGCTCCTGGCGCGTCGCGGCGTGATCGTTACTGGCTGCGACGCAAATCCCGGAGCAACGGACGATCTGCAAGCGCTCGGCATCCAGGTGATGAAGGGTCACAGCGCGGATCACGTCGCGGGCGCGCGCGAGCTCATCGTTACGTCGGCCATGCCCAAGGATCATCCCGAGCTCGTTCGCGCGCGCGAGCTTGGAGTGCCGATCACGAAACGGGCGGACGCGCTTGGACGAGCTGTAGACGGGGGACGACTGGTGGGAATCGCGGGCACTCACGGCAAGACCACCACCACCGTAATGACGACGGCTGCACTTGGAGCTGCTGGACTCAAGCCGACTGGAATTGCCGGTGGTCGCGTCGCCGAGTGGAAGGGGAATCTGAGCTACGAATCGGACGATCTGTTCGTGGTCGAAGCCGACGAGTACGATCGCTCCTTTTTGACTTTATGGCCGACGATTGCGGTGGTCACCAACATCGAAGCCGATCATTTGGACATCTACCACGATCTGGAAGATATCAGGGCGACTTTCTCCCGCTTCATTAGTGACGCTCCCGTGGTCGTGCTTTGTGCCGACGACCGTGGCGCGAGCTCTCTCGCTCTACCCGCCAGCTCCGAAGTCATTCGCTATGGCCTCACCTCGACTGAGGCGCGATTGGTGGCGCGCGATATCCGTCCCCGTGGCCAGGCAACGACCTTCGCCGTCGCCTACGACGGACGCGAGCTCGGCGACGTCGCCCTTCGCGTGCCGGGGCACCACAACGTGCAGAACGCACTCGCCGCAATCGGTGCGGGCTTCGCGCTCGGCGCGACCCTCGACGAGATGCGTCCGGGACTCGAGGAGTTCGGCGGTGTAGAGCGGCGATTTCAGCACTTATGCGATGTCGCCGGACTCTCCATCGTGGACGACTACGCACACCACCCAACCGAGATTGCCGCCACGATCCAGGCGGCGCGGGCGTCGTACCCTGGGCGTCGCATCGTTGCCGCCTTCCAACCCCATCTCTTCTCCCGCACTCGCGACTTCTCCGAGGCGTTCGGAGAATCGCTGGCGGCGGCCGACGCAGTGTTCCTCGCCGAGATCTATCCCGCCCGCGAAAAGCCGATTCCGGGAATCACCTCCGATCTCATTGCATCGGCGCTGTCGCGTGCCGGTCAGCCAGTGGTGTGGCAGGGACCCCGCTCGGAGCTGTGCGATGCGTTGGGCGGATTCGTGAAAAAGGGAGACGTCGTCATAACCATCGGGGCCGGCGACATCACGCGAACAGGGCCCGAGCTGAAGCAGTGTCTCGAATCACGCGCCCAATGATAGAACGCGAGCGGCTCCGGAAGCCGGGATGGAAAATCCTGGGCGCACTATTCCTGGTTGGCCTGATCATGGCCGCCTCCTGGGGCGTCCGCGCCAGCGCCAGGCAGATGGCTTTCTTTCATGTGCGGAGCGTGGAGATTCGAGGTGCTCATTACCTGGAGCCGAACGAGATCGTTGCGCGCCTCCAGATCGACACCCTGACGTCCCTGTGGGACGATCTCGAGCCGTATCGCCAGCGCGTGAAGCGTCACCCGCAAGTTTCCGGCGTGCGGATCGAGCGGAAAATGCCGGGCACTCTAGTTGTGATCGTCGAGGAGAATCTTCCGGTGGCGCTCGTACAAACAGCGGCCGGCCTCGTACCATTCGACTCGCTGGGCCGTCAGCTGCCAATCGATCCATCCCGGACAAATCTCGATCTTCCAGTTGTTGCGAGTACCGATCCCGTTCTTCTTAAGCTCGTTGGCGCCATCCGCGCCGCGGACCCGGGCGTGTTCGCGCGCATCGAAGAGGCGAGACGAGCAGGCAGGGACGAAATCCTGCTGATGCTGTCGCCCCGGAACGAGAGCGAAGCTGGCGCGACGGGCGACACAGCAATGGTGCAGCGCAAATCACTGCGGGTGCGATTGCCGATAGGACTGTCAGTGGAGCGGCTTGCCGATATCTTTCCCGTGGAGCGCGATCTCGCTCGACGTCAGGCACGCGTTGGAGAGATCGATCTACGTTATCGCGATCAGGTGATCGCAAGGCTTCAATGAATCCCGAACGCATCATCGCTGGTCTCGACATAGGTTCGGCCAAGACGACCGTTGTCATCGCCGAAGCCGTAGGCGAGCGGAAGAGCACGCCCTCGCTCAGGATCCTTGGCGTCGGCCAGGCTCGCACCACCGGCCTGCGCAAGGGTGTCGTCTCCGACATTGAGGAGACTACACGTTCGATCAAGAAGGCGGTCGAAGATGCGGAAAGAATGGCCGGAACAAAAATCGACACCATTTACGCTGGCATTGCCGGTGAGCACGTGAGAGCGATGATCAGCAAGGGAATCGTCGCGGTGAACGGAGACGAGATCTCCAAAGCCGACGTCGACCGTGCCAACGACGTCGCGCGCGCGCAGCAGGTGCCACAGGACCGCGAGCTCCTCCACGCGATTCCGCAGGAATATTCGGTCGACAGGAATCAAGGCATCCGCGATCCAATCGGCATGATAGGAACGAGGCTGGAGACGGAGATGTATCTGGTGACGATCGGTGCATCGCCGGCGATGAATCTGCGCAAGTCGGTCGAGAAGGCCGGATATCGCGTGCGCGAGCTCGTGCTCGAGCCGCTCGCCAGCGCGCTCAGCGTTCTCACCGAGGACGAGAAGGAGCTCGGAGTTGCGCTGGTAGAGATGGGAGCCGGAACCACCGACATCGCCGTATTCCACGAGGGCAAGATTCGCCACCTGGGGACCGTCAATTACGGTGGCAACAACGTGACGAGCGACCTGGTGCAGGGAATGGGAGTGACGCAGGCCGATGCGGAGCGGCTCAAAGAGCGATATGGTTGCGCTTACGAGCCGCTGGTGGATCCGACCGATGTCATCCAGCTGCCGAGCACCGTCGCGCAAGGCGAGAGGCACATCCCGCGCGAGGTGCTGGCGCACATCATCCATCAGCGGATGGATGAGATCTTCAATCTCGTTCTGAACGAGATTCAGCGGGCCGGATACGCACAGCGCCTGAGCGGTGGGGTCGTGATCACCGGTGGTGCAGCGGCGATGGAGGGTGTGGCAGAGCTGGCGGCCGACGTTTTCGGGACGGGCGTGAGGATCGGCTCACCCTCGGAGAACATCGGTGGACTGAGCGACTCGGTCGACGCACCACGCTTTGCGACGGTCGTTGGCCTCGCCCTATATGGTGCTCATCGGGCTGCGGCCGGCTTCTCCCCCACGAGCAAGCATCGCGTATTCGCCGGTGCGGGGGTCGACAGGTTTACCAAGCGACTCAAAACCTGGCTCGAGGATTTCTTCTAAGCTTCTCGTTGAGGTAGCGCCTCTTCTGCTCGCGCGCGGTTCTCATGTCGTCGCCGGTCAGTCGGGTGCGGGTATCCTCTTCGGGGACTAGCTCGCTTACACGCATCGAGCCCGTCAGCCCACTCGCGGCTGGCGCTGGCGAGCGGGCACTCAGCCGGTCTCTTGCTACGCGAGCACGTCGGCTACGAGGACACCCGCATCCTCCTTCCCACTAGATCAAAAAAAGACGCGTCGCGCTGTCGGCAAGCTTCGCAGAAGGCTTCGATGAATCCCACTCGCTGAGACGCCCGCACGCGCTTTCGTCCGTGCGCGCCACGGCCAAACGTCCGGTTGCGGGCCGCGAGATTGCGCGACGACTCGCCAGCCTGGGACTGAATCGAGTTTGGCGGGCGAGCGATCGGGCCGCGCGTGCAGTTAACGATCTGTGCAGGGAGGTGAAGGTGTCCTCGTAGGCGGCGTCTCGCGTAGCAAGAGACCGGCTGGGTGCCCACTCGCCAGCGCTAGCGGCGAGTGGGCTGACGGGCTCGCAGCGTGTAAGCGAGTAGCCGCCGAAGAGGATACCTTCACCGACCAAAAGCAGAGATGCGGCGCGAAGCGCGCGGACTTTCCACCCGCGCGCCTATGATAAAATCATAAAACTGAGGCCGGGATCGCGAGTGTGGATAACTCGCTTGACACTGGTTGTACTTTTTTTCGTGCCCGTTCGTCTTTGCCTATGGTACGAATCGACTAACGGTCTTATACTAGCCCGAGATTTTTTTCCACAAATCCCGCAGTACCGGAGTTTCCAACCCGATGATATTCGAATTCGAGGAGAGCCAGTCACAAGCTGCCCGCATGAAGGTCGTGGGCGTTGGTGGCGGGGGCGGGAACGCCGTCAACCGCATGATCGAGGAGCACCTGGAAGGGGTGGAGTTCATCTCGGTCAACACGGACGCCCAGGCCCTCCTCAACTCCAAGTCTGACGTCAAGATCCAGATAGGTAAGAAGCTAACTCGCGGCCTTGGCGCTGGAGCGCGGCCGGAGATCGGGAAGCAGGCCATTGACGAGAGCAGGGAAGAAGTCGCCCGCGCCATGCACAATGCCGACTTGGTTTTCGTTACCTGCGGCATGGGTGGCGGGACTGGAACGGGTGCCGCACCCGTCCTCTGCGAACTTGCTCGCGAAGCCGGTGCCCTGACGGTCGGAATCGTCACCAAGCCCTTCCTGTTCGAAGGCCGCAAACGCATGCGTCAGGCCGAGCTGGGCATCGCCGAGATGCGCAAGCACGTCGACACGATGATCGTCGTCCCGAACGAGAGACTTCTTGCCGTAGTCGGCAAGGGCATACCCTTCCAGGACGCGCTCAAGAAGGCCGACGAAGTGCTGCTTCATGCCACCCAGGGAATTTCATCTCTCATCAGCGTCACCGGACTGGTAAACGTCGACTTTGCCGATGTGCGGACCGTCATGCAGGAAGGCGGCTCTGCCCTTATGGGGACGGGCATCGGCCGCGGTGAGAACCGCGCCATCGAAGCGGCCCAGCAGGCGATTGCGAGCCCGCTGCTGGACAACGTCTCGGTCTCCGGCGCGACGGGAGTTCTGGTGAACATCACCGGCGGGGCAGACCTTACCCTCGGTGAAGTGCACCAGATCAACGAGATAATCCACGACGCCGTCGGGGAAGACGCGGAGATCATCTTTGGCGCTGTCCACGAGCCCGCTATGCAGGGCGAGATTCGCGTAACCGTCATCGCCACGGGCTTCGACCGCCCGCAATCGACCTCCGTCCAGCCGCCGGCCATGATCACGACGCCTTCGCCTATCGTACGCGGCTCTCCTGTGATTCCGCTCCGCCCGCCGCGAGGCAACGGAGTCACCAGGAATCCGCTTGGCGAGATCCCGAGACGGAACACACCGACCAGCACTCCAGCTGTGACACCAGAGCGAGATCGATCGTCTCCTGAGCAGGACCTGAGTGACATGGAAATTCCGACATTTATTCGAAGGCAGATGGATTGAGGCGGGTCAGCGTACGGCCAGCGAGTTATGCAGTTGTGGCGACCCTTGCACTGGTCGCCATTTGGTTTACACCCGCCCTTCCCAAGCGGCAAGAGATCCCGATGGAACCGGTCATCGTGACCCGACCGGGCCTCGAGCCGGCGGACTTCATGCTTCCGCCTCTGGTCATCGAAGCCTCCAACACCGAGCTCGTAGACACGCTCGCGATCGCCGGTGTAATTCAGTCCAGCCTTTACAACGCTCTCAACGAGAGTGGCATTGGTGTTCTTCCGCCATCGGCCCGGCACCAGCTTGCCTGGTCGCTCGCTGACATTTTCGAGTACAAGGTCGACATGAGTCGCGACCTCAGGCAGGGGGACAAGTTCCACCTCCTCATCGAGCGACTTCAGAAGCCCAACGGCGCGATCATCGTCAATAAGGTTCTGGGCGCCCGTCTCGCCCTCTCCGGGGGGACGAACCCGCTCGAGGCAATTCACTTCGACACCCCCGGCTCCAGCACCGGACAGTACTACGACGCGAGCGGAATATCGCTGCGCGCGGCATTCCTCCGTGCTCCAGTCGCCTTCCGGCGTATCACGAGCATCTTCGGCGCCCGCAAGCATCCGATCTTCGGCGAGTGGCGGAACCACACCGGAACCGATTACGCCGCTCCGATGGGCACACCCATCCGCGCCATTGGAGACGGCGTCGTCATCTTCGCCGGCCGGAAGGGCGGTTACGGGAATGTGATCGACATCAAACACCGGAATGGGATGGTCAGCCGCTATGGCCACATGCGCAACTTCGCTCCGGGAATGCGTTCGGGTGCACGCGTCGTCATGGGCAACACGATCGGCTTCGTCGGCATGACCGGATGGGCGACTGGTCCGCATCTCCACTTCGAGATTCGCGTTGGCGGTGTTGCACACGATCCCCGCCTGGCGTTGCAGAGCAAAGGCGGCCAGCCGATCCCTTCGGGCGAGCGTTCGCTGTTCCAGAAGATGAGAAACCAGACGCTGGCGAGCCTCAGCCAGGCGCACATCGCCAACGTGTCCGAGTAACGAACGCCGGTTGCTCCTCGCGCTTATCTTCAACCCGGACCCCAGCGTCCGGGTTTTTTTTCGCCCCGCACCCAACCGACTGGAAATGGCGAGCAAAATAATGAAGCGCGCGGGCGACCTTCCGACCCGCTCGCTATGGACCAGAATAAAGGATGTTGCACTCACCGATGTCACTGCCGTTGCACGCACTGGAGCGATCCAGGGCTCGCTCGAGCGGCTGGAGGAGGTGCTGCTCGAGGCCGACTTCGGCGTACCGACAACGCTCCGACTGGTCGCCGAAATCGAAGCTCAGGCTCGGCGCGGTTTCATCAAGACACAGGAGGAGTTTCTTCGGGCGCTCCGGCAGGCCATCGAATCTTCGCTCCGCTCCGGTAACAGCGATCCCCGCATCATTCGGGCGCCATCGGCTCCCACCGTCCTTCTCATCGTGGGCGTGAACGGGGCGGGGAAGACCACCTTCATCGGGAAATTGGCCGACTTTCTGGCAGCGAATAAGATGTCGGTCCTGGTGGGGGCGGCCGACACATTTCGCGCAGGCGCGATCGATCAGCTTCGCAGCTGGGCGCAGCGGACCGGGGCGGATTTCGTGGGCGGAAATGCCGGATCCGATCCGGCATCGGTCGCATTCGACGCCGTGGATGCCGGAATCAGTCGCGGAAAGGATGTGGTCATCGTAGACACCGCTGGGCGCCTTCATACGAGCGGTTCGCTTATGGACGAAATGAAGAAAATCAATCGTGTTATCGGTAAGCGACTCGCCGGAGCGCCGCACGAAACGCTGCTGGTACTCGACGCTACGATCGGACAGAACGCGGTCGTCCAGGCGAAGACATTTGCGGAGGCGATTCCGGTCACCGGACTCGTCCTGACGAAAGTCGATGGAACCGCCAAGGGCGGAGTGGTCCTCGCCGTCCACGAAGCCCTCGACGTGCCCGTGAAATTCCTTGGCGTCGGGGAGAAATCGACTGACCTAGTGCCATTCGATGCGGCTGAATTCGCGCGCGAGGTTCTAGAAGGGTAAATGACGGCGGCCACCGAGGCGCGCGGGAAGATTTATCTCGACATGCCCGTCAACTACCTCAAGGGCGTCGGGCCCGCGCGGGCTGAATCCCTGAGAAGACTCGGCATCCTCACGGCGCGTGATCTTCTCCTCCACATCCCGCACCGTTACGAAGACGTAAGCACAATTACTCCAATTGCGTCGCTCGAGACTGGGATGGATGGGACCATCATCGGAAAGGTGATCTCCAAGGGGATCATTCCGACACGCAAGGGACTTCGGATCTTCCAGGCGGTTCTAAAGGACGAGACGGGCATGATCGAGGCATCGTGGCCGGGCCAGCCGTTTCTCGACCGCACAATCGAGAAGGGCGACTACATGCTGTTGACGGGACGCGTGCGCTTTTATCACGGCCGCCAGCTCCAGCCTCGAGAGTATATCCAGCTCGGCAAGGAGGACGATGGGGTGAAAGGCGGGAAAGTCCTCGCCGTCTACCCCGCGACCGAGGGCCTCTCCTTCAAGGTCATTCGAGGCATTATCGACACCCACCTCGACTCGCTTCTTCCTCTCATTAAAGAGTACCTACCGGAAGATCTGCTCCGCATGGCGCGAGTGCCATCCCTGCGTGAAGCGATCAGAATGGTGCATCGACCCCAAACGATTGCCGAGGGCGTCGACGGTCGGTCGAGGCTCGCGTTCGAGGAGTTGCTGTTCGTGCACGTGCTGCACCGGCGCGGCAATGCTCTCAAGCGAGAGCGTCGAACCGGCATCACATTCCGAAATCGGCGTCAGCTGACGACTGCTCTGAAAAAAGTCCTGCCATTCACTCTCACGGACGCACAAACGGGCGCGGTGCGGGAGATCGTTGCCGACATGGCCAGTGACAGGAAAATGCACAGGCTCCTGCAGGGCGACGTCGGTAGCGGGAAGACCATCGTTGCCCTCTTTGCCGCTCTGCTAGCGATGGAGAACGGCTACCAGGCGGCGATTATGGCGCCAACCGAGCTTCTCGCCGAGCAACACGCGCGGACGTTCACGAAGTTGCTGGAGCCGCTCGGCATAGAGCCGCTACTGATAACTGGAAGCCTTCGGTCGAGTGCCCGCAAATCCGCCGCGGAAAAACTGGCACGCGCCGACCCCGTCCTGGTCGTCGGAACCCATGCGCTGGTTCAGGATGCATCCGTTTTCGGCCGCCTCGGATTCGTCACGATCGACGAGCAACACCGCTTCGGGGTCGAGCAGCGTGCCGCCATCGCGGCCAAGGGAGAATCACCGGACGTGCTGCTCATGAGTGCGACTCCGATCCCTCGCTCGCTGGCGCTCACCGTCTACGGAGACCTCGACGTGAGTACACTCGACGAGCGGCCGGCGGGCCGACAGCCTGTCACGACCGTGATGCGCCCCGAATCCGCACGGGAACGAGTGCTCCAGTTTGTCGCGCGCGAGACCGAGAAAGGTCGCCAGGCTTATGTGGTCTATCCAATAATTGAAGAATCGGAGAGGACCGATCTCAAGGCCGCGACAACGATGTACGAGCAGTTATCTGCCGGTCCGTTCGCGGGAAGGGTTGTGGCGCTGATCCATGGGCGGGTTCCGGCCGACGAGCGCGAGACGATCATGCGTGCCTTCCGCGACGGGAAGATCGATGTTCTCGTGTCGACGACCGTTATCGAGGTGGGAATCGACGTGGCGAACGCGACGGTGATGCTGGTGGAGCATCCGGAGCGGTTTGGACTGTCACAGCTTCATCAGCTGAGAGGTCGGGTAGGCCGGGGGGCAGAAGCGTCTTACTGCATTCTGCTCGGCGACGTGGGAGACGAGGCCGCGGAGAGACTCAACGTGTTTGTGGACACCGATGACGGATTCGAAATTGCCCGCGCCGACTTGAGACTGAGGGGAATGGGCAACCTCTTTGGGGAAGAGCAAAGCGGAGAGGCGACATTCCGAATCGCGGATCCAGTTCGCGACGAAGATCTGAACATCAAGGCGCGAGCGGCCGCCGAGCTGTTACTCGACCGTGACCCCGAGCTCACCTTAAAGGAGAACGCCGGGATTCGGAAAGTGCTGAGTGCCCGCTATTCACGGGCCCTCGAGCTATTCAGAGTCGGTTAGTCGGCGCGAGGGATGTCTGCACCCTATTTGCTGGGATTCGCAAGGCGCTTCTTGATACGTTCGAGCTCCGCGCTCACCTTCGCCAGCTCGTCCTTGCTCTTCGCCAACTGCTCCCTGAGCAGTGTGATTTCTTCCTGACGGGAGCGGTTGACTACTACGACGGTGTCCTTCGTGCCAGGTGTCGCTGATACGGTCGCCGTGACTACCGGAATGACCCCTCCCAGAGCTGCGGCTGCTGTCCGTCGTAAGACCATCGCTTCGTCCCTGTACCAGCCGGTTGAATCCGCGGCCAGATATCCGTCAAGGCCCGCGATGCCGCCAGCCAGAGATCCCCGACCGTTGGCGGGATCAACCGTGTATGCGGCCTTCCAGAACGCGATCTCTCTCGCCTCGCGCGTGTTCGGATGCGTTCGCGCGAACTCGGCAAGCACCAGGTCCGCTAACCAATAGTTGCCAGCGTCGACGTTCCGGCGCGCTTGGTATAGCGACCGCTCATAGTCGCTTGGAGGGGGCGGAGTAACCAGTGGTAGCTGCGCACACGCGCCCAGCCCAAGAAGGGCGATCACGACGTAGAAAGCTTTCATCCTGCTCCCTCAGGCACAGTCTCAGGCTCGCGCCGCCGGCGGGCGCCCAACGGCTCAATCGGCAGCGTTACGACGAAAGTCGTACCCTCACCCACTCGGCTCTCCACCGTTATCTCGCCGCCGTGAGCTTCCACGATCTCTCTCGCAATCGCCAGGCCTAACCCCGTACCCTTGGTGGCGGCCTGCGCCTGATTGTCGGCCTGAAAGAACTTGTCAAAAATGTGCGGCAAATGCTCGGCGGATATCCCGGCTCCGACATCCCTGACGGTGACGACGACACAGTCCTCAACCGGCGCGACTGACAGAGATACCTTGCCACCCCGTGGCGTAAATTTGAAGGCGTTAGAAATCAGATTACCCAGCACCTCGTTAATACGGTCTTCGTCCCAGTAGACCTTTGAGGGCAGATCCTGGGCGTGCTGGACCGAGAATACGATGTCCCGCTGCTTCGCCAAAACGGAGAACGAGCTTTCCAGAGTCGTGAGCAGCCGCCGGAGGTCTACCTCGCGCACATCCAGCTTCCCGCCGCTGGCCTCGAACCGGCTAATGTCGAGGAGCCGCTTGACCAGACGGGTGAGCAATTGCGCCTGCTTGTTGATGGTGAGCAAGACCTCCTTCTGCTTGGGCGTGATCGGGTCATAGATCCCCTCCTGGAGGAGCTCCAGGTAGCCGATTATGACGTTGATCGGTGTTTTCAGCTCGTGGGATGCCACTCCGACAAACTCGGCCCGCAGGCGCTCCAGCTCGCCAAGCTGTTTCGCCATCGCTTGATAGCTCGCGGCCAGGCGCCCGAACTCTCCTGGCTGCTTCGGCGATAAGCCAAGCTGGTAAGTCAGATCGCCCTCAGCGATCGAGTGCATTCCCCGCTCGAGCTCTGACACCGGGCCACTTATCGATCTCAGGAGCCAAATGCCGATGATAAGCGCAATGAGTAGTGCTACTGGAAGTGCTCCCGCCACCAGCCGTTCGGCTCTCAGTGTCTCGCTGGTTGCGTCCGCGACCCGTTGGCGCGTTCGATTTCGAAGTGTCAGGGCGCTCGCGCCCAGCGAGCTGTCGACGGACGCTATGGCGGGACGCGTCCGTTGCTGCGATACCATTTCGGCCACGGTGCTTCTTCCGGCCGACGCCTGCTCGTACTCGTCGCGGGCGGCCGCTCTCAGCGCTTCGAGCGAGCTACGGATCTGGGTCGCTGAGAGGTCGAGCCTGTAACGATCTAGAGAGTCCGTGAGCGCAACCAGCCCGTCGATTTCGCGCTGCATCCTCGTCGCGCTTCTCTGATCGTGAATGAAGAGGAGGGCGTCTTCAGCGCGCCGGGCGTCGTCCGTTCGCTCCCGAAATGAGCCGAGCAGCATCGATGCGGCAAATTCACGGTCGCGCAGAAGCCGGCTCGTCTCGTAGAGCTGCTCAAGCGATTTGAGCGAGATCAGGAGCGGGACGATCAGCACCAGCGCGATCGCGAACAAGCCCCAGCCCAGGCGAGCTCGCAATGTCATGTCAGCGTGGACCCCGTTTCGGTTTTCGACTTGCTCGGCAAGCCGGTAAAGCTATCGTTGAGACCGGGTGGACGGAACCGAGTTGCTGCGATACTCTCAAAGATATGACCCGCATCCGCACTCCTGGCGTCACCCGCGCGGCCTTCGGACGCGTCGCACCAGCCGCTTACGCTGCCCTCATCCTATCCAGCATCAGCCCTCCTGCCGGTGCGCAGCAAAGCAACCCCCGGCTCGCAAAAGTCGAGCAGAAGATCCGCGATTACGTTCGATCGCACGAAGCCGAGCAGATCGGCCTGCTCGAAAAGGCGGTCAACATCAGCAGCGGCACTTTCAACCTCGCCGGTGTACGCGCCGTGGGGAGACTGTTCGAACCCGAATTTGCGTCGCTGGGGTTCGAGACGAAGTGGATCGCTCTCCCCGACGCTGTTGGTCGGGCCGGCCATCTTTTCGCTGAACACAAGGGTACGCGGGGGAAGCGGTTATTGCTCATCGGACATCTCGACACCGTGTTCGAGGGCACCGGTGAGAGGTTTGTCCGATACGATAGTCTTGCCGCGGGTGCCGGGAGCAGCGACATGAAGGGCGGGGATCTCGTGATTCTTTACGCGCTCAAGGCGCTCAAGAGTGCGGGAGTGCTCGACGACACGCGAATCATCGTCGCGCTAACCGGCGATGAGGAGGATGCAGGCGCACTCTACAACGTTTCGCGGCAGCCCTTGATCGATTTGGCGAAAAGGAGCGACATCGCCCTCGGGTTCGAAGAGGATGCGGGCAAGGGCACAGTTGCGCGCCGCGGAATGGGAGGCTGGCAGCTGGTGGTGAAGGGACGTCAGGCGCATTCTTCGGGCATCTTCTCGCAGGGCTCCGGTTACGGAGCCATTTACGAGGCCGCCCGGATCCTGAACGAGTTCCGCGAAAAGCTGTCGGGCGAGCAGTATCTCACCTTCAATCCAGCGGTGATCGTCGGCGGGACTGACGTCACCTACGATTCGGCGCGAATCGCCGGCACCGCGGCGGGGAAAGACAATATCATTGCACCGCGAGTGTTTGCGCGCGGAGATCTGCGCTTCATTTCTCACGACCAGGAGTCGAAGGCACGCGAAGTGATGCGCACGATTGTCTCGCAACACCTTCCGGGTACGGACGCGACGATAACCTTCGAGGACGGAAACCCCGCCATGCCACCCACCAAAGGGAACTACGCACTGTTTGCTTCGCTCGACTCAGTGAGTCGCTCTCTTGGTCAGGGTCCGGTCGAGGCGCTCGATCCGGGCAGACGCGGGGCGGGGGACATTTCTTTCGTCTCCGAATATCTGGATGCGCTCGACGGGCTCGGCGTCAAAGGCATGCGCTCGCACACCCCCGACGAGAGGGTGAACCTGAAGTCGATCGCGCCTGCGACCGAAAGGGCTGCTATCCTCATCTACCGCCTGACGCGGTCACACTAGTCGAGTCATCAAGTGCATCCCGTGCGCGCACCCACCCAATCAATCATTCATGACTTCTCCGTATTCTCGGATCGCTGAGCTTCCATCGCACGCTGGTCAGACAGTCCGCGTCCGCGGCTGGGTGACCCACGTTCGCTCGTCGGGCAAGGTTGCGTTCGTGGTGATGCGTGACGGCAGTGGTCTGCTCCAGGCTGTACTCGTCAAGAGCGCCGTATCGCCCGAGACGTGGGATCGGTTTGGAAAGTTGACGCAGGAGACATCGATAGAGATCGAGGGGGAAGCGCGGCCAGACGCGCGCGCACCCGGTGGTTACGAGCTCGGAGTCATCGAGCTGTCGATTTTCGGTGAGAGTCCGATCGACTATCCAATCCAGCCGAAAGAGCACGGAATCGATTTCCTTCTCGATAACCGACACTTCTGGCTGCGGACGCCCAGGCAGCGGGCGATCGCGCGCATCCGCCACGAGGTCGAACAGGCCATCAGGGACTTTTTCTACGAGCGGGACTTCACGCTCGTGGACACGCCGATTCTCACGGCCGCGATCGGAGAGCGCAGCGGACTCTTTGCAACGGAGTATTTCGACGAAGGCACCGCGTATCTCGCCCAAACCGGGCAGCTCTACGGCGAGGCAGCGGCCGCCGCCCTGGGCAAGATATACTGCTTCGGCCCCACATTTCGCGCCGAAAAATCCAAGACCCGCCGCCACCTCACCGAATTCTGGATGGTCGAGCCGGAAGTCGCATTCAACGATTCCGAAGACAACATGCGGCTGCAGGAAGATTTCGTCTCCTACATCGTGGCTCGCGTGCTCGAGCGCCGGCAACCCGAGCTCAGGGAGCTCGAGCGTGACCTCTCGAAGCTCGAAAACATCAAGGCGCCCTTTCCCCGCATCGATTACAGCGATGCGGTCAGGATTCTGCAGGCGAAAGAAAGCACGGTGAAGTGGGGTGAAGACCTGGGCGCGGAGGACGAGGCCTTGCTCGTCGAAGGCCACGACCGCCCGGTCTTCATTTACAACTATCCAAAGGAAGCCAAGGCTTTCTACATGAAGGAGAATCCGGCTGACCCGCGTACGGTCCTGTGCGATGACCTGCTGGCACCAGAGGGATACGGCGAGATAATCGGTGGATCACAACGCGAAGACGACCACGACAAGCTTCTCGCACGGATCAAGGAGGAGAACCTGCCCGTTGAATCGTACAACTGGTACCTGGATCTCAGAAAGTACGGGACGTTCGTTCACTCGGGCTTCGGTCTCGGGCTCGAACGGACTGTGGGGTGGATTTGTGGAATCCATCACATCAGGGAGGCGATCGCCTTCCCGCGAACGATGAACCGGCTCAAGCCGTGAGTTATATCTCTTTCAGCTCGAGAGGGACCTGATGGGATTCGATCAGTACCACGAGCCGCCAGGCGAGCTGTCCGCCAAAACGCGCACGTTTGCGCGAATGATCACATCGCTGATTGAAGAGGCCGAGGCTATCGGTTGGTACGAACAGCGCCTGGCGCTGGAGAAAGACAGCGAAGCGAAAGCGATCATGCGAAACGCCCAGCACGAAGAGTTCAAGCACTTTGGCATGGATCTCGAGTTTCTGCTGCGCCGGAACCGGAAATGGCACGAGACTCTCAAGGGAATCCTCTTCCAGTCGGGGGACATCGTAAAGCACGGCGAAGAAGCCGAAGAGGAAAGCGACTGAGTCGCGTGCCCGTTCCTTAGGGACTGGCGGATTGCCGATCGCGGTGAAGAATTGTTCAGCATGATGGTTCTCTCCGCTCTCAGGCGCGACGCGAGTCTCCCCGAGTTCCTCGCTCACCGCGCGAGGTCCGCTTCAATCCGTCGATTGTCCATCGACTTGGGCGTTGGACTCGCCGCTTCATCAGCAGCCCTATGGTGGCGCCCTGTCGCGTGGCTCGTGCTGGTCAGCCTCGCACTCTGTTTCTTCGCCTACGGAGCGTGGGGATTGGCCGACCGGGCTCGGTCGGCTGCGGTCACGCGCGGCAGTCGTGTTGTTGGCACAGCGATGGAAGTGCTCTGCGCCGCGATGGGCGCAGTTGGCGTGCTCGCTGCCGGTGGCGTCTTACTTTGTGTGTGGGCGATTGCCCTAGGCACCTGGATCAGCTGATATCTTCTGCTCGGCGCGCTTCGCCTCGTCCCAGAGCGCGTCGAGCTTTTCCAGCCCCGCGTGCGCTATGTCGATCCCGCGCACCGTGGCTAGTCGCTCGATTTCCTTGAACCTCCGCTCGAATTTCGCGTTTGCCTTGTCGAGCGCGATCGATGCGTGCACACCGGCCTTTCTGCAAAGGTTGACCACCGCGAACAGAAGATCGCCCAACTCCGCCTCCAGCGCGTAGTGTCGCGCGTCGAGCGACGGAACGCTCGCCGCTTTTCGAGCCGGCGACTTCCGCAGCTCCTCGCGAACTTCCAGCAGCTCTTCTTCAACCTTCTCCGCCGGACCCTCCACATTGGGCCAATCGAATCCGACGCCCGCTGCGCGATCCTGGAGGCGATGCGCGCGATGCAGCGCCGGCATCGAGCCGGGCAAGCCGTCTGCGATACTGTGGCGCTCCCTGAATTTCATTCGCTCCCACGGCTCCTTCGCCGCGTCGCCGTAGAGGTGTGGATGCCTTCCTTTCATCTTGGTGATGAGGGCCTCAGCGACATCGGCGAATGTGAAGCTGCCGCGTTCCTCCGCCAGCACAGAATGAAAGAGCACCTGCAGCAGCAGATCGCCAAGCTCCTCGCGCAGCAGCTTGTCGTTACCGAGCCGTATGGCGTCGTCGAGCTCGTGCGCCTCCTCGATGAGGTAAGGGCGGAGCGACTCGTGCGTCTGCGCGGCGTCCCATTCACAGCGTTTGCGAAGATCGCGCATCAGTGCCAGGGTGTCGTCGAGCGAGCGTGTATTGTCCATGCATTGCGGGGTGGAGTGACGCTGATTTTCTTGAAGCTACTAGGCGTGCCGCGTATACTACCCGCAACATAAATGAAGCGTCAATGAAGCAGTCTCTAGCTCGCGCCCGGGTCGATATCGACGTGGGCGCGTTGCAGCGTAATGGAGCCGCTCTTGCGCGACGGGCTGGCGTTCCGCTCATGCCAATGATCAAGGCCGACGCGTACGGGTTGGGAGCCCAAGCGGTGTTCCGGGCGCTGGAGTTGCTCGAGCCATGGGGTTACGGAGTAGCGACGGTCGCCGAAGGTGAGCAGCTACGCGAATGGGGCGCGTCACGTCCCGTCCTCGTATTCACTCCGCTTCTCGAACAGGAGCTCGCGCGCGCGCGGTCGTCGCGACTGACTCCGACGCTCGGCTTTCCCGATGAGATAGAAGCATGGCGGCGCGCCGGAGGGGGCGCCTGGCATCTCGCGATTGATACCGGGATGAGCCGCGCCGGCATCCCATGGCGCGAAGTAGATCGGATAAAACATCTCCTGCAACTGGCTCCGCCGGAAGGAGCGTTCACCCATTTCCATTCCGCCGAGCTCGATGACGGAACGCTGGCGGCGCAGGAGAAGTTGTTCCGGGCTGCAGTCGCATCTTTGCCCTCGCGCCCGCGCTTGCTTCACGCCGACAACAGCGCGGCGATTGCGCGGAAGGGCAGGAGCGAGTGGGATCTCGTCCGTCCGGGAATCTTTCTATACGGCGTGGGAAGTGGACGCAGCGCCGCACTGCAACCGGAGCCGGTGGTACACCTCCGCGCGCCGATAGTGGAGGTCCGGAACCTTGAAGCGGGCGACACGGTGAGTTACGGGGCGACGCTACGTATCGAGCGTGCGGCCCGGATCGCTACACTCGCGGTCGGGTACGCGGACGGGTACCCAAGATCGCTCAGCAAGTCCGGCTCTGTACTGGTCGGTGGTACGCTCGCGCCGGTCGTCGGAATGGTTACCATGGACATGACGATGATCGATATCACGACGGTTCCTTGCGGGCTTGGCGATGTCGCCACGTTGATCGGCAGAGCGGGCGACACCGTTCTCACCGTGGAGCGAGTCGCTGACGATGCGGGGATGTCGCCCTACGAGCTGCTCACCGGGCTTCGGTCTCGTGTCGAGCGATCCTACATCGGTTCAGGGCCTTGAGGCGCGCGGTAATTCTCATCCTCGACGGAGTTGGCATCGGCGAAGCTCCCGACTCTGAGCGATACGGAGATGCGGGCAGCGACACGCTCGGCAATGTTGCGCGCGCCTGTGGCGGCCTCCGTCTCCCGCGGCTCGAGCGCTTCGGGCTCGGCAATATTCGCCCACTCGACGGCTTGGAACGACGCGGCGACGCTGTCGGCGCGTGGGGAACGATGCGCCCGGCTTCCGCCGGCAAGGACAGCACCACCGGTCATTGGGAGATAGCGGGCGTACACCTCGAGCATCCGTTTCCGACTTTCCCCAACGGATTTCCGCGCGAGATCATCGAGAGATTCGCGCGGGAGACCGGCCGCGGCGTCATCGGTAACGTGGTTGCCAGTGGCACCGATGTGCTCGAGAGGTACGCGGACGAGCAGCTCGCGACTGGGAGCTGGATCGTGTACACGTCCGCTGACTCGGTCTTTCAGATTGCTGCGAACGAGGGCGTCGTTCCGCTCGCCGAGCTCTATAGGGCGTGCGAGATCGCCCGCACGATTCTCGTGCCGCCGCATGATATATCCCGGGTGATCGCGCGTCCGTTCGCGGTCTCAGCAGGCAACTACGAGAGGACCGCGAACAGGCGTGACTATTCGATCGAGCCGCCTGCTGAAACTCTACTGGATGCTCTTGCCAAAGCCGGAATCCCACGAGCCGGAGTGGGAAAGGTGGATGATCTCTTCGCTGGCAGGTCGATCAGCTCGAAGCACACGGCGTCCAACGCCGAAGGCATCCGCGGGATCAACGATTGGCTCTCGACCGCCGCAAGTGGGTTACTCTTCGCCAACCTAGTAGATTTCGACCAGTTGTATGGGCACCGCAACGACGTTGCGGGGTTTTATGGTGCGCTGCGCGAGTTCGATGCGGCCTTGCCCTCCATCACATCACGGCTCAGAGAGGACGATCTGCTGTTCATCACGGCCGACCACGGCAACGACCCTACAACCCCATCCACGGATCACGCGCGCGAGTGCGTGCCGCTTCTGGCCGGAGGAATGCGCGTAGTCCCGCGTGATCTCGGCGAGCGCGAGACGTTTTCCGATCTCGGCGCGACGGTTGCGGAATGGTTCGGCCTCGCTTTCAGGGGTCGGGGCAAATCGTTCCTGCCAGAGCTGGTAGTCTGATGAAGAAGGCTTCGGACAAAGACGCCTCCCTTCGGGAGGCTGCGCTCCGCGCGCTGGAGAATGCCTACGCACCCTACTCTAACTTTCGCGTCGGGGCGGCGCTGCATACCCGCGATGGCCAGCTCATCACCGGATGCAACATGGAGAACTCGGCCTTCGGACTTGCGATCTGCGCGGAAACCCTTGCCGTGGCTTATGCTGTCTCACAAGGGCTCACCGAGTTCGACGAGATCGCCATCGCGACGGAAGACAGTGAGCCTACGCCGCCGTGCGGCGCGTGCCGTCAGGTTCTGAACGAGTTCGCGCCGAACATCAAAATCTCCAGCTACACCCGCGATGGACAGGAAGCAACGTGGACTCTCGACGAGCTGCTTCCGCACGCCTTCGTGCTTCACCAATCACGTGGAAGAATCTAGTGAAGCTTTCGTCATTACTGCTGCGATCGTTCACGACTGCGGCGTTGTTCCTCGCGGTCTCATCGTGCTCAGAGGACCTCGATAGCTCCGGCGTTTGCGCCGTGCTGTGTCCGCCGATAGGTGGTGATGTCCAGAACATCACACTCGATGCAGTGGCGTTCGACACGACGGTGCAGGCGCTTTCAGGCCTGGGAACGGAGCCGGCGCTACTTTTGGCTTCTCGCGGGGACACCCTCGACACTCGCGTGGTCATTCGGTTCGACTCGCTGCCGTCGAAGTTCATCCCGACCGGCGACACCTCCCGGGCGATCACCAGCGTCGACAGCGCCTACATCCAGCTGCGCATCGACACGCTTTCCATCAAAGGCACTGGGCCATTCAACATCGAAGCTTACGACGTCGACACCACGGCCAACGACACATCTACCGCCGCTGTGAGCGCGCTCTTCCGGGCGGATCGGCTCATCTCGTCCCAGCTCCTCGCGCTGGCAGATCTCAAGGACACGACCAGGTACTACATCTCGAACGCCACCGTGCTGGCAAAGCTCCAGGCCGGCGCACGACTGCGGGTCGGACTGCGGGTGACTGGTCCGACGTCGTCGCAGATTCGGATCATCTCCGCCGAAGGCGCCGCCACGCCCATCCTCTTCTTCCGCGCAACTCCAGACACGAGCACCAAGCCGCTCACCGTCATCCCGTTTTCAAGTACGCCTGTCGGTGAAGCCATCGTCGCGAGCCATCTCACCGATTACACGGTCATAGTGAAAGGTCCACCACCGGCGGCGCCCAACGTTCTTGCCGTTGGGGGCCTTCCCCCTCGCCGTGTCTACTTTCGCTTCGACATCCCTTCGAGCATCATCGACTCGGCGACCGTTGTCCGGGCCACGCTCTTACTGAACCAGATTTCCAATCCGGCGCTCGATCCGACGGACACCGTTCTGATTCTTCCGCAGCTGGTCCTCGCCGGCAAGGTAGTAACCGATCCCGCAAAAGCTGCGCAGATCATCGCTGACCTCTCCGGAGACACTGTCAAGGTGGCGCCAGGCGGTTCGGGCGTCACCAACGTCGAGCTCGCGCGCGCCTTCGCCGCGTGGCATCTGCGACCGCCCGACAGCTTGCCACGCGCCATCGTCCTCAAAGCTCTCAACGAGGGGAACTTGCCCCTCGAGATCCGCTTCTCCTCGAGCGAGGACGTCAGCGCGCTGCGTCCGCGTCTCAGAATCAGTTACACTTCCCGAGTTCCGCTGAGAATCCCGTGATAAGCAAACTGCTAGTTTCGATTGCCCTGGTCGCAATCTCTACACGTGGAGAAGCTCAGGGCGCTCTCAGTCTTCAGGGGTTGGGCTATCCGGCTGGCGGTTTGAGCGCGCGGGCCGAAGGGACCGGTGGTGGGGTCGGCGACTTCGACGCGATCAGCCTCGTGAATCCCGCATCGCTCGCGGGCGTCGGGTCGACAGCCCTGTTTTTTCAGTACTCACCCGAATTCAGACGCGTAACCGCCGGATCGAGCACCGCCAAGACGACCACGGCGCGCTTTCCGCTGGTCGCGGGAGTGCTGCCGATGGGCCAGCAGTGGACACTCGGGCTCAGCTCCTCGACGTTCCTCGACCGATCCTCCGAAACCAGCCTTGTTCGCCGACAGGTGATCGGGGACGCCACTGACACAGTTGAAGTCACCGAGCGCAATAGGGTGCTCGGTGCAATCAACGACGTGAGACTGGCGTTGGCGTGGTCTGGCAGTCCCATCTTTCGCGTCGGCGTCGGCGCCCATGTATTCGCTGGCAGCAATCGCATTACCTTCGGCCAGCTTTTTCCAGACAGCAGCAGGTACATCAGCACTTCGCAGTCGGGCCGAATCAGTTTTGCGGGGTTTGCCGGTTCGATCGGGGTCGAGTACCATCCCTCACGCGCGATCGGATTTGCGCTATCCGGACGGAAGGGAGGTGACCTGAGCGCTCAATCTGGCGACACGGCTATTGGGAGGGCGCGACTGCCCGATCACTATTCGGGATCGGTCATATACGAGGGAGTTCCCGGTGTAAGCCTTTCTGGCCGCGTTGCCCACGATGGATGGAGCTCGCTTAGCTCGCTCTCATCGGCCAACACCAAGGCGTTCGACGGGTGGGACACCGGTGTCGGCCTCGAGGCAAGCGGACCGCGAATCATGCAGCGCCTTGTTACTCTGCGCGCTGGCGCCAGGTTTCGCACGCTGCCATTTGGCTTCAACGGTGACAAGGTCTCGGAAAAGTCCTTCGCGGCAGGGTTGGGCGTTCCCTTAACCCGCCAGCGCGCCAGCTTCGATTTCGCGCTTCAGCACGCGAGCCGGACGTCTGCCGCAGATGTGAAGGAGAGGGGACTCATTCTGAGCTTCGGCCTCAGAGTCTCCCCCTGATATGACCGACGCGGGCGAAGTCATCCTCGTTGCCGACGACATCCCCGCCAACGTAGAACTCCTGCTCGATCAGCTCAATAGTCTCGGCTATCAAACGATTACGGCGGTGGACGGACCGTCGGCCGTCGTCGCCGCGTTCGAGCAGCATCCCGATCTCTGCATTCTCGATGTCTCGATGCCAGCTGGTGATCTCGGCGTCGACGACAGGTCAACCGGCTTCGAGGTGTGCCGGCGCATCAAGCGCGATCCCCGAACTTCGCGCATTCCAGTGATTTTCGTTACCGCCCTCAACGACACCAGCGACCGGGTGCGCGGGATAGAGGCCGGTGGCGACGACTTTCTCACCAAGCCCCACAATCGTCTGGTGCTCGGCGCGAGGGTGCGCAGCCTGCTCAAGCTCAAGGCCGCAACCGACGCGCTCGAGGACAGCCTCCGCAAGTTGCGCGAGCTCGAGAAGGTGCGCGACGACCTGATGAAGATGATCGTGCACGACCTCAAGACTCCTCTCACTTCGGTGCTCGCGACACTCGAGATGCTGGCGGATGGGGATTTCGGTCAGGTCACGACTCCGCAGAAAGCCGCGATCGGGGATGCTGAAACGAAATCCGAGGACCTGCTCGGACTGATCGACGACATTCTCGAAGTGGCAAGAATCGAAGAGGCGAATATCTCGCTCACGCTGGCGCCGATGGCTCCCGGAGCCTTGCTCGCCGAGCTGGTTCACGAATGGGGGCACCGCTTTCAGCAGGAAGGCGCCACCGCGTCGGTATTGGTCGCCGACGACGCCCCTGTATTCTCAGGCGACAAGGGGTTGGTGAAGCGAGTGTTCTCGAATCTCATTCAGAACGCTGTCACACACTCGTCGCAGCCGGTCAAGCTGGAGTTGAGTGCGCGTCGCGCGCGCAATGGCGTGCTGTTCACCGTGAGCGACAACGGTCCAGGCATTCCCCCCGAATACCACGACCTGATCTTCCGCAAATTCGGTCAGGTGGAGATGCCGCGCTCTCCACGCACTCGCAGCTCGGGGCTTGGGCTGACTTTCTGCAAGCTCGTCGTTGAGCGGCACGGCGGGCGTATCTGGGTGAAGAGCGCCGAGGGCAAGGGCAGCTCCTTTTATATCGAGCTGCCAACCGATCCCTCCTCCGTCGACGGCCAACCAGTGGGTCCGCCCGTGTCATCGGCGCTTGGCACCCCGCGCTGAAGCTTCCTCCGCTCCCGCTCTAGCTGAAGACTATCTTTAACCCATGATTCAGCTTCCGCGCCCGACCGTTTATATCGAGACCTACGGGTGCCAGATGAACGTGAGCGATACCGAGCTTATGCTGGGTAGGCTGACCGAGTCTGGCTACGAGGAAGTGGGGCAACCTGACGGCGCCGATGTCATCCTTATCAACACCTGCGCAATTCGTGATCACGCGGAGCAGCGGGTGATGGGAAGGCTGGGCGAGATGAAGAGCAGGATGAAGCGCGGCGCCATCGTGGGCGTGACTGGGTGCATGGCGCAGCGCCTCGGATCTCAGCTCCTCGACCGCGCGAAGCACGTGAGTCTCGTAATCGGACCCGATGGCTATCGTCACCTCCCGGCGCTGATCGAAACCGCGCGAGGCGGAGCGCGGACAACCGCCACGGAATTCGACCTGGAAGAGCACTACGAGGATTTTACACCTCGCCGCTTCGAGGGCGTGAAGGCCTGGATCCCCGTCCAGCGTGGGTGCGACTACAAATGCACCTACTGCATCGTCCCGACCACCCGCGGCCCTGAACGCAGCCGGCAGCTTCACGAAGTCGTGCGCGAGGTCGAGCTAGTCGTCGCCTCCGGCATTTCCGAGATCGTGCTCCTCGGCCAAACCGTAAACTCGTACTTCGATGGCGAGCACGATTTCGCTCACTTGCTGCGTGCGGTTGGGGGCGTAGCGGGGGTGAGGAGGCTTCGCTTCACTAGTCCGCATCCGAACGATTTCAGCGATGCCGTGATCCGCGCGATGGCCGAGACAGAGAGCGTTTGTGAGCACGTGCATCTGCCGATGCAGTCGGGATCGACGCGCACGCTCAAGCGGATGCTGCGTCGGTACACTCGCGACCGGTACCTCGAATGTGTAGACGAGCTGCGCGCGGCGATTCCAAATCTCGCGCTAACCACTGATGTTATCGTCGGTTTTCCGGGAGAGACCGAAGCAGACTTCGAGGAGACACTGAGTGCCGTGCGGGCTGTCGGGTTCGATGACGCCTACACCTTCAAGTTCTCGCCGCGCGACGGAACGCCGGCAACGCGCTTCCCGGAAAAGGAGACGGTGTCGGATGAAATCGCGAGCGATAGACTAGGACGTCTGATCTCCGCGGTTCGGGCCGGAACACGCGAGCGCAACCTTAAGCTTCTCGGCGAGAGGAGGGAAGTCCTCATCGAGAAATCGGCGCGCCGCGGCGGGCTTCTTCAGGCGCGGACGCGCGATTTCAAGACTGTGATGGTTCCGGGGGAGATCTCGATGATTGGGAAGTACGTGACCGCCGAGCTGACTGGCACCACGGGTTCGACCTTTCTGGGCAAGGTCATAGGACAGAGGACCGCTCTGCCTCTCGCGGTATAGAAAAGACGACGTCTTTCGATTGCGGGATTCCGGGAATGATTCCGCGTTGGGGATGATGAGACACTAGGATCCGGCAGCGACGATCGGAGCTGGGCTGCCACTCATCACCAGGACATATCTCGTTTTCGTCGCGGGGCTGCTGGCGGGATTCAGCGGGTTCGCGTGGCTAGCGATCGTAGTCGCGTTGGTGTTCTTTGTGGTGGCGCTGCTTCGCCCTCGGGAAGAGCGCATTGGCCTCGTCCTGGTGTTTGCGGCGGCGGCAGTCACCGCCGCATCGAGCCCTCCTCCCGAGCGGCCGATCGCGCGAGCACGCGACGGTTCCGCCCCTGTGGACATGCTCTCCAGCATCCGGGCTCGCGCCGCAAGGTCGATCGATCGCACCTTCGGCGACGACGCACCTTTGGCGAGAGCCCTTCTCATCGCGGACCAGAGACAAATCCCCACTGAGATGCGTGACCGGTACGCCGGGGCCGGCCTCGTCCATATGCTCTCTATCTCGGGTCTCCACGTGGCGGTCATCGCGGCAGCGATGGAGCTACTCTTTCAGGTCGGCCGGATGCCGCGTCGAATCGCCCTTCTTGGCGCGTTCACAGCGACCGGAGTTTACGTCGCCGTCATCGGAGCGCCTCCGCCCGCGCTGCGGTCGGCGGCAATGCTGGGCGTCGGAATGGTATCGCGACTCGCTCAGCGCCCGACATCGCCGTGGGCCGCGTGGGCAATCGGCGCGTTCGTTCCGCTCTTCGTTCCGCGAACGGTGCTCGACGTTGGCTACCAGCTGAGCGTTCTTGGAATCTCGGCCCTGGTTGCAGCAGGCTCGCTGTGGCGACGGCATTTCGCCAACCGCCTCGGGGGTTGGAGGGGAAACGTGACGCGGGAGCTACTGACCTCGCTCGTAGCGTGCGCGATCACCGCTCCACTGGTCGCATGGGAATTCGGGAGGCTCAGTCTCATAGCACCGGTGTCCAACCTGATCGCCGCGCCGATCGTGACGCTCGCTCAGCCGGTTCTCTTTCTGGGGCTGTTGCTCTCGCCCATTCGAGCGTTGGCAGGTCTCTTCGCGCAGGCCGTGCACCCCCTCCTTTTTGCCTTTGACTGGATTGCCTGGTCCGCTTCGTCGGTGCCGGGAGCAGCGGTGACAGTCACGACGACGGTCGCGACCGCAGTATTGGGAGCGACCGCCGCCGCAGCGCTCCTTATGGCGTGCGTGAGCCGGTTCCCGTCGCGCCCGGCGATTCTCGGAGTAGCGGCGCTAGCGGTGATGGCGGTCTTTCCGGCAATTCCTTTCACTCGCGCCCGCGGTGTAGAGCTGCACGTGCTGGACGTCGGCCAAGGTGATGCGATTCTGCTTCGCACCGACGCCGGTCGCTGGGTCCTCTTCGACGCGGGTCCGGCCTGGCCCGGCGGTGACGCGGGCCGCTCCCGGATTCTACCATACATTCTCAGGCGAGGAGGCTCGCTCGAGGCGTTCGTACTCTCGCACCCGCACACCGATCACGTTGGCGGGGCAGCAACCGTCCTCTCTGCGCTGCGTCCACATGAATACTGGGACGCTGCATTCGCCGGCGGATCAGAGGCTTACAGCCTTTCACTGGAGGCGGCGAGAAAGCACGGAATTCGATGGCACCGCGTTCATCCGGGCGACTCCGTCCAAATCGACGGAGTGACGCTCAGCTTTCTGGCGCCCGACTCGGTGTGGACGGTCGGACTCAAGGATCCCAATCTCGCGAGCACGATTGCGGTCGCGAGATTCGGCATGGTGCGTTTTCTGCTTGTCGGAGATGCCGAGCGGGCGGAGGAGGACTGGCTGCTCGGGCAGCATCGGAATGAGTTGCGAGCAGATGTGCTGAAGGTTGGTCATCACGGCAGCTCCACCAGCAGCAGCGACGCATTCCTCGCCGCCGTTCATCCGGATGTCGCTATCATTTCGGTTGGCGCGGGCAACAGGTACGGACATCCAAGCGTCGATGTCTTGCACGCGTTGGCACGAGTCGGCGCTGAGGTGCTGCGCACCGACGAAGCTGGAACGGTGATCGTTCGAACCGATGGTGCGCACGTCGAGATAGAGGCGGGAGGGGATAGATGGCAGGTAGCTCACGACTCGTCAGGGCATTGATCGGGGAGAAGATCGATCTTCCCGCTACAACGTTGCGGGAGTACCCGGACCTTGGTCAGGCGACGTACCGTCGGGGCGGGCTACCTCTCAAAGTTGCCGGGTGGGCGCTAGGCACCAGCACCGCTGCAGCCATCACATTGTGGCGCACGATTTTCCTCGCTCCGCGCACTCAGGCCACACCCGAGCTCCTCTTGCACGAGCTCCGTCACGTCCACCAATTTCTTGAGCGCTCGACCTTTCCCTTCAGCTACCTGTGGCAGTCGATTCGCCATGGGTATTCGCGCAACGCCTACGAGGAAGATGCACGCCGGTACGCCGCTGGTCGGCTGGCACAGAACACCGCACAAAAGGAACTGTGAAGTGGTAAAACACACGGCGACTTCCGTCGTAACCATCGAAAGATTCATCATCGAGCAGGAGAAACTTCACCCGGAAGCAACGGGCGAGCTCTCCGGCCTGCTCTACGATCTGGCGCTCGCCGCCAAAATGATCGCGAACAAGGTGCGAAGCGCGGGCCTCGCCGATATCCTTGGGGCGACCGATCTCGAGAACGTGCAGGGTGAGACACAGCAGAAGCTTGACGTCCTGGCGAACGAGATCATCATCAAGGCGGTTGATCACGGCGGACGATTGTGCGCGATGGCTTCCGAGGAAGAGCCGGGCATCATCGACATCCCGCCAAATTTCCGGTGCGGAAAATACTGCCTGTTGTTCGATCCGCTCGATGGGTCCTCGAACATCGATGTCAACGTTCCGGTCGGAACCATCTTCTCGGTCGTCCGTAAGATCACGCGTGGGAGCCGTGGTGAGTTGGAGGACATGCTCCAGCCGGGACGGCGACAGGTGGCAGCGGGTTACGTCATCTACGGCTCGAGCACGATGCTCGTCTACACGACGGGCCAGGGCGCCCACGGCTTCACACTCGATCCGTCACTCGGTGAGTTCCTGCTTTCCCACCCGAATATTCGCACGCCCGACGTGGGAAGGTACCTGTCGGTGAACGACTCATATCACAGCCAGTGGGACCAGCCGGTGCAGAATCTGATGAGCTATTATCGCGGGCAGGATGGCAACCGCCAGCCGATGAACACCCGCTACGTGGGATCGCTCGTCGCCGATTTTCACCGCAACCTTCTTGGTGGCGGACTCTTCGCGTATCCGGCCAACCGTAAGAACAAGCGTGGAAAGCTCCGGCTCCTCTACGAGGCATGTCCGCTCGCATTCATCGTGGAGCAGGCTGGCGGCGCGGCGACGGACGGTAGCGAGCGCATCCTCGATATCCAGCCTTCGGAGCTGCATCAGCGGACACCGCTGTTCATCGGCAGCAAGAACGATGTCGATGCCGCGCGCGCGATGCTGAGCCGCGAGGTCAGGAGCGCCAGTCAGCTCTCCCCCGTCGGTTCGGTAGGCGCGTGACTGTCTTCTCGCCCCCAAGCCGGCGCGCGTGACCACGAGCGAGCTCGGCGAGAAGCTTTCTCCGTCGGGTATTTCAGTCAAAGCGGTGTACCGTCCGGAGGATGCCGAGCTCAACTACGCGTCCGAGCTGGGCGATCCGGGCAAATGGCCCTACACTCGGGGAGTACAGCCCACGATGTATCGCGGTCGTCTCTGGACGATGCGGCAGTACGCGGGTTTCGGGAGCGCCAAGAGCACCAATGGGCGCTTCCGCCTCCTGCTCGACGCCGGGCAGACCGGCCTGTCGGTAGCATTCGATCTCCCGACCCAGATGGGCCTCGACTCCGACTCGCCGCGCGCGCTCGGCGAAGTCGGTCGGGCGGGGGTAGCGATCGACACCGTCGAAGACATGCACGTCTTGCTCGACGGAATTCCGCTCGACACGGTCTCCACATCGATGACCATCAACGCCACCGCCGCGACGCTGCTGGCGATGTACCTGGTGGTAGCAGAGGAGCGTGGTATCCCGCGCGGCAAACTCAGCGGCACGGTTCAGAATGACATACTGAAGGAGTACATCGCGCGGGGCACCTACATCTATCCACCCGGCCCCAGCCTTGCCCTCATCGCTGAAGTATTCCGTTTTTGCGCGGATGAAATGCCAAACTGGAATCCGATCTCGATCTCGGGCTACCATATCCGCGAAGCCGGCGCCACAGCCGTGCAGGAGCTCGCCTTCACGCTCGCCAATACGATCGAGTATGTCACCCGCGCGATCGATGCCGGCCTTGCCGTCGATTCATTCGCCCCGCGGCTGTCGTTTTTCTTTGCCGCACATAGCGATCTGTTCGAGGAGGTCGCCAAGTTTCGCGCTGCTCGCCGCATCTACGCGCGCATCATGCGTGGCCGGTTTCACGCGTCGGAATCGAGCGCCCGCCTGCGATTTCACACCCAGACCGGAGGAGTCACGCTCACTGCTCAACAGCCTCTCAACAACGTTGTCCGGGTAGCGGTTCAATCGCTGGCCGCGACTCTGGGCGGAACCCAGTCGCTGCACACGAACGGCTACGACGAGGCGCTGGCGCTGCCCACCGTCGAAGCTGCGACGCTTGCCCTCCGCACGCAGCAGATCGTGGCATTCGAATCCGGTATCACCAACACAGCCGACCCTCTCGCGGGCAGCTACTATGTCGAGAATCTCACTACCAGACTCGAAGAGAAGGCCCTCGAGTTGATTCTCGAGGTCGACGAGTTGGGGGGATCGGAGAGCGCAATCGCGTCCGGATTCTTTCAGCGAGAGATCGCGCAGAGCGCTTACGAGCAGCAGCTCAGAGTGGAATCGGGCGAAACCGTGATCGTAGGTGTAAATCGCTTCGTCGACGACGAAGATCCGCCGACCATTCCCGCGCCTGACTATTCTGCCCTCGAGAAGGAGCAGGTCGAAAGCGTAAGGAGGGTCAGAAAAAAGCGGGATGCAGCGGAGGTTACGCGCGCACTGGATGCGCTGCGCGATGCCTCCGCGCCTGGTTCTACGCAACCACGTCTGATGCCGCTCATCGTCGACGCGGTTCGGGCGCGCGCAACCGTTGGAGAGATATCGGAAACTCTGGCGGAGAATTGGGGGTTCTATAGGCCTTCGGCGTAGAGAGTCCGAGGACGCTTACGGGCGATCCAAGTTGGGGGTGGACAGTGATTGAGTCGTAAGTCTGTCAGTGGTTTACAGTCACGCTTGAGCCCCCACCAGTGCCAGACTAACTTTCACTGTCGCCGCAGTTCTCTCCTAGAACCAACATGCCCACATACGAGTTTCGTTGCCCTCAGGGCCACGAGTTCGACAAGTTCTATCGCTCGATGAGCGGCGCGCCGCTCGAGGCGCCTTGTCCCGTTTGCGGCAAGATCGCGGAGAGGCAGGTGTCTGCCGGAGCCGGGCTCGTGTTCAAGGGATCGGGTTTCTACATCACCGACTACGGCAAGGACGGCAAAAAATCGGTGGCCCCGGCGGCAACCCCTGACGCGACGGAGTCCGCTAAGACTCCGGTTGACTCCGCCGGCGCGAAGAGCGAACCGGCGGGGAAGACCGAGGCTAAGACTACCCCTGAACCAAAACCGAGCAGCGACCCCAAGCCTGGGACTGCCTCGAAGTCGGCTGCCAAAAAAACCTCGGGAAGAGCGAAAAGCGCCGAATGAACGCCGCTGATCAGATCCGCGCCGAGCTAATCAGGGCGGCGCGCAGCCTTGGCGCGCCTGAAGATGTCGACCCGTTGGTCGAGCGCCCCCGCGATCCATCCCACGGCGATTGGGCCACGAATCTGGCGATGGTACTGGCGCGTTCGCTCAAAGCCAAGCCACGCGAGGTTGCTGAACGACTCCGCGACGCAATGAAGACGGAGACCGCTGGCGTCTCCACAATCGACATTGCGGGACCCGGCTTCATGAATTTCTGGCTCGACGCCGGCCGCATAGCCTCGGGACTTCAGGACATCGTGAGAGCGAACGAGAGCTATGGTCGTAGTAACGCCGGGGCTGGTCGGAGGGTGAACGTCGAATTCGTTTCCGCAAACCCGACTGGACCCCTCCACGTTGGGCACGGGCGGCAGGCGGCTCTCGGGGACGCGATCGCAACCCTGCTCGAGGCAACGGGCTGGAGTGTCACGCGTGAATTCTACTATAACGACGCCGGCGTCCAGATCGATAATCTGGCCGCCAGCGTCGAAGCACGGCTCGACGGGCTTCGCGGCAAGTCGTCAACGGTCCCGGAGGGCGGCTATCACGGGGACTACATCCGAGAGCTCGCGGAGCGATATGAGGCCGGCGGAGACGGCCTGTCGATCCGGGAATTCGCGGTGCGCGAGCTACGCAAGGAGCAGGATCTGGATCTGCAGGCGTTTGGGGTGCGCTTCGATCACTATTTCCTGGAATCCTCGCTGTACGCTGACGGCATGGTCGAAGACACCGTCAGACTCCTCGTTGCTTCGGGCAAAACGTTCGAGCACGAAGGCGCGCTCTGGCTCCGCACCACCGAATTCGGCGACGACAAGGATCGCGTGATGCGGAAGAGCGACGGCACCTACACTTACTTTCTTCCCGATGTCGCGTATCACGTCACGAAGTGGAAGCGTGGATTTCATCGCGCCGTCGACGTGCAGGGTGCGGATCATCACAGCACCGTCACGCGTGTCCGCGCGGGACTTCAGGCACTGGAGATGGAGATAACGCCGGGTTACCCGGAATACGTGCTGCACCAGATGGTTACGGTTATGAAGCAGGGGGAAGAGGTGAAAATCTCGAAGCGCGCCGGGAGCTACGTCACCGTTCGGGATCTCGTTAATGAGGTCGGGCGGGACGCCGTGCGGTATTTCTTCCTGATGCGAAAGAGCGACTCTCAGCTGATTTTCAACGTAGATCTCGCGGCCTCGCAATCTGAAGAGAACCCGGTTTACTACATCCAGATGGCGCACGCCCGCATGTGCGGCATCTTCCGCGTCGGGGAAATCGATCCTGAATCGGTACCAGCCGAGGACATCGACTACGGGGTTCTGCGTGAGCCGGAAGAGCAGGAGCTGATCAAGGCGCTCCTCGATTTTCCCGCACTGGTAGACTCAGCCGCGGAAACCCTCGAGCCGCACCGGGTCGCGACGTATCTCCTGGAAACGGCGCGAGTCGCCCATCTCTGGTACCACAAGCATCACGTCCTCGAGCAGCAGGAAGAGGTGACGCGCGCGCGACTGGCGCTCGCTCGAGGTACACAAATTGTGCTGCGCAATGGGATGAGGATCCTCGGGATCACATCGCCCGAAAGGATGTAGTTGCCCGCGACCTTCATGCGATTAGCATTAGCGGTCTGACAATCTTCCACGAGAACGAAACGAATGTCGGTCCTGGTAGTTGGCTCCGTTGCGCTCGATTCGGTCGAAACGCCCTTCGGCAAAGCCGACGACGTTCTCGGTGGTTCCGCGACTTTCTTCTCCGCTTCGGCGAGCCACCTCACCAAGGTGAGCGTAGTGGGTGTCGTCGGCTCCGATTACCCAATGGAGAAACTTGAGCCGCTCAGGAAGCGGGGCGTCGATTTCAGCGGACTGGAGAAGGCAGAAGGTGAGTCTTTCCGTTGGCGCGGCCGCTACCGGCACGATCTCAACTCCGCTGAAACACTCGAGACCCACCTCGGGGTGTTCTCGCGCTTCAGCCCGAAGATTCCGGAAAAGCTCAGGTCCTCACCGTATCTCTTTTTGGGGAATATTGATCCCCGCCTGCAGCTCGCCGTTCTCAATCAGGTGAACAAGCCGAAGCTGATTGCGTGTGACACGATGAACTTCTGGATCCAGAGCCGGAGGCCGGAGCTGCTCGAGCTGCTTGGTCACGTCGATATGGTTACGCTGAATGACGCCGAAGCGCGGCAGCTCACTGAGAAGGCGAACCTCGTCCAGGCCGCACAATGGATAATGGGGCGCGGACCGCGTCACGTGATCATCAAGAAGGGTGAGCACGGGGCATTCATGTTCAACGAGCAATCGATCTTCTTCGCGCCTGCATTCCCGCTGGAGAGTGTGTTCGATCCGACTGGAGCGGGAGATGCGTTTGCGGGCGGCTTCATCGGATATCTCGCGGCCAGCGGCGACCTCAGCGAAGCGAACATGCGCCGGGCTGTGATTTTTGGCTCGGTGATGGGCTCGTTTGCTGTCGAGAAATTCTCCATCGAGCGGCTCATGACGGTCACCCGCGCGGAGATCGACCAGCGAATGCGCGACATGCGGCGACTCGTGGCGTTCGAGGAGGATCTGCCCGCGTGAGTGATGACGCGCTTCGCTACGGAAGCGCCGGAGTTGACCTCAACGCCTCGAACGCGGCCAAGGAGCGAATAAGGAAGCTGGTCGAGTCGACCTTTACTGCTGGCGTCGTCGGCGGCTTCGGCGGCTTCGGTGGGATGTTTCGACTCCCATACGGGCTCGACAAGCCGGTACTCGTCTCCAGCGCCGACGGTGTGGGCACCAAAATCAAGGTCGCGGTCGAAGCGAACCGCCACAACACCATCGGTCGCGACCTCGTCAATCATTGCGTCAACGACATCCTCGTACAGGGCGCACTGCCACTTTTCTTTCTTGACTACGTCGCGTTTGGAAAGCTGGACCCGCTAGTAGTGGAAGCAGTCGTCGCCGGAGTCGCCCGGGGCTGCCGCGAAAACACTTGCGCGCTAATAGGTGGGGAAACGGCTGAAATGCCCGGCTTTTACACGCCTCCTGATTACGACCTGGCGGGCTTCATCGTCGGATATGTGGAAGAAACGCGCATTCTCGGGCCCCAGCGGGTTCGGCCCGAAGATGTGCTGATTGCCCTTCCGAGCGCGGGACTGCACACGAACGGATACTCGCTCGCGCGGAGAATCGTATCCGAAAGATTGAAGCTGGGAATGGGCGATGCGTTTCCGGACGGTGGCGGGGCGGTTGGGGACGTACTTCTGGCGGAACATCGGTCTTACCTGCCGGTGCTCAAGCCGGTGCTCGATCGCGTCCACGCGCTGGCGCACATAACCGGCGGTGGACTGCCCGGGAATCTGGATCGTGCATTGCCTGCGACGCTCGATGCGGTAGTTGATACGTCGAGCTGGAAAGTGCCAGCCGTATTCAGGGTTCTAATGGATGCAGGGGCGGTGGAACCCGCCGAGATGTACCGAACGTTCAACATGGGTGTAGGAATGGTCGTCATCTGCGGGCCGTCCGACGCGGATGCGGTGTTGTCAGCGGCAACTGAGGCCGGCGTGGCGGGCTGGGTTCTGGGCCCGCTCAAGCCAGGCAGTGGAGCAGTCATACTCTCTTGAGGACATAATCGATGAAAGCTCGTTTGTTCGTTTTGTTGACAGCGGTTCTGCTGACGGGGACGTCGGCGAACGCGCAGGGCATTGATACACAGCGCTGCCCGCCGGGCACCGTGAACAGTTTTGGAGTTCCGGACCAGGCCCGCGCCACGCAGGACGCGTGTCAGAAGGCGATCGACCTGTTTCAGTACATGGCGCCGCAGCTCGGTACCAGCATCACGGGCGGTAACGCTACGCTCGGCCAGGGTGGCAGTCTTGGTGGCCTTGGGCATTTCTCGGTCGGTCTGAGAATCAATGCAGTGCAGGGAAGCCTGCCCCAGATTCAAAACGTGACGCCAGCGGTTACCGGCGCGACGAGCACCCGCTTCGATACCAAGACCCAGATCATCCCAATGCCGACCGCGGACCTGGCGATCGGTATCTTCAAGGGTCTGCCGCTCGCCATCACCAATGTTGGCGGGATCGATCTTCTGGTCAGCGCCGCGTACCTCCCCGAGTTTGACGGGAACGGCGTAAGCGTCAAAGTCCCCGATGGGTCGCTCAAGCTTGGCTACGGCGCACGCGTTGGAATCCTGCAGGAATCGCTGCTCGTACCAGGCATCTCTGTCAGCTACCTCCAGCGCGATCTGCCTAAGGTCAACATCACCGGGACCAGCAACGATGACTCGCTCTACGTCAACAACCTCAGCCTGAAGACAAAGGCGTGGCGCATAGTTGCCAGCAAGAGCCTGTTGTTCGTCGGTCTGGCCGCCGGATTCGGTCAGGACAAGTACGAGTCGTCAACGGATATTGGTGCCCACGTTTCTGCCCGAACGGTCCCGCCAATTCCGGCCTATAATGCGGGTCCAGTCTCGACCTCACAGAACATCACGCGCACGAATGTCTTCGCGGATTTGTCGATGAACCTTCTGCTTCTTAAGCTCACCGGCGAAATTGGACAGGTATCCGGCGGCACCATCAACACTTTCAACACTTTCAGTGGCAAGCAAGCAGCCGATTCCCGAATCTACGGATCGGTCGGAGCTCGATTCGGGTTCTAACGACCCGCGCGACGCAGGGTACATGCG
>JALYKQ010000058.1 GCA_030774675.1 Gemmatimonadota bacterium | reverse complement strand
CGCCATGTGCGACGGCGCGAACGGCGTCGATGAGCTCGCGGTCGGCGGCGCTCTTGACCAAGTATCCACTGGCGCCCGCCTCGAGAAGCGGAACGAGATACGCATCCTCGGCGTGCATCGTGAGGATCAGCACTTTGCCACGCGTCTTCTTCCCGATCAGCTCCTTCGTGGCCTCGGCGCCGTCCATTTCGCCCATCGAGAGGTCCATTACGATGACGTCGGGGTCGAGCCGATCCGCGAGCGAGATGGCATCCTTGCCCGTGGATCCCTCTCCGATGACCTCAATGTCTTTGGCACTGCCGAGGACTGCCTTCAACCCGGCTCGCACGACGGCATGGTCGTCGACAAGAACCACTCTGATCACACCATCTCTCACGCTGCCTCCGTATCCATGCCTACCCAAGCGATGACCCGAGTGCCACGATCCGCCGCGGTATCAATATGCAGCTCACCGCCGGCGAGCGAGAGTCGCTCGCGCATCTTCGCAAAGCCGGACTCGCTGCGCTTCTCTTCCAGCGGCCCCTCGAATCCACGACCATCGTCGCTGACCTCGAGCTCGACGTAGCCGGGCCGGGCGCGGAGCGAAACAGTGACGTGCGCGGCGTCGGCATGCCTCTCGACATTGCGCAGTGCCTCCTGCGCGACTCGGTACAGGGTCGCCGACAACGCGGATGGAATCACGACCCCTGAAATGTCTGCCTTGACACGCACATCGACGAGCGAGCGCTGACGTGTTGCATCGCCCAGTGCTTCAAGTGCGCTCGGCAAGCCGAGATCGGTTGCAACCCGTGGATGTAGCGAGCGGGAAACGTTACGGATTTCCTCGAGCGATGTGCGCAGTAACTCGCGAACCGTTGCGATGTGGGTCGCTGCGGGGTGAGCCCCGATCTCCTGCGCTGCCGCCGCGATCTGAAAGCTTGCCGCCGCGAGGGTCTGCCCAACCGAGTCGTGCAGCTCACGGGCGACCTGAGCCCGCTCCCTTTCCTCGGCATAGACGACTTCGGCGCCCAGCTTTCGCATTCGCTCGCGGCCGGCCGCAAGGCTATCGAGCATCTCGTTGACCGTGGCCGCGAGATGGGCAAGCTCGCGGTCGGCGACGAGCGAAACCGGAACCCGCTCGGCGAGCCGGCCCTCCGATACACGCTTCGCGACATGCTCGAGCGCGTTGATTGGGCGCAGCGCCACTTTCACCAGCGCGACGTTTACCGTCGCGCCGACAATCAGAGCCGCCACGACTACGTAAACTTCGGTCAAGCGCCCCGAACGGAGGCGGGGCGGTCCGAACAAGGCGAGCACCGCCACGAGGAGAATGATCAGGTTTGCGCCAATCAGCTTGATGTCCAGCGGGACACCGAGCGTAGTGCGCACCCATCGCGGCACACTCAATCCGGCGCCACCTGCGACGCGGCGCGGCTTTCGGCCGAAGCTCCCCTGAATCACAGACATCCGCCTTTCATTTCACGATGAGGGCGGTAACCATACCGAACATCCCGTGATCCGACTCGGCGTGCGGAAGGATGTGACAGTGGAACGCCCACGTTCCGGAATTGTTGCAATTGACGATAACGTCATACCGCTCTCCGGGGGCGACGTTCAACGTGTCACATTTCCAGGGTGCCGGTGTTGCCCATCCGTCCTTTGCGATCACGGTCATGTGCATGCCGTGAAGGTGCATCGGGTGAATCATCATTCCTTCGTTCATGAACCTGATGCGAACCTTCTGCCCCAGCCTCGCAACGATCGGCTCCGTCGCCGGGAAGCTCTTGCCGTTGAAGGTGTAGCCATGCATGCCATCGTTCATCACGAGGACGTAATCAACGTCGGCCTTTTCGATCGGCAGCGGAGCCTTCGGCTCGATGATGAACGCGCCGAGCATTCCCAGCCCCACTTGCGTGGCAGCGTTGTGGTGCGAATGGTACATATGGGAGCCGGGATTGGGCGCCGTGAACTCGTAGGTGTACGTCTGTCCCGATTTGATCGGGGGCTGCGTAATGAACGGGACACCGTCCTGATCGTTCGGCACTTCGAGTCCGTGAAAGTGCACCGCGGT
>JALYKQ010000057.1 GCA_030774675.1 Gemmatimonadota bacterium | reverse complement strand
TCCCCGCTCGCGATGTCGAACACCCCAACCATCCCTGTACGCATCTCGTTCGCCCCGGGCCAGGAACTGGCGAATGTATCGGGGGCTGAGAACAGCACGGTGAACTGCAGACCAATAGCGCCACGCGGGAAGGGAATCAACGCAACCTCCCCTCTGGATCATCGACGAATGAGGAAGTAGACGAGCGAGAGCAGTATGGAGCTCCTTCCAGTACAGGAGAGCGCATGCTAACGGTGGCTCCCGCGACGGCGGTTCGAGGCTTCTGAACCCTTCAGGCCACCACTCCGGCCCACGCCCCCGCTGCAACGCCCGACCCGGTCGCTAGCACCCCCGCAAGCGAGTGGAGGTCCAGCGGCAAAGTCTCCAGAGGAATCAGAGGAGCGAATGCGGCGTGATCTGCAAAAGGCGAACTCCGGTTGAGGTTCAGGTCGGTACAAGAAGGTCGCTTGGTTGATGAACCCTCTCGATCATCGCCGGTGCTTCGCTTCCCGTGATCATCGAGCACTACACGCACCTCAATAAGGACGATGCCTACGATGCCATGCTTCGCTTATTGTTGATTTTGGACACTCGGCGATAGAGGCGGGAAGCAAGTCCCGGAGTGAGCGCAAGGAGATGTCCTCCGGGAGCGAGCCGTTCCCCTCACGCACAGGCCTACCTCCCGCAGGGACCTCGGAAGAGCTACCAAGAGCACCGCTTGGCTCGCTCACGCGTAGATTCTGATGCCGCATGAAGGTAGATTGTCTTGGCTTCGAGACGGTGAAGTCGCCTCGGGCATGTTCACCCGTACTCACCTCTACCTTCTCCAGCAGGACTGGGTGACAGCAGTTGACAGCTCGAGAGGTCCAGAAGCGCGCGACCCGGTTCCTCAGGTCACGCCCCAGTTGGATCTATCACCAGGTGATCTTGTGGAGCTGGCAGCACCCCATCCTGTGGCTCGTTCGCCGTGTGCTCTTATGGTCGAAACGGGGGTTCAAGTTCATGTCTGCCCATAGAGTTCGTCTTGCTGGTTGGGCGGTGGTTGGGGTTGCTGTCGTAACGTTCCTTGCTACAGATCCTGAGTGCACAGGATCGACCTGCCCCGTCTACGCGTTCAACGACCCCACCATTGTCCGCCTGTTCGCAGGGGTCGTCGCGGCGGCGCTGACGCTGGCCTTCCTTGTGATTGTCTTCCGGGTGGCCATTGATGGAGAACTCCCCGCAGAGATTGGCCAGGGTGGTGCAAAATGGGGGAGGGCTCTGTCGGGCTCGAATGAGGCCATCAAGGCACTGGGGGAGTCCGTAGCAAACATGAGCACCAAGCTTGACGCGGGGCTGAGTGGATCAGGAGCCAGCATTGAAGCGCTGAGACTTCGAGTTGCCGAGATCGCCGGAGAGCTCAACGAGCTCTCTGGCAGGTTGCCCAGTGCATGACAGCCCCGTTCAGGCAGGTTCCATGTTGCTGCCGTCACAGGTAACATAGCTGTATGACTGATGACGAGGCACAGGTCACCGACGAGGCAGAGCCCGCTGACGGGGCACAGGTCACCGACGATGCAGAGCCCGCTGACGAGGCACAAGTCACCGACGAGGCACAGACCGCTGACGAGGCACAGGTCACCGACGAGGCACAGACCGCTGAGGAGCAGCTTCGGCAAGGCTTGGAGCAGCTGAATCAGGCCATCAAGATGCCGTCCCTCGTCGAAGACCCAGAGTGGCGAAAGCGCTTCGATCGGGCGCTTGAGGCTTCTGAGGCCGCGATCGCGGGACGCTGATTCAGGCCATTCCGTCCTAACTGATCCACCGCCGGAATCTGCCGCCAGCCCATTCACGGGGTGTCCTGCCGCGTGTACGACTGTTGTGAACACTTTCCACCATCATCTTCCACGCTGCGCGGCGCGCTTTCGATGAGGTCTTCAGGACCGAAGGCATCAGGGTGATACGAACCCCGATCAGGGCCCCGAACGCGAACGCCTACGCGAAGCGATGGGTCGAGACCCTTCGGGCGGAGTGCCTGGACTGGCTGCTGATCCTCGGTCCCCGACACCTGGACCGGGCGCTTCGCACCTGCGTGGACCATTACAACGCCGAGCGCCCCCACCGCGGGATCGAACTTCGAGCGCCGAAGACGCCTGCCCCGGTCACCCTGGTGAAGGAAGTTCCCGCGGTCCGTCGCCGCGAGATCCTCGGCGGACTGATCAATGAGTACTCGAGGGCAGCGTGATCGAGTTTTCGTACCCGACGGGATTCCATGACGAGCGCCACGTCGAGGGAACAGATGGCAAGGATGAGGCCTGCTATTGCCACGTCTGCCCTTTCCTCAGTAGGGCCCCTCGGACGCCCGGGACTTCCCCAACTTTGGGTTGACTCGCGGCGTGGAGGATACTCAGACGAGCCAGTGAAGAGCTTGGTCAGCTCTACAACTGCTTTCTCGAGGCCTGGGAGCGGCCATGATCAAGGAGATCCGGCGGGTGTGTGGCATTACCGAGATGCGGCCGGCCTCGTGGGCGGCGAATCTAAGCCCGACGGGGTCGCGGTGGACGTGCCCGATGCCTCGCCAACTGAGGACGAGGCTGAACTACTCGAACTGGTAGAGCAGAGTTAGCGCGAGTCGACTGGATGAAGCAGCCCGGATCGTGACATAGATTTCTCGGCTAGTATACGCCCGCCGACTTACAGGGGAGGTTTCGATTGGAAGCAATCACGATCGTGTGCGACTACGGCGATGGCCGTGTCGCGGCGGAGCAAGTAACGATGACTATCCGTGGTCGCCGTCTGGTGGTTGATCTGTGCGACACACATCTGCGTGAGCTCACCAGGAATGCGCGACCCCCACGTCGAGGCCGCCGCACCGCGATAGGGGCCGCTTCTTCCGCCAAGCGCAGGGGCCGGCCGCCTGGCAATAAGAACAAGGCGATTTCGCCAAACGGACCGAAGAAGACGGCCGCCAAGAAGTCGCCGGCGAAGCGCCATGGTCGCCCACGCAAGACTGCGGCGAAGGCGAAAGCCTAGAGAGACTGGGCTACCCCCAAGGGACTCCTTTCAGTTAGGGCTTCGTTCTTCTCGCCTCGGCCAGGAATCGTCCGTGCCGATCTCAGCTTCGCGAACAGGTGCGACGGAACCGGAGCACCGGGGGCCACTCGATCCCGTTCGGGGCGACGCCAGTCTGCCCGTGGATCTCGTCCCAGAACTCCACGCCCTTGATCCTGACGTTGTCCCGCAGGCTTGTGAACGACGAGGTTGACAACGAGCCGCAGGCGCTGAGCACCTCGCGACGGGCCGCCCTCATCCTGTCCCGCTTGAAGCCCGACGCGATGCAGCGAGAGTTGGGGAACTTGAACCGCCCTGGGTTTCATAGAGACTTTGGTCTGCCCTCGGTTCCGTTGAGTTGACTTGCTGGAATCCTCATGCTCGAGAGCAAGGAGGAGCAGCGTGCCGAGGAGCTACCCACCGGAGTTCCGCCGCAAGGTTCTGGACCTGCTGGCGGCGGG
>JALYKQ010000056.1 GCA_030774675.1 Gemmatimonadota bacterium | reverse complement strand
GACACGGTGACGCCGGTGCCACGCTCGGGAGGCTGATGTTTCAAACGTTTCATCCGATGGCGGATCACCTGGTGGCGCGCGGAGTGCACGATGTGATCAGGGACCTTAGCTTCCTGATCATGTCCACGGTACACGCAGAGCTGCAACCAACCGCTGCTCTGTTTGATGAAAGCGCTGTATTCCGGTGTCGGGCGGTGTTGACCGCCCTGTTCGGCGAGCCCCACCAGCGTTTCTTCGATGTGAGATTCTGGGATGGCACTGTTGATCGGGGCGCGCGATCTCCGTTCACGCTCGTGCTCAATCGGCCCGCGGCTCTTCGCCGGATGCTTCTGCCGCCGAACGAGATGTCGATCGTCGAGTCATACATTGCCGGCGACGTCGACATCGACGGCAGCATGGAAGCGGGATCAAACCTATCGGAAGCAATAGGTGGACGACTTCGTTCGCCGCTCGCGGTCGCGCGGCTAGTGCGCCTCGTTCTAGGCCTTCCGGGGCAAGCGGAAGACGATCTCGCCGACCTACGGTTCCCCGAGCACGCGCGGAAGCTCGGTCCGCGTCACACACCGGTGCGTGATGCCGCGGCGATTCACTACCACTACGACGTCGGCAACGATTTCTACGGGCTGTGGCTTGACAAGAGGATGGTTTATTCGTGCGCCTACTTCCGCTCCGCCGAAGACTCGCTCGAGAGCGCGCAGGAGGCGAAGCTCGATCTCATCTGCCGCAAGCTGCGGCTGAAGCCGGGCGAGCGTCTGCTCGACATTGGATGCGGATGGGGCGGGTTGATCATGCATGCCGCCCAGCACTACGGCGTCGATGCGACCGGAATCACGCTTAGCCAGAACCAGGCTGCACTCGCCAAGGAGCGTATCGAGCGGGCGGGATTGAGTGACCGGTGCCGCGTCGAAATCCGGGATTATCGCACCCTTAACATGGGTGATGGCTACGACAAGATTGCGAGTGTCGGAATGATCGAGCACGTCGGAGCCAGCCATCTTTCAGTGTACTTCGCCTCGGTGTTTCGTGCGCTCAAGCCCGGTGGGCTGTTCATGAACCATGGAATCGTGAGCCTGAGCGAGCCCCGGCCGACACGGCTGCGCGAGAAAATCTTCCGGAAATTCTGGAGGGCGGATGCGTTCATCGATACCTACGTGTTTCCCGACGCCAAGCTCACAGCGGCGCATGATGTGATCGCGGCCGCGGAGGGAGCGGGCTTCGAGGTCCGTGATGTCGAGAGCCTGCGCGAGCACTACGCGATGACTCTTCGTCACTGGGTTCGCGCTCTCGAGGAGAAGAGCGTTGATGCGACGGCGCTGGTCGGAGCCCACCACTTCAGGATCTGGCGTCTCTACATGGCGGCCTCGGCCAACGCATTTGCCAAGGCAGACATCAACGTGATCCAGACGCTGCTGGCGAAGCCCGACGAGCATGGAAAGTCTGGCATTCCGCTCACCCGGGAAGATCTGTACGCCGACGGCTGCGTCACGAACGCTGCTTCGGAGTTAGATTGAGAGTGTCAATCCGTACCGGAGAGCTGCATGGCGGTCAAAGTTGTAATCAAGCCCGATCGTAGATACCTGCAGGAGCGCAATGGGCAATTCCGTCCCATCGAGAACCTCAGCATCACTGCTTCGACGCCAATGTATCCCGCTGTCCTGCACAAGACGCGGCGCACTATGATCCTGGCGGATGACCGCGCCCATGCAGTGGTCGCGCTCGACAAGGACATGCTTGTCACCAGAAATGCCGACCTCTCCGCGGTTCTGATCGCGTACCAGGAGCCGACCGCCGCGACGTGGCAGGCCCTGGTGGAGCACATGGAAACCGAGCGCTCACTGGCCGAAAGCGCCAGGGAAGCGAAGAGCCAGGCTCTGCTCGACCGGAAGAAAAAGGCCGTCGAAAACCGGTAAACAATGCGGGCCGGGCATCGCACTCTGGTTGTTCTGGCCGGGCCGGCGCTCCTTTCCTGCGCGCCGTCACCTCCACCACCTCCGCCGCCCAAGCCGGTCGTAGTCGCAGCACCGACCGATACGGTGAAGATCCCACTGACGGACCTTCCGTCTTATTTGAAGATTCGTGGCGGTCTCTATCCCAATGGGGTCAATCAGCCTCCTCCCGATCACGACTCAGCCGCGCGCGCACGCCGCAATAGAATCAGGGCGCTGGACGTAAACGGCGACGAAAGTCCTTTCGGGAAGTACGTTCTTATCTCGATCGGGATGTCGAACACCACTCAGGAGTGGTGCTCGCAGGCGTCCGGTCCGCCTTGCGCCGCCTGGACGTTCATGGGTCGCGCCGCGGCTGATCCAGCGGTGAACAAGTATTCGCTGGTGATCGTGAATGGCGCGGCGGATGGGCCGGACGCGCCGGCCTGGACTTCTCCGTCATCTTCAAACTATGACCGGATTAAAACGGCGCGCCTCGCCCCACTCGGCCTCAGCGAGAATCAGGTAGAGGTCGCATGGGTCAAGCTTGCCGACGGCAACCCGACGGCGTCGCTTCCAGCCGACAGCGCTGATGCATACGTCTTTCTGTCGAACCTCGGTCAGGTACTGCGCGCGCTGAGGATCCGATATCCGAATCTGCTGATCGTTTTTCTGTCGAGCCGGAGTTATGGCGGCTACGCCACGCCGAGCGTTGGTGTAAAAACCGATCTCAATCCCGAGCCGTTTGCTTACGAGGAAGGTTTCTCCATCAAGTGGGCGATCGAATCCCAGATAAACGAGATGAGGGGATTGCCCGCGAACACGAAAGCGGGCACCCTCAATTACACGAACAAGTCGGCCCCACTGGTCGTATGGGGCCCGTACCTTTGGGCGGATGGAGCGACGCCACGCTCGGACGGCCTGGTGTGGAATCGCGCCGACTTCGAGCAGGACGGCATGCATCCTTCACAGAGTGGGGAGGGCAAGGTGGCGACGATGCTGCTCGAATTCTTCAAGAATTCCCCTTACGCGAAGTGCTGGTTCGTCGCGAACCAGTATTGCCTCTGATCGATGAGTGATTGGATCGGGTTTTTTGTAGATTTCCTGGGATTTGCTGGGGAAGCCATATCCCCCGGACTTGGAAAAGAATCAGATGAGAGGTCTGAAATGCCGTTAGTAATCGAAGATTTACCGGACAGCGCGCGCACCTGGGTGTTCGGCGCAGATCGACACCTCGACAAGGGAGCCACCGACCTTCTTCTCCGCGAAGTCGACCGCTTTCTCTCCCAGTGGCACGCGCATGGATCTCCCCTCATTGCCGCCCGGGACTGGAAGTACGGCCGTTTTCTCACTGTTGCAGTCGATCAGTCGACCGCCGGCGCTTCCGGATGCTCGATCGATGGACTCTTTCGCTCACTCAAAGCGCTCGAGCCGAGATTGGGAGCGAGTCTGGTTACGGGCGGGGTTGTTTTTTTCCGCGGTGGGAAAGGAGCCATTGAATGCGTGGATCGTGAGCGGTTCACGGAGTTGAGCGCCGAAGGCAAGATCGGGCCGAAGACACGAGTGTTCGATCCAACTGTGACGACCCTCGGCGAATGGCGGGCACGATTCGAGCTCGAGGCCGCGCAATCGTGGCACGCTGGATTGCTCCACGACAAACAGCCGGCGTGAAGACCCACACCACTTATCTCACGTTCAACACCAAGAAGCGGCACGAGATCATCGACATCACCGAAGAGGTCGAGAAGTGTCGAGCCGCTGCCGGAATCAACGAGGGGATGGTCCTGGTGTCAGCCATGCACATCTCGGCGTCGGTATTCGTGAACGATCACGAGTCGGGATTGTGGAAGGACATTCTCGACTGGCTGGAGAATCGGATCGCACCCTGGTCACCCGATGACTACCGCCACAACAGTGGGACCGGGGAAGACAACGCCGCGGCGCATCTGCGCTCGCTCACGATCGGCCACGAAGTGATCGTGCCGGTCACCAAGGGGAAGCTCGATTTCGGGCCGTGGCAGCGGGTCTTTTATGGAGAGTGGGACGGCCAGCGTCCCAAGCGGGTGCTGCTCAAGGCGATGGGGGAGTAGCGTCCGCGTTCTGCACCGCTTCTTCGGCGGCGACGAATCCGATCTTGCTGTGGGTGCCGTCGCAGAAAGGCTTGGTTACCGATCCACCGCAGCGGCACAACGAGATCCATGTCTTGCCTTCCGGCGAGGCCTTTCGCTTGCCCTCCGGAATGGGAACCGCGTTTCCCTCGTGATCGACGAGTGTCACCTCGCCGTATACCCGGTATGGGCCGTTCCTGCGGATCTCGATCGTGATGTCTGCCATTCTGTGCCCTGAAAAAATGTAGGAGCGCGATGACGTGTTACATCTTAACACTACTCAGTAACATGTCATGCGCCCATTGATCGGTGAAGCCATTCTGTCTCAGGACGGTGGCAACCTGACCCCAGTGGCGAATGCCATGGAGGAAGACGTTCGATGCGATCTTGTGCTTGCTGGCTGTCACGGGTCCGGCCGTGAGCGTCTGAAAGGTGAGGACGCGATCGAGCTCGCTCTCCGGCGCGGAGGTAAGGAAGTCGACCAGTTCCGCGCGAGCATTGTCGCCCAGCTCGAAGACATCTTCCATCGAGGTCTGCCGAAAGTCCTCCCACGGCGTCACCTCCTGGTCGAGCAGCCGCTGCGCGTACCGCAGCTCGACGGCGAAGATGTGCATTACGACGCCACCAATCGTGGCCATCCGCCCCGTCGCAAACGGGACGGCCCAGGCTTTTGGATGCTCGATGAACCAGTCGTGCCACCTATGGTGCTCCGCCGATGTGAACTCGAGGAGCGTCTCGTATCTGAGGGCGCAGCGATCGGCGGCGCTCACACGCGCAGGGTGTCCGCACGCCAGTTGCGGATGGCGCGCTTGATGTCGCCCGTCGATTTCAGCTCGCCATTGAGGGTGCGGCGCGTGAGGTCGGGGACGTCCTCGTCGGAAGCGAAACGAATCGCAACCAGCTGGGCTGCGGTCAATTCACCAATACGCCCGCGCAGATCGCTCGGCAACACGCGCTCGAGCCGAGTGCGCTCCTCGAGACGAATGATGCGATCCTGGGCCCGCAACGGCATCGTCCGTGAAACGAAGATTCCCAATGCCAGTGCAAGTGCCACGAGTACAGCCCACCCGGTGACAAGCTGTGGGGATCGGACGAATTGATAACCGACGACAAACACGTTGATCAGCAGAACAGGTAGCGCGAAAAAATGCCACATAGGTATCCAGCGACGATGGGTTGCGAAAGTCTGCACCTGCTCTGCCATGGTAGCTCCTTGTTGGTTTATGCTGTCTGTGTCTCGGCTTCGCGCGCGTAGCGCTTGAGTCTGGTCACCATCGCGTTGAGGCCCGGCTCGCGCGCGCCCAAGCCGATGCTCTCCATCAAGACGCGAACGAAATCCTGGGGAATGCCGAGGGTCGTCGATGGCGGCTGCCCATTCACTGCCGCGAAGATAATGGCTAGAACGGCGGCGATCGTCGGGGACTGGCGGACGTTGAGATCGGCGTAGAAGTGGAGCTTTCCATCCCGCACCTCGGGGATGATGTCGACCCGGGTCATGCACTCCGGGATTGTAAACGCTCCGCGATCGAGATCCTTGAACCGCTCCGGCAACGGCTCGAGTTTCTTCGAGTACTGGACGAGCGCCTGCATTTTCTCCTCACGACCCATCGATCGGAACAGTTTCAGCACACGGTCTATGGAGGCCGGAATGCCCGACGTCTGCGGAGCGTTCTCCATGACGTCAATCTAATTAACTTTCGTGCATCGGATCATCAATCGCATTGGAGAAATGGATGCCAACAAGAAAAGCAACCGCGACGTGGGAAGGCGGACTGAAAAGTGGAAAGGGAAGCTTCAAGGGCGAGAGCGGAGCAATCGGGGCCCAATACAACTTCAGCTCGCGCTTCGAGAGTGGTGCCGGGTCGAACCCTGAAGAGCTGCTCGCGGCGGCGGAGGCAGCGTGCTACAGCATGGCACTGAGCGGAGCGCTCGAGAAGAACGGCACTCCCCCAACCAGAGTCGAAACTACAGCCGCGTGTACTGTGCAGGCTGTTCCCGGTGGCTTCGGCATTACCACGATGAAGCTCAACGTGCAGGCGACCGTTCCGAACATCGACAAGATGAAGTTCGATCAGATCGCAACGGAGACCAAGGACGGGTGCCCAGTGTCAAAGGCGCTCAAGGGCAACGTCGATTTGCAGCTCGACGCGAGGCTCGTCTAGCGTGAATAATTCCTGATCTTGCTCTTGAGCAGCTCGCCGTTGGAGAAGATGATCTGCTCGCCCGACTCGCTTCGCACACGAGTGGTCTTCAGGCCGATGTGCTCTACCTTGCCGCGATAGTTCTCCACCGAGATCGAGTCTCCGACAACAAATGGCTTGTCCACTACTATCGCGATCGCTGCAAACAGGTCGCCGAGGATGTTCTGGACCGCGAGAGCAACTGCAAGTCCGCCGATGCCGAGGCCGGTGAGCAGCGGCTTGATCTGGATCCGAAGCGCCCAAAGTGCAAATAGGCCCAGGACGATCCAGATCGTGAGGCGGGCAACGACACCCAGTGCTTTGAACGTGGTGATGCTGCTTCCATCTGTTATGTGGAGCTGGACGTAGCGCTGGATGTAGTAGCTGATGATGATGTTGGCCCAGATCACGCCCTGCATGAACAGAGCAAGGATCGTCGCGATGTCCGCCAGGGTATTCTGGCCGCCCGGTGGCTGGGGATACCCGAGCAATCGCGGGACAAACGAGGCAATAAGCCCGAGGATCAGGAAGAAGGACCCCCGGAGGAGCCTTAGGGCCAGGGTGTTTTGCATGGGCAATAATGTAGCTGGCCAATACTGGCGCAGGAGGGATCAAAACCAACTGCGAACTACGCTGGTCCCCGCTACCCGCTGAACGCTACCCGCTGTGCGCTGCAACCTGGGGACGGCAGTCGTGCCGTGAAGGCACAGGCAGTTGATTGTGCTCCGACCCGCGCCGATAACGTCTCGACGTAGTGAAGCCCTAAGCGATTAGCCGCCAGCGGGTAGCGGGCAGCAGCGTAGTTCGCAGTCGCAGTTGCGGTCACGCCTCCCGAGCGAGAGCCGGCACCTGCATTTCCTCCATTGCATCGCAGGCGTCGCAGTTGTGGCAGCACCAGTCGGCACTCACTTCCTCGCCGAAGTGCTCGAGGATGTAGCGCGTTCGGCATTGTGTCGTCTGGCAGAACTGGATCATCGTGCGAAGCTTCTCCTGGTCCATCGCGCGCCGCTCCTCGTAGTCCTGGAGATCAGCGCTTAGATCGACAGCGCACAGGTTCTCGCCCAGACGTTCCCATTTCCCGCCACGATGCTCACGCACCAATCCATGCCGCTTCAACAAGGCGAAGACGATCTTCGCCTTGCGCGAGGGAATTCCCGTGAGCTCCACGAGGTCATCGAGAAGGACGGGAGTCTTAAGAGGATATTTCTCCAGAGCGAGCGCGACCTGCGCCGCCTCCTGCACTTCCGGGTATTTGCCGCCGAGGAAGTACGATTGTATCCGCTTGTCTTCGACCCGGTATAACACGCGGCACACTGCCGGATCGCCGTCCCGTCCCGCTCTGCCCGCTTCCTGGTAGTACGCTTCGATAGAGCCCGGGAAATGGTAGTGGATCACCCAGCGCAGGTCCTGCTTGTCGATGCCGAGTCCGAATGCGTTGGTGGCGATGATTGCCTTGAGGTCGCCCGCCATAAAGCGGTTCTGAACGTCCTTTCGGTCCGCCGCCGGTCGCTTTCCGTGATAGAGGCCGATGCTGAATTCCTCCGCCAGCATTTCGTACAGCCGCTCTGCTTCCTTGACCGTAGCGACGTAAATGACGCCGGAGCCCTCGAACTCGCGCAGCGCATGTCGCACTATGGTGTCCTTGATCGGATCGTTGACCGTGCGAACCACCTCGAAGCGAAGATTGGGTCGGGCAAATCCGGTGATCGTAATGTGCGGATCGACCATACCCAGCTGGCGAATAATGTCAGCCTGCACGTGAGCGGTCGCCGTTGCAGTAAGCGCCAATATCGGCGGACGTCCGAGGCGCTTGGAGATGGCGCCGAGCGAGAGATAATCGGGCCGGAAGTCATGTCCCCACTGGCTGACGCAATGCGCCTCGTCGACGACGAAGAGGCTGATGGGGCGCGAGAGGAGATGCTCGAAAAAGGCGCGGTCCTTGAATCGCTCGGGAGTGAGGTAAAGGATCTCGCCTTCGCCCTCGGCGATTTGCCGGTGTGCCTCGCGGCTCTCGGAGGTGGAGAGGTGCGAGTGCATCGCTACCGAGTTGACGCCTTGCGCCGAGAGCTTGTCGTGCTGGTCCTTCATGAGAGCGATAAGCGGGCTCACGACGACCGTAAGGCCGGGCAGCAGGACTGCCGGCAGCTGGTAAATGATTGACTTGCCGCTGCCCGTTGGCATTACGACGAGCGCATCCTTGCCGGAAAGAACGGCATTGAATGGCTCCCACTGCCCACGCCGGAAATCCTGATGGCCAAAGCGCTCGGCTAGCAGCTTACGGGCTGCTTCTTTCGTTATTCGTTTCGACACCCTGTCAGAGACAGGCACAAAGCATTCCTTCGACCCGTTGCCCGATATCAGTTACCCGTACCGTACCCGTTGCCCGTTGCCCGTTAGCCGGGTAACCTGAGCGACCATGCCGGATTCTCTTCACACCGCTCGCGAGTCGCGATTTGAGCTTTTCGCGGCCACGGCTCCGGGACTGGAATCGATCGCTGCCGGCGAGCTCAGGACTATGGGTTTGCGAGGCCGCCAGGAGATCGGAGGAGTTGCATTCGGGGCCGATCTGAATGGCCTCTATCGGTCTAACCTCTGGCTGCGTACGGCGAGCAGGGTGGTTGTAAGGCTCGGACGATTTCACGCGAGCACGTTTTACGAGCTGGAACGCCGGGCCAGGAAATTGGCCTGGAACGAGTTTTTGCCCGAAAGCGGATCGGTGCGTCTGCGGGTCACCTGCAGGAAATCAAGGCTCTATCACTCCGACGCGGTTGCCGAACGGGTGCTATCGGTAATTTCGCGGTCGGTGTCCCGATCGATCCACGTCAGCGACGAAGTCTTCGATGATGAAAAGGGTGACGCCAACGACGCGGCCGATGCGGAACACGCCGATGAAAAAGCCCAGCTCTTCATCGTCCGCATCGTTGACGACCAGGTCGAGATAAGCGCCGATAGCTCGGGGGAGCTGCTACACCGGCGCGGTTACAGACAGGAAATCGCCAAGGCGCCGTTGCGTGAGACACTGGCGGCGGCAATGGTTCTCGCGAGTGGATGGAGGAGGGGCGAGCCGCTGCTGGATCCGATGTGCGGGTCGGGTACAATCCCAATCGAGGCAGCATTGATAGCGCGCGGTGTCGCACCGGGCTTGCAGCGAAGGTTCCAGTTCATGAGCTGGCCCACCTTTGATAAAGGCCGGTGGAACGTCATCCTCGAGAATGCCCGCGATTCCATGACCCGTTCCACCGAAAGAATTCGTGGCCGTGATCGGGACGCGGGTGCTATCCAGGCAGCCGCCCGAAATGCGGAGCGAGCAGGGGTGGCGGATACGATTCAATTCAGGGAAGAGGCGATCTCGGGGTCTCTCGCGTCGCTCGAGGATGTTGTTGACGGCGATGGCTGGATTCTCACGAATCCGCCGTACGGAATCAGAATCGGAGATGGTGGGGATCTTCGAAATCTTTACGCCGCCCTTGCATCGGGGCTCAAAGCGAAGCCAGGTTGGCGAGTCGGCATTCTCACGCCGGACGAGGCGTTGCTGCGGCAGGCCCGACTACCACTGTTGCCGCGGTTCCGCACGCGAAATGGCGGAATCGCGGTAAGCTTTTTTGTGAATAAAAGGGCTGGCACAGTGGACACGCCTGGGGATGCGTTGAATGCGCGAAAGCGCGGTGGCAGTGCGGCGAGGCAAGAGCGATCGAGCTAGATCACCCTCGAATTGGGACTATCGTCTCAATAAATATTTTCTAACGGCGGAGTCCCGAAAAGGCGTGTTAATGACGCCAAAGTGTCGCAATCAGGGCTTCTTCAGGACGCACAAAACGATACTAAAACACCATGGAGGACCTGATTCGAGCGGTCTGCGTGTATTCCATCGAAAGGATCCGCGGCCTTCAGGCTGAAGGCCATCCGATCGATATCGGGACTGCGGGAGAGAACGTTACTGTCGAAGGCCTCGATTGGAACCTCGTGGTACCTGGAGCGCGGCTTCGTCTCGGGAACGAAGTGCTTCTGGAGGTCGCCTCGTTCACAAACCCCTGCAAAACCATTCGGGAGTCGTTTACCGACGGGAGATTCGTTCGCATTGCGCAGAAGTTCCACCCTGGTTGGAGCAGGGTCTATGCGCGGGTTCTCTGCGAAGGCGGGATTCGCTTTGGCGATCCTGTGGAAGTCGTCCCCGTCAACTGAAGAAAGCGGGGATTCACAGCTGTCCCGGAACGGTCCCACTTTTGAATAGTAGTCTGTTCCCCTCCCCGGACTTTTCCCGGGTCGAGCCGGGAACCTGAAGCCCGCCGCTGCGGGCTCGAGCAGCCACCCAAAAGGAGTAGAGTCGTGGAGATCGGCGACAATATCGAAGTCGAAGCGGTTGAGTCGGACGAAAGTTCGACCCGCTCGCCTGCCGCAACCGGTTCGCGGCGAAAAAACGGCCGGAACGCCAGCAAAGGCCGGAACGGAAAACGAAATGGAAATGGCAGGGGCGACGGAGGTGCCCATCGAGACGTGAGCGCTCGGGGCAACGGTGGCAGAGTCCGTGAGACCGATCTCCGCCGACTGCTCGGGGCCATGCGTGAGCTGAAGGAGGGCGATTTCAACATCCGCCTTCCCGTTTCCGATGATCCGTTGCTGGCGCAAATCGCCGATGAGTTCAACGGCATTGCAAAGCTCAATACGCGGCTGTGCGATGAGATGACGCGGGTGAGCAAGACGATCGGCCGTCAGGGTCAGATGAATGACCGCGCCTCGATCGGTGCAGTAACCGGCGGCTGGCGGACTACCGTCGATTCAGTCAACACTCTCATCACTGATCTCGCTTCCCCAACGACGGAAATCGCGCGGGTGCTCACTGCAGTTGCCGACGGCGATCTGAACCAGAAGATGGTGCTCGAGATCGAGGGCAAATCGGTACAGGGCGAATTCCTGCGCATCGCCACCACGGTCAACACCATGGTGGATCAGCTGGGCGCATTCGCGGACGAGGTCACCCGTGTCGCCCGCGAAGTGGGAACCGCGGGAAAGCTCGGTGGCCAGGCCGAAGTGCCCGGCGTCGCCGGAACCTGGAAGGACCTCACCGACAACGTCAACACGCTCGCTGGGAACCTCACGAGCCAGGTCAGAAACATCGCTGCCGTCACCACCGCCGTCGCAAAAGGAGATCTCTCCCAGAAGATCACGGTTGAAGCGCGCGGAGAGACCCTCGAGCTGAAGAATACGATCAACACGATGGTCGATCAGCTGAGCGCGTTCGCTTCGGAAGTAACGCGCGTTGCCAAGGAAGTTGGCACCGAAGGAAAGCTCGGAGGCCAGGCACAGGTGGCGGGCGTCGGTGGAACGTGGAAGGACCTTACTGACAACGTGAACGCGATGGCGTCCAACCTTACCGGCCAGATCAGAAACATTGCGGACGTGACGACCGCGGTCGCAAAGGGTGATCTCTCGCGCAAGATCACCGTCGATGTGAAGGGTGAAATCCTCGAGCTGAAGAACACCGTGAACACCATGGTCGATCAGCTGAGCACCTTCGCCGAGGAAGTGACGCGAGTCGCGCGCGAAGTGGGCACGGAAGGAAGGTTGGGCGGACAGGCGCAGGTGCCGCAGGTCGCTGGCACGTGGAAGGACCTGACCGACAACGTGAATTTCATGGCGTCGAATCTCACTGGTCAGGTGAGAAACATCGCCGACGTCACGACAGCGGTCGCGCGTGGAGATCTTTCCCGCAAGATCACGGCTGACGCCCGAGGGGAGATCCTCGAGCTGAAGAACACGATCAACATCATGGTCGATCAGCTCAGCTCGTTCGCTTCGGAAGTAACACGCGTTGCGCGCGAGGTTGGCACTGAAGGAATGCTCGGCGGCCAGGCAGAAGTTCCCGGTGTCGGTGGAACGTGGAAGGATCTCACCGACAACGTGAACACGCTGGCCGGCAATCTCACGAGCCAGGTGAGAAACATCGCGGCCGTTACGACAGCCGTGGCAAAGGGCGACTTGTCGCAGAAGATCACCGTGGAAGCGAAGGGCGAAACAGCAAATCTCAAGAACACCATCAATACGATGGTCGATCAGCTGAGCACCTTCGCTTCGGAAGTGACCCGCGTCGCGCGCGAAGTCGGGACAGAAGGACGACTGGGAGGCCAGGCTGACGTGCCGGGAGTGGGGGGCACCTGGAAGGATCTCACCGACAACGTGAACGCGATGGCGTCGAGCCTCACGGGTCAGATCAGAAACATCGCCGACGTCACGACAGCCGTAGCGAAGGGAGATCTGTCGAGAAAAATCACGGCCGAAGCCAAGGGAGAAATCCTCGAGCTCAAGGACACGATCAACATCATGGTTGACCAGCTCAGCGCGTTCGCCTCCGAGGTGACGCGTGTGGCCAAGGAAGTAGGAACGGAGGGAAAACTCGGCGGCCAGGCCGAAGTTCCAGGTGTCGGTGGTACATGGAAGGACCTCACCGACAACGTGAACTTCATGGCGTCGAATCTTACTGGTCAGGTGAGAAACATCGCCGATGTCACCACCGCCGTCGCGAGTGGCGATCTCAATCGGAAGATTACCGCGGAAGCAAAGGGTGAGATTCTCGAGCTGAAGCAAACGATCAACACCATGGTCGATCAGCTCAGCGCATTCGCCGCGGAAGTGACGCGTGTCGCACGCGAAGTCGGAACCGAGGGCAAGCTGGGTGGACAAGCGAACGTCCCGGGTGTCGCCGGGACCTGGAAGGATCTCACCGACAACGTCAACACGCTTGCCGGCAACCTTACGGGCCAGGTGCGAAACATCGCCGCCGTGACGACCGCGGTCGCCCGCGGTGACCTGTCGCAAAAGATCACCGTCGAAGCAAGGGGTGAGACGGCCGAGCTGAAGGACACAATCAACACCATGGTCGATCAGCTCGGTGCCTTCGCAGACGAAGTAACCCGCGTCGCGAAGGAAGTGGGAACCGAGGGCAAGCTGGGCGGGCAAGCGAGCGTACCTGGTGTTGCCGGAACGTGGAAGGACCTCACTGACAACGTGAACGCAATGGCGTCTAACTTGACGGGCCAGATCAGAAACATTGCGGACGTCACCACAGCGGTCGCCAAGGGCGATCTGTCACGCAAGATCACCGTCGATGTAAAGGGCGAAATCCTCGAGCTCAAGCAAACGATCAACACGATGGTGGACAGCTTGAGCGTATTCGCCGGCGAAGTTACGCGCGTTGCGCGCGAGGTCGGAACGGAAGGTCGCCTGGGCGGCCAAGCCAACGTGCCGGGTGTTGCCGGAACGTGGAAGGACCTGACCGACAACGTGAACTTCATGGCATCCAACCTCACTGGTCAGGTGAGAAACATCGCCGATGTCACCACCGCTGTCGCTAAGGGCGATCTCTCGCGCAAGATGACGGTCGACGTCAAGGGAGAGATCCTCGAGCTCAAGAACACGATCAATACCATGGTCGATCAGCTCAGTGCGTTCTCGTCCGAAGTGACGCGTGTTGCACGCGACGTCGGCACCGAAGGCAAGCTCGGTGGCCAGGCAAACGTGCCGGGTGTTGCCGGAACGTGGAAGGATCTCACCGACAACGTGAACACGCTGGCCGGCAATTTGACCGGCCAGATCAGAAACATCGCACTCGTCACCACCGCTGTCGCAAAGGGAGACTTGTCGCAGAAGATCACCGTCGAGGTGCGCGGTGAGATTCTTGAGCTCAAGAACACGGTCAACGCGATGGTGGACTCGCTCCGCGTTTTCGCCGACGAAGTAACCCGAGTTGCCAAGGAAGTGGGCACCGAAGGAAAGCTTGGTGGCCAGGCGGAAGTGCCGGGCGCGGCCGGGACCTGGAGAGCGCTCACGGACAACGTGAACGCGATGGCCAACAGCCTGACGCTGCAGGTGCGGGCAATCGCAGATGTAGCGACGGCAGTGACACGCGGAGACCTGAGCAGGCAGATCGCCGTCGAGGCGCAGGGAGAGCTGGACGAGCTCAAGAACAACCTGAACCAGATGATCGCAAACCTGAAAACCACCACCGAGAAGAACAACGAGCAGGACTGGCTGAAGACAAACCTCGCGAAGTTCTCGCGCATGATGCAGGGACAGAAGGACCTCGAGGCGGTGTCCAAGCTCATTATGTCGGAGCTCACTCCTCTCGTCTCCGCGCACCATGGCACGTTCTACATCATGGAGGACGAGAACAACACGCCGGTCCTCAAGCTGATTGCGAGCTACGCCTACAAGGAGCGCAAGCACGTCGGCAACCGGTTCTCTCTCGGCGAAGGCCTCGTCGGACAGGCCGCGCTCGAGAAAAAACCGATTCTGCTCACGAACGTCCCGGACGACTACATCCGCATCACTTCCGGCCTCGGCGAAGCACCACCGCGCAACATCCTCGTCCTACCGGTCCTGTTCGAGGGAGAAGTAAAGGCCGTCATCGAGCTCGCCTCATTCCTGCCCTTCAGTCAGATCCACCAGCTCTTCCTCGATCAACTGGCGGAAAGTGTGGGCGTCGTGATCAACATGATCTCGGCCAACATGCGCACCGCGGAGCTGCTGGAGCAGTCGCAGAGCCTCACTTTGGAATTACAGAGCCAATCGGAGGAGCTGCGCAAACAGCAGGAGGAGCTCAAGAGATCCAACGCGGAGCTCGAGGCACAGGCGACCACGCTGCGCACGTCCGAGGAGCTGCTCAAGGACCAGCAGGAAGAGCTGCAGCAGGTCAACGAGGAGCTCGAGGAAAAAGCTTCACTGCTCGCCGAGCAGAATCGAAAGGTCGAATCGAAGAACGAGGAAGTGGAAGCGGCGAGACTGTCCCTCGAGGAAAAGGCGGAGCAGCTCGCCCTGAGCTCCAAGTACAAGTCGGAGTTCCTCGCCAACATGTCGCACGAGCTGAGGACCCCACTGAACAGCCTCCTTATCCTGGCGCGCCTCCTCAGCGAGAACAAGGACGGAAACCTGTCAGCGAAGCAGGTGGAGTTTGCGCAGACGATTCTCACCTCGGGCAGCGACTTGCTCAACCTGATAAACGATGTGCTCGACCTGTCGAAGGTCGAGGCCGGCAAGATGGACGTCAACTCGACCGACGTGCGTCTCACCGAGGTCAAGGACTTCGTGGAGCGCAGCTTCAACGCGGTGGCAGAACAGAAGGCGCTCGGCTTTCGGGTGGACGTCAACGCGGATGTTCCGCCGACGATATTCACCGATGGCGGGCGCCTGCAGCAAGTGCTGAAAAACCTGTTGTCCAACGCCTTCAAGTTCACCCAGGAAGGGGAAGTCACGCTCACCGTTCGACGCGCTGAAAAGGGCAGGAGATTCCAGAACCCCGCTCTCGAGTCGGCATCGGAAGTAATCGCGTTCGCCGTGACTGACACCGGGATAGGAATTGCGAAGGACAAGCAGCGCCTCATTTTCGAGGCGTTCCAGCAGGCCGACGGAACGACGAGCCGGAAATTCGGTGGCACCGGCCTGGGACTCTCGATCAGCCGTGAGATTGCGCGTCTCCTTGGCGGCGAGATCCGGGTCGAAAGCTCGGAAAACCAGGGCAGCACTTTCACTCTCTTCCTTCCCTCGCGTTTCGTGCCACGCCCGGACGCGCCGATCCGCGATACCGGCACCCCGAGTGACTTCATGCCTCCGAGCTTCCAACTGAGGCCTGGATCCCTGCAGGCGCGGTCGGGTCCTGTGAGCAGGCCCGTTGCAAGTCGAGACAAACGGCGCAAGCAGACTGGTGACGCATTGCAGTACCGGCCCGAGCGGAGAGCCGTGCCGCAGACTGTCATCGACGACGACAGGGAGCGCATCGAGGAAGGAGACCGCACGGTTCTCGTCATCGAGAACGATCAGAACTTCGCCAAGGTTCTGCTCGACATGGCGCGCGACAAGGGCTACAAGGGCGTGGTCGAGCTGGACGGCGAAGCGGGTCTGCACGCGGCGCGCGAGATCCGCCCGGATGCGATAACGCTCGATATCGATATGCCGGGGATGGATGGACTCGAGGTGCTCGATCGCCTCAAGCGCGACCCGGACACGAGGCACGTCCCGGTTCACATCATTTCTGGCGTTGAGGAGAAGCGTGAAGGTCTCAAGGCGGGCGCGATTGCCTTCCTCGCTAAGCCGGTGAGCAAGGAAGCGCTCGATGCGGCATTTGCCCGGATCTCCGCTTTCATCGACACCGTACCGAAGAGCCTTCTGGTCGTCGAGGACAACGAGGCGCAGCGTCAGAGCATCGTCGAGCTGATCGCACACGACGACGTCGAGATTTCTGCGGTCGGCTCGGCGGAAGAGGCGCTGACCAGGCTCCACCAGAAGCATTTCGACTGCATGGTGCTCGACCTCGGGTTGCGCGGCGGCAGCGACATGAGCGGATTCGACCTGCTCGAGCAAGTGAAGTCGGATCCGGACAACCACGACCTTCCGATCATCATCTACACCGGCAGAGAGCTCAGCCCCGACGACGAGACGAAAATCAAGAAGTACGCGGAGACGATCATCGTGAAAGATGTGAAGTCTCCCGAGCGACTTCTCGACGAGACCGCTCTTTTCCTGCACCGGATCGAGGCCAAGCTGCCCGAGCAGAAGCGGAAGATGCTGGAACAGCTCCATGACGCCGACTCGGTGGTAGCCGGGAAAAACATCCTCGTTGTCGATGACGATGTCCGCAACATCTTCTCGCTCACGAGCATGCTCGAGGATCACGGCATGATCGTGCGCTTTGCGGAGAACGGGAAGCAGGCGATCGAGCAGCTGAGAAAGGATCCGAACGTCGATACCGTGCTGATGGACATCATGATGCCGGAGATGGACGGCTACGAGACGACCAAGGCGATCCGGGCCATGGATCAGTTCAGGACGCTGCCAATCATCGCGCTCACGGCGAAGGCGATGAAGGGTGATCGCGAAAAGTGTATTGCGGCGGGCGCTTCGGATTACATCACGAAGCCCGTCGATACCGAGCAGCTGTTATCGCTGCTGCGCGTGTGGCTGTACAGATAGCGGAATCCGGAGCGCCGATCGTCGGCGAGCCCGACCGGCAGGAGTTCAAGCCCGATCTCGAGCGGATCGAGATCGAGCTGCTGCTGGAAGGAATCTTCCGGCATTACGGGTTCGATTTCCGGTCTTATGCCTATGCGTCGATCCGGCGCCGGCTGTGGAAGAGGATCGAAGAGGAACGGCTGAGCAGCGTGAGCGCGCTCCAGGAGCGCGTGCTGCACGAGCCCGAGATGATGGAGAAGCTCCTGCTCGATCTCTCCATCAACGTGACCGCGATGTTCCGGGATCCGAACTTCTACCAGACGTTCCGGGAGCACGTCGTCCCTCTTCTCCGAACCTACCCGTTCATCCGCCTCTGGCACGCGGGCTGCTCGACGGGTGAAGAGGTTTATTCGATGGCGATCCTTCTGCGCGAGGAAGGCCTGTACGACCGCTCGCGGATTTACGCGACGGACATCAATGAAGTCGTCCTGCAAAGAGCCAAGGCCGGAATATTTCCGCTCGAGCGGATGCAGGAATACACCGACAACTACATCAGGGCCGGTGGAAAGAGATCCTTTTCCGAGTACTACACGGCGAAATACGGCGGCGCGCTGTTCGACCAGTCCCTCACGAAGAACGTGGTGTTCTCGCAGCACAACCTGGTAACGGACCGTTCGTTCAGCGAGTTCAACGTCATCCTCTGCCGCAACGTCCTCATCTACTTCGACAAGGCGCTACAGTCGAAGGTGCACGGGCTGTTCTACGACAGCCTGGCGATGTTCGGGGTCCTGGTCCTCGGAAGCAAGGAAACCCTGCGCTTCATGGCGCACGAAGACTCCTATCAGCAGATCGCGCCACCCGAAAAGATCTTCCGGAAGGTGAAGTAGATGCCGTACTCCGTGGTCGCGATCGGCACATCGTGGGGTGGGCTCGCCGCGCTGACGAAGGTTCTGGGCGACCTGCCGGCCGATTTCAGGATCCCGCTGGTGGTGGTGCAGCATCGAAGCAAGGACTCGGAGCGCCTGCTGGTGCAGCTGCTGCAGGACGTCACGGAGATGCAAGTGTGCGAGATCGAGGACAAGGATCCGCTCACCGCCGGCACCGTCCACGTCGCTCCTGCCAACTATCACGTCCTGATCGAGACGGGCTATGCCTCGCTCACTGTCGAGGAGCCGGTGAGGTACAGCAGGCCATCGATCGACGTCATGTTCACGTCGGTCGCCGACACCTATCGATCGGAAGCAATTGGTGTCGTGCTGACGGGAGCGAACGAGGATGGCGCTCTCGGCCTCGCCCAAATCGTGAGGCGCGGGGGCCACGCTCTGGTGCAGGACCCCAAGACGGCTGAAATTCCGATCATGCCGCAAGCCGCCATCCGCGCCGTACCGACCGCCGAAGTGCTACACCTCAACGCGGTGGCGCCCCGCCTGATCGCGCTCAGTCTCGATGGCGCGGAAATCGGCGCGAGGAGGGAGGCGTGATCGACGACCGCGTCACCATTCTTTTGGTCGATGACCGACCCGAAAACCTGCTCGCGCTGGAAGCCATCCTCGAGTCCCTCGGCCAGCTTCTGGTTCGGGCAAACTCGGGACCCGAGGCACTGAAGAGAGTGCTCGAGTTCGAGTTCGCGGTCATCCTTCTCGACGTGCAGATGCCCGGGATGAACGGATTCGAGGTTGCCGAAATCATCAAGTCGAGGGAGAGATCAAAAACGATTCCGATAATCTTCCTCAGCGCGATCAGCAAGGAAGACGCGTACGTGTTCAAGGGATATTCGATGGGCGCGGTGGACTACGTGTTCAAGCCCTTCAACCCCGACGTGCTCAGGTCGAAGGTGGCCGTCTTCGTCGACTTGTTCATGAAACAGCGCGAGATTCAGCGGCAGGCGGATCTGTTGCGCGAGAGCCAGAAGCGCGAGCTGGAGCTGGAACACCGGACGTCGCTGCTCGAGACCGAAGCACGCTCGGCCGCCAAGCTGTCACAGATGAACGAGGAGCTGCACCGGCGTCAGATTGCTCTCGAGCAGGCGATGGGCGCGCGCAACCGCTTTTACGCTTCGATGAGTCACGAGCTCCGAACCCCGATCAATGCCGTGATCGGTTACACCACGCTCATGCTCGACAACATTTACGGCTCTCTCAACGCCAAGCAGAAGGAAGGCCTGCAACGCACTCTCAAAGCGGCGCGACATCTCCTCGAGCTCGTGAACGATGTGCTCGACCTGTCCAAGATCGAAGCCGGCAAGATCGAGCTGACACTGCAGCCAGTAATGTTCCCGGCTCTGATCGAGGATCTGTTCGTGACTGTCCGGCCTCTTGCCGACGAGTACGGGTCGAGCCTGAGTCTCGATATGGACGGAGAGCCCTTCAACATCGTGAGCGACCCCCGCCGCGTGAGACAGATCCTCCTAAACCTTTTGTCGAACGCGATCAAATTCGGCGAAGGCAAGCCGATCCAGGTCGTATGCAAACAAGATACGAGCCGCGGTGTACAGATAGATGTCATCGATCAGGGTGTGGGAATAGCGAAGGACGATATCTCGCGCATCTTTGAGGAGTTCGTACAGGTGTCTGAGTCGAAACAGCCGGGCACCGGTTTGGGGCTCCCGATTTCGAAGCGACTAGCTCAGCTGCTGGATGGGTCTTTGAGCGTCCATTCGGAGCCCAGCCGGGGCAGCGCTTTTCGTCTCAATCTACCGGCCTCTTTAGAGGACGATATGGCTCCGACGGCTGAGTTATTGGCCGCTACGACGGCCTAAGCAGAGCTTGGTACTGGCATAGCATCTGCCCCTCCTATAAGCACCGTCGCGTTGCGCGGGGGTCATTTCTGGAGGCTTTAAAATGTTTCGTAAGCTTATAATTCTTCCGGCCGCCATCCTCGCAGTCGCATGCGGTGGAAACGATAAGAAGGTCGATGACGCGTTGAATTCCGATCTGGCGACGGCCGCACAGGCAACTCCGTATACCCCGCTCGACAGCATCACCGCAGCAGAGCGTGCGGGAACGGTTCCCGGAAACGCGCTGACGAGTACGGCACCTCGCACGGTAACCCGTGCTCCGGTCCGCCGCACGACGACTCGTCGCAGCTCATCGAGCGGCACGTATTCCTCGCAACCGGTTTACCGGGCCCCGGCCCCGCAGCCGACTGTCGTCAAGCATACCAAGCGTGACGCCGCGATCGGCGCCGGCGCTGGCGCGGTCATCGGCGCGGTCACCAGCAGGAACAAGGTGAAGGGCGCGATCATCGGTGGCGCGGCGGGAGCGATTCTCGGTGGGGTGATCGGCAACAACGTCGACAAGACGAAGCAGTACTAACCGCTTCAGCTCAGGATTCGGGCGCCTCGCACTCCCAAGTGCGGGGCGCTTTTTTTTGGCTATCCGAACGGTTCTGCTTGTGCTCCGCGGCCTCCTGCCTTACGATCAACCGGCATGAATTTCGAACCGAGCTTGGCGGCCCAGCCTGATGGGTCCGCGCCACTTCGCGCGCTGTGTATTGCGCGCCACTCTTACCTGAGCGAGCACATCGCGCGGTATTTCGCGCAGATGGGGGTTACCACGACGAACGCGGTCGGGCTCGATTCAGCGGCGGGATCGACTGCTGAATCGTCACCCGATGTAGTCATTTGCGACTACGACTTGCTGGCCTCCATCCCGCTCGAAGTGTGGGAGCACGACGACCTACTCTCCCAGATTCCGGTGATCGCGGTGAGTCTTACCCGGAACTCCGGGGAGCTACAGCTGTTCGATGTGAACGGCATCGCCGGATTCCTCTACCTGCCGACGCTCGAAAAAGCCTCCGCGCTCAAGATTCTGCACGCCGCGGCGTCGCGCTCCAAGTACACCCTCAGTAGCTCCAGAACGAGAGCGCCAAGGACGATAGAGCGAAGTTAAGTTTAGGCATGAGCTCCGACCCGATAACGGGCGTCTTCAACGACGGATATATAAGTGAGGCCTACGAAGCCTACCGGCGCGACCCCGCGTCGCTTGACGAGTCGTGGCGACAATTCTTCCGATTCGCTGAGAGTCTGAGTGGCGCGGCGCGAACAACCGCTCCGGGGCAGCCAACTCCAGCGGGAGAGCTCGATCCCGCTTTTCTTCGCGATGTAGCAGCCGCGGCCGAGCTTGTCGATGCCATTCGAAGTTATGGCCACCTGGCCGTCCCGCTCGATCCGCTGGGGACACCACCCGACGGAACCCCCGAGCTCAACCCGGAATTTCACGGACTGAGCCAGGAGCACCTCGCCAGCATTCCTGGAGTTGCTCTCGGCGCGTCCGGCGGTAGCGCGGCGGATGTAATAGCGCGGCTCCGCGAGCTCTACTCGTCGAGAATCGGATTCGAGATCGCGCACCTTGGCGAAGTCGAGGAGCGAGAGTGGCTTCGCACACAGATCGAGAGCGGACGCCTCAACGCTCCACTCAGCGAGGAAGAAAAGAAGGCGATACTGCAGCGCCTGACGGAGGTGGATGGTCTGGAGCGGTTTCTCGGTCGCGCTTATCAGGGGTACAAGCGCTTCTCGATCGAGGGTAGCGACATTCTGGTTCCGATGCTCGATGTCGCGATCGAGTCTGCGGCAACCCACGGCGCTCGTGAAGTCGATCTGGCAATGGCGCACCGCGGGCGCATCAATGTGCTGGCGCACACCCTCAGCAAGCCGTATGCGACGATCTTCGAGGAGTTCGAGGGAAAGCACGCGACGACCAACGCGGTGAGCGAGACCGGTGACGTGAAGTATCACCTCGGCGCGACGGGAAAGAGGAAGGTCTCCGGTGGAGTCGAGGTCGATATCGTACTCATTCCGAACCCGAGCCATCTCGAGGTTGTGAATCCGGTGCTCGAGGGAGTCGCCAGAGCGCGGCAGGTGCTCGCCGGAAACGGGGAGCGCGATGAAGCGGCGGTGCTTCCCATCTGTGTTCACGGTGACGCCGCTTTCCCGGGCGAAGGTGTGGTGGCCGAAACGTTGAACTTGTCCGGGCTCACGGGATTCAGGACCGGCGGAACTCTACACATCATCGTCAACAATCAGGTTGGCTTCACCACTGATCCGATCGATGCGCGTTCAACGCACTACGCCAGCGACCTTGCGAAAGGGTTCGAGGTTCCGATCGTCCACGTCAACGGAGACGACGCCGAGTCGTGCATTCACGTGGTTCGCCTCGCGATCGAGTATCGGGCGAAGTTCGGAAAGGACTTCCTGATCGATGTCGTCGGCTACCGCCGCCACGGCCACAATGAGACGGACGAGCCTTCGTTTACGCAGCCGACCCTGTATCTCAAAATCCGGTCGCACCCATCGCCGCGCGAGGTTTGGGGAGCCCGGCTCGTTGCGGAAGGAATCGTCACCGCCGACCAGGTGAAAAAGATCGACGCGGACGCCGCCGCCAACTTCGACCGCATTCAGACGGCGATGAAGAAGGGCGAGATACACACGCCCGAGTACAATCCAGCAAAGGAAGCAGAGGCCGATCAATCCGGCGCCGGTGGGAGCGACACCGGGGTGGACGCCGATCGACTGCGCATGCTGAACGACCGCCTGCTCAAGTGGCCAGCTACTCTCAACGCCAATCCGCGGCTCGCCAAGACCCTGGCGCGGAGAGCGGATGCAATGGGTGACGCCGGAGGAATCGACTGGGGGCACGCCGAAGCGCTGGCGTTCGCGGCGTTGCTCACGGATGGCAAGTCAGTCCGCCTGACCGGACAGGATGCAGAGCGCGCAACGTTCTCCCATCGGCAGGCAGTTTTGCACGACGCCGAGTCGGGGGAGATTTATACTCCGCTCGCCCACGTCACAGAGGGAGAAGGGCAGGGACGATTCGAGATCTACAACAGCCCGCTCTCGGAAACGGCGGCGCTGGGGTTCGAGTATGGATACAGCACTGCCCACGAGGGGACCCTGGTATTGTGGGAGGCGCAGTACGGCGATTTCGTGAACGTCGCGCAGCCGATCATCGACCAGTTCATCGCTGCTGACCGCGCGAAGTGGGGCCAGGATTCGTCGATGGTGCTTCTGCTGCCGCATGGATACGAAGGTCAGGGCCCGGAACACTCGAGCGCGCGCCTCGAGAGATTCCTCCAGCTGTGCGCCGAGGGCAATATGCGCGTCGCATATCCTTCGACGCCGGCTCAGTACTTCCACGTGCTGCGGCGGCAGGCGTCGATGTACGAGCGCCGCCCGCTCATTCTTATGCAGCCGAAGAGCCTTCTTCGTCTTCCCGAGGCTGCGTCACGGCTATCAGATCTCACCAGCGGTAGCTTCCGTCCGGTCATTGACGACCCGGCGGGGTCGCAAAAACGCGACGCCATCACCCGCCTCGTCTTCTGCGCCGGCAAGATCTACTACGAGCTTGCGGCCAGGCGGGCGCCGTTCGTCGCAATCGTGCGGGTGGAGGAGCTCTACCCCTGGCCTGGCACTGAGATCGCACAGGTCGTGGATCTTTATCCTTCGATAGAGGAAGTGGTGTGGGCACAGGAGGAACCAAAGAATCAGGGTGCGTGGTCATATGCAGCGCCCCGTCTGCGGATGTCCACGGGCAACGCCCTCCTCACGCGTTACATCGGCCGCCCGGATCGCTCCAGCCCGGCGGAAGGCTACGCCGAGGTACACAAGAAGGAGCAGGAGCGCATCATCTCTGAAGTGAGTGCCCCGATGCAGCAGCTAGCCGGCGTCAAGCGCCGCGGCGTAGCGGTCAAAACCTGAGCATCACCCTCCAGGACAAAATGAACAGAGCTTTTCTCTTCGCTGCGATAGCTGCGACCGTCGTGCTGCCAACCTCAGGCGCCGCTCAGGCACGATTCAATGTCGCTCCGCCGGCAAACGATCTCGTGGAGTCCGTCGGGACCGAAGTGGGACCCGTGCGTGTGCTCTGGATTGCCGCGCACCCGGACGACGAGGACACCAACCTGATCGCGTGGCTCGCTCGCGGGAGAAACGCCGAAACCGCCTACATGTCGCTGACGCGTGGCGATGGCGGACAGAATCTCATCGGCAACGAGCTGGGGGAAGCGCTCGGCGTGATTCGTACGGAAGAATTGCTTGCAGCCCGGCGCATCGACGGTGCGCATCAGTATTTCGGGCGTGCCTACGACTTTGGTTTCTCGAAGACCGCGGATGAGACGCGGAAACATTGGCCCCAGGACTCACTGCTGCGCGACGTGATCACGGTGATGCGCGCGTTCCGGCCGCACATTGTGATTACAACATTCTCGGGGACGCCCCGTGACGGTCATGGCCAGCACCAGGTGTCGGCGATCGTCGCACGCGACGCATACAATCTGGCGGCAGACACCGTTCAGTTCCCCGCCCGTGAGTTCGGCGCGCCGTGGAAGCCGCTGAAGTTCTATCGCCTCGCACGGTTTTCCCCGGAGGATCGGACGCTCTCGATCAATGTGGGCGAATACAACCCGCAACTCGGGCTTTCCTATCAGGAAATAGCTGCCGACAGCCGCTCCCAACACAAGTCGCAGGGTGAGGGAACCCTGAGGCGCAAGGGAGTGGTTTGGGACTATCTGACGCGTGTCGATTCGCGCGTGGCGGCGCCGCCAGCGAAGGAAGAGAACTCGATCTTCGCGGGACTGGACACGGTTCGTAAATTCATCGTCCGCGACGGACGTGTTGCGACCCCGAATGTACCGGCTCCGATCGAACTCGAAGCGGTGGCCGACCGCCAGGTCGTTGCGCAGGGAGACTCGGCGAGAATCAGTCTGGCAATTTTCAATCGCGGCCGGGTGCCGATCATGATTCCCGCCGTCAAGGTCGACGGCAGACCTCGAACCGTTCTTCCCGACTCCGCCTACAGGTGGACGCAGTGGTACGTAGGCCGCGAGATATCGCAGCCCTGGTGGCTGTCCACTCCCCGAAACGGTGACCTGTTTTCACCGAAAATCTCCGGAATCTCGGAGGATGAGCTGGAGCTGCGTCGCGGCGCGCACATTCAAGTCAGCTCGAGCGCGACGGGTCTGCTTTACCTGAGTGCGCCGATTGTCTTCCATTATGTCGATCGGGTGCGTGGAGATGTCCAGCGTCCGCTGATCGTTGCGCCCGAAGTTTCCATCACTCTCGACCAGGCTGTAACGATGGCGAGAGCGAATGGGCCATTCAATCAGTTGCTGAAGGCAACCGTGCGCTCAGCGCTGAGCGATTCGACGCCGGTGACCGTCACGATCTCGCTGCCGCGTGGCCTGGCGGCAGATTCGCTGGCACGGACTATAGTGATGGCACCCGGAGCCACACGGACCGTCACGTTCAAGGTTAGAGGAGCGCTGCCCCGCGGCACTCACGAGATTGCGGCGGTAGCAACCGCAAAGGGCCAAGCTTATCGAACCGGCTACATCCCGATCGAGTATTCTCACATCAATCCACAACGGATGTACCGGCCGTCGACACTCGTGATCAACGCAGTAGATGTCGCGCTGCCAACCAAGCTAAAGGTGGCTTATATCCCTGGAGTGGGGGACAACGTCGCGCCCGTGCTGCAGCAGCTCGGCGTTCCGCTCACGATCGTCGATGCCGATAACGTTCCGCAAACGGATCTCAGTCGATTTACAGCGATCGTAGTCGGACCGCGGGCATATCAGGCGAGTGCAACGCTTCAGGACAACAACGACTACCTGCTGGCGTACGTTCGCAACGGTGGGAGACTCGTGGTGCAGTACGGACAGGCCGAGATGCAGCGATCGGGGGTCATGCCTTATCCGATGACGCTGCAACAGCGCGCCGAGCGCGTGACGGACGAAAATGCGCCGGTGACGTTCACGGATCCACAATCGCCGCTACTCAATTCTCCGAACAAGATCACCCAGGATGATTTCAACGGGTGGGTGCAGGAGCGAGCATCGTACATGCCTTCATCTTTCGATTCGCATTATCGGACAATGCTGGCGATGAATGATCCTGGTGAGCAGCCGAATCGTGCCGCGATTCTCGCAGCGCCATATGGACGCGGTAGCTACATCTACGTTCCGCTCGCACTGTTCAGGCAGCTGCCGGCCGGCGTTTCAGGCGGCGCGCGCATCTTTGCCAACCTCCTGGGCGGTAACACCATCCGATGAGACGAGCTTGGCGTCTGGTCACAGCTGGTGTCCTTGCAGTTGCGGGGTGCAGCTCGGATGGCCGCAAGGTGCTGATCGTATACTCGCCGCACGGAAAGGAGCTCCTAGAGTACTTCGAGAAGGGTTTCGAGAAAGCGCATCCCGAAATCGACGTGCAGTGGGTCGACATGGGATCGCAGGAGGTTCTGGAGCGGGTAAGGGCCGAGAAGCCCAATCCGCAGGCGGATGTCTGGTTTGGCGCGCCGGCGGAGGCCTTCGACAGAGCGACGAAGGAAAACCTGCTGCAACCGTATAAACCGACCTGGGCGACCGCGATCGACCCGGACGGTCACGACGCGCGCGACAACTGGTACGGGACGTACCTGACTCCAGAAGTAATCGGCTACAACCGCGAGGCGGTGAAGGACGCCGACGCGCCGAAGGACTGGGACGATCTTCTGGATCCCAAGTGGAAGGGGAAGATCGTCATTCGCGATCCGATCGCATCGGGAACGATGCGGGCAATTTTTGGCGCGATCATGGCCCGATCGATTGCGCAAACGGGCAAGCCGGACGCAGGCTATGACTGGCTTCGGAAGCTGGATGCGAATACGCGGGATTATGTTTTGAACCCGACACTCCTCTACCAGAAGCTTGGCCGGCAGGAAGGCGTCGTCACCATGTGGGACATGCCCGACTTCGCGACGCTCGAACAGCGCACTCGCATCCCGATCAAGTACGTCATTCCCACGAGCGGTACCCCGCTGCTGGTGGATGGAATCGCAATCGTGCGTGGCAGCAGGCATCAGAAGGAAGCGGCGGAGTACTACGAGTACGTGACGACACCCGAGGCGATGATTGCAGCCGCCGATTCATTCCTCCGGATTCCCGCCCGCAAGGATATTCCGGTGTCGAAGCTTCCTTCGTGGATCCGCGATGCGATGGCCAAGATCAAGCCAATGCCGGTCGATCGCGATGTGATGGCGGCACACCTGGACGAGTGGATGAAGTACTGGGACGCGAACATCAGGAACCGCGGACAGCGACAGTGACGGCCGCGCCGGAGGCGCGAAGCGGGACATCGGGTAGTGGAGCGCTGTCCCTCAACGGCGTGACGCGCCGCTTCGGCGATTACACCGCAGTCGACAAGGTTTCTGTAGAAGTGGGGCCCGGTGAGCTGCTGGCGATCGTGGGTGCATCGGGGTCGGGCAAGACGACTACGCTTCGGATCGCCGCGGGCTACGAGTCACCCGATTCCGGCACGGTCACACTCGGTGGCGCGGATCTCACGCGGGTACCTCCCGAGCGCCGCGGATTCGGAATGGTGTTTCAGCACTACGCGCTGTTCCCTCACATGCCAGTCGAGGAGAACGTGGCATTCGGCCTCGAGGCCCGCGGAGTTGGCAAGGCTGAACGGCTGGCGAAGGCGCGTGCGGCGCTGGCAAGCGTGGGGCTCGAAGATGCAGGAAGTCGGGCGATTCAATCTCTTTCGGGCGGTGAGCAGCAGCGTGTTGCTCTCGCGCGCGCGCTGGTGATCGAGCCGCGCGCACTGCTGCTCGACGAGCCCCTCTCGAATCTCGACCCCACTTTGCGCCAGGCGATGCGGGACGACCTGCGGGCGATGCTCAGACGAGTTGGCGTGCCTGCCCTGTTCGTGACCCACGATCAGGAGGACGCCTTCGCGATTGCGGATCGCATTGCGCTTCTCAAGAAAGGCAAGCTGCTGCAGTGCGGAACCCCGGAGGAGCTGTATCACGCACCAGGTTCGCGGGAGGTCGCCGCATTCATTGGACGGGGCGCGATCGTGCCCGCGGTCGATAAGGGCAAGAGTGCGTTGGTGACGATCGGGAGCGTTACTCGGGAGCTCAACGTTGCTCGACCGCAGGGCGCAGCGGCTCGATTTGAGGACGCGCACGTCGTGATGCGGCCCGACGCGTTGCAGCTCTCGAGAGAGAGTGGTGGCTCCGGCTGGCTGGGACGCGTAACCAACCGGCGCTTCGCCGGTGGACTTGTCGTGTATCGTGTGCGGTTGGCTGACGACGTGACCGTGGATGTCGAGTCGACATCCGGAGAGACTCGTGAGGACGAGACCGTAGCCGTGACGCCGCTGGCTGGACCTTTTCCGATCGTGCCTGGATGAAAGCGGCCCTTCAGCGACAGAGCTGGCTCATAGCGCTGCCGGTCATTCTGTTGCTGCTCTGGTCGGTCGTGTATCCCAACGCTGCCGTCATCGCCGGAAGCTTCGAGAACGGCCTGGGGCACTGGCGTGAGTTTGCCGCGAGTCCGGCGGATCGGGAGGCACTGCGCACGAGCATCGTCATATCAGTGGCATCGGTGTTTGCGTCACTCGCGATCGGGGTGCCCCTCGCATTTCTGCTGGGGAGGTTCGAGTTTCCGGGGCGGCGTCTGCTGCGCGCGGTCGCGACCCTTCCTGCCGCATTGCCCCCGCTCGTCGGCGTGATCGCGTTTCTGTTTCTCTACGGCGAGAGCGGGCTCGTGACGCGGGTGGTGCAGCGCATTCTCGGAATGCCGGAAGCGCCGTGGAGGCTCAAAGGTGTGGGCGCGATCGTGTTCGTCCACGCGTACACGATGTATGTGTATGTCTTTCTGTTCGTCTCCGCGGGATTGGAGCGGTTCGACGCTACTCTTGACGAAGCTGCTTCTGGCCTCGGCGCGAGCACTTGGCAGAGACTCAGGCGGGTGACGCTGCCGCTGCTGATGCCGGCGGTCGCCGGATCAGCGCTGCTCGTTTTCATGAATGCGCTGGGATCGTTCTCGGCGCCATACGTGTTCGGCGGAGGGCTGCGGGTGCTCTCGACGCAGATTCTTGCCTCGAAGACGAACGGGGCAATGGGGCTCGCTTATGTCGAGACGACGGTACTGGCCTTGAGCGCGGTTGCCGGACTTGCGCTCTTCCGGTGGCTCGACAGAAAGCGGAAATACACTCTCGCCAGCAAAGGTGGACGAGCTCGGCGGACCATTCGCTCCGGACGCATTCAGCTGCTGACCACCATTCTGTCAGCGCTGGTGGTCGTGGCGCTCGTGCTTCCGCACCTGATGGTCGTCTTGGTTTCTTTTGCGCGTGATGGAGCCTGGACCACGCAGGTGCTGCCACCCGAATACACCTTCGAGAACTACCGGCGCCTCTTCTCGGAGAGTGAGTTGTGGCGGCCGATCACGAATAGCGTGTCGATGGCCCTGATCGCGACGGCGGCTAATCTCGTCGTTTGTTTTCTCGCCGCGTATCTCATCGTGTTCCGCCAGTTCAAGGGAAGGGGGCTGCTCGAGCTTCTCGTCGCTCTCCCGTGGGCGATTCCAGCGACCGCGATTGCGCTCGGTCTCGCCGCGACCTTCAACCGGAATGATCTGCTGAGTGCGCGCATTCTGATGGTCGGCACATTCTGGATTTTGCCTTTGGCCTATTTCATACGTGACATCCCGCTCGTTGCATCCGCAGTGGAGTCGTCGTTGCGGCAGATGGACGGCTCGCTCGAGGACGCAGCGCGCGGACTCGGCGCTTCGTGGCTATTGACGATGCGGCGCGTGATTCTGCCGGCAGCGCGCCCCGGATTGGTCGCAGGCGGCTTGCTCGCAGCGGTTACGGCGGTGGGTGAGTTCGTGGCGAGTGTCGTGCTTTACACCCACGCCAATCGCCCGATCTCAATGGAGATCCTGGCTCAGCTCCGCGCTCTGGCCTTCGGAACCGCTGCAGCGTACAGTGTGCTGTTGATATTTTTGGTGCTTCTGATGACGCTCGCCGCCAGATCGTTCGAGGAGAGACTTGCCTGACGCACCGACTCGTCCGCGGGTCGTAATCATCGGCGGTGGATTCGGCGGGATAACCGCGGCGAAGGCGCTCAAGCGCGCCAACGCTGATATCACGCTGATTGACCGGACCAATCATTTCACCTTTCAGCCACTTCTTTATCAGGTTGCGACGGCGGCGCTGGCGCCGAGCGAGATCACCGCACCGATCCGGTGGATTCTGCGGCGGCACAAGAACACTGAAGTGCTGATGGCGGAAGTACGGGAGATCGATCCTGCGAGGCGCGTCGTTCGGGTTGATGAGCAGCTGCGCGAAATCCCATACGACTATCTGATCGTGGCAACGGGCTCCAGGCACGCCTACTTCGGGCACGATGAATGGGAGCCGTACGCGCCTGGACTCAAGGCGATCGAGGACGCTACCGAGATACGGCGGCGCTTCCTGCTCGCATTTGAGCTCGCAGAAAAATCTGATGACGAGGGTGAGCGCGAGGAATATCTGACCTTTGTGATAGTGGGCGGAGGGCCGACGGGAGTCGAGCTGGCGGGCGCGCTCCCATTCATCGCAAAAAAAACGCTCGCTCCGGATTTCAGGAGAATCGATGCGACCAAAACGAGGGTAGTGCTGGTCGAAGCTGGGCCGCGTATTCTGCCAACATTTCCGGAAGACCTGGCAGCGCGTGCAACTCGGGATCTGAAGGATCTCGGCGTCGAAGTGCTAGTGAGCGCTGCTGTTACCGGAGTCGGGCCTGACGGGGTTCGTATCGGAGACGAGAAAATCCGCGCGAGAACTGCATTCTGGGCGGCTGGGAACAACGCTTCACCGATCGGGAGATTTCTCGATGCTCCACTGGATCGGGCGGGCAGAATTCAGGTCGGCCCTGACCTGTCCGTACCCGCTCATCCCGAGATTTTTGTCGTCGGCGATCTCACGGCGCTGCTTCAGGATGGGAGGCAGGTTCCGGGTGTAGGGCCAGCGGCGATTCAGGAAGGATCCTCGGCGGGCAAGAACATCGTTCGCGACCTGCGTCGCCAGCCGCGGAAGAACTTTCGCTACCGGAACAAGGGAGATCTAGCGACGATCGGCAGATCGCGAGCGATAGCGGATCTGGGCTGGATCAGGTTTGCGGGCCGGTTTGCGTGGTTCTTCTGGTTGTTCGTCCACATCATGTATCTGGTGGGTTTCCGAAACCGCCTCAGCGTGTTGTTCGAATGGGCGTATGCCTACTTTACGTATCAGCATGGCGCGCGACTGATCACGGACGTCGAGCGGTACGCGCCGCCTGCATCGCAGACGGTGGCGGCTAGAGCCGGTCATTAGCATAATTGCCTCGAGCTCGAGTCTTCTTCCACAGGATGAGCCAATGGGGAGTGACGCCGGAGCAGTCAGGGATGAAGAGCCGGGGCGGGCCGGCTTGTGGGAAGATTTCGTAGACATCTTCTACGCCCCATCGTCGGTCTTTGCGCGGCGAAGTGACGGACAATTCGGCAAGCCACTTGTCTTCCTCGTGCTGGTGGGGACGGTCCTCTTTTTCCTCACGAAGAACGCGACGCAGCCGCTCATGGACGCCGAATTTGCAAGGCGAAGCGCGGAGATGATGCGCAAAAATCCGAACCTGACGGCCGAGCAGCTTTCATCGGGGCGCGGGTTCTTCGAGACCCTCTCGCCGCTCTTCTTCGCGATCGGCATCACGCTCAGCATTCTCGGGACCGGCGTCGTGCTGTGGCTGGTGGGAAAGCTGTTCGATGCGAAGGAATCGGCCGCCGCCGCCATTATGATCGCGACCTACTCGGAGGTTCCGCGCCTGGTCCAGATCCTGACCAACGCCGCGCAGGGGCTTGTGATGAGTCCCGAGAGGCTCAACTCGATGAACGCAGTCGGGTTCAGCCTGGCGCGCTTCATGGATCCGGATGGGTCACCGGTGATGATTGCGCTGGCGAGCAGGGTCGATCTGTTCACGATCTGGGTGACGGTGTTACTGGCGATCGGTTTACACGTGGTAGGGAAGATTACGAAGCAGCAGGCAGGCATTGCCGCTGCGATCACATGGGTTGCCGGCGCGTTGCCGGCGGTGGTGGG
>JALYKQ010000055.1 GCA_030774675.1 Gemmatimonadota bacterium | reverse complement strand
CCATCGTGAAGGAGGATGTTCTCGGGCTTGATATCGCGATGGATCACGCCGTGCCGGTGCGCGTAGTCGAGCGCGCTTGAAACCTCGGTTGCAATGCGAATAGCATCCCTGACAGGGAGCTGTTTTTCCCGGCGCAGCCGGTCACGCAACGATTCCCCTTCAACGTACGGCATCACATAAAAGAGGAATGTCCCGGCCTCTCCCGAGTCGAACAGCGGAAGGATGTGCGGATGCTGGAGCGCCGCTGTCGTATTGATCTCGGCGAGGAATCGCTCGGCGCCTATTACCGCGGCAAGCTCCGGACGAAGGACTTTGACCGCGACCTTGCGATGGTGCCTGAGGTCCTCGGCGAGATATACAGTCGCCATTCCGCCCGAGCCGAGCTCACGCTCGATACGGTAGCGGTCAGAAAGCGCGGCAGCGATCCTTTCGAGCGTTTCCGTCATTGGGCGCGATGCGTGGCACATGACAAACACGCGACGAGTGCCCGAACGTTCCGGCCGTGCGGGCGCGGGTCGAAGACTTTACCAGCGAAACAAGATGGGCGCCGGCGGGAGACAGTGCCAGACGGAGTTCGCAATTTCATCCGGCGTGAACCTGTCGGCGTACGCGAGGTAATAACTACAGGACTAACCTGTTACTTTTGGCAACCCGGAGGGAGTTACACGGGTCATGCAACTGGTCCCGTCAGCGTCGGCCCGTGCGCCGATCGCGACATACCATCTCAAGGATATTCCAAGATGCCAAGTATCAGGTCGTTATCGATCGCAGCCGCCGGCCTTGCTCTCGCCGCCTGCGCCACTGCTCACCAGCCGGTCACGACGTCAACTGCGGGAACTCCCGCCGCGATCTCGGCGATCTCGGCGTTCTCGGCGTCGAACCCGTTCTACACCGCGAGCACGCTCCAATACCAAGCGCCCCCTTTTGACAGAATCAAGGACGCCGATTACCAGCCGGCACTCGAAGCGGGGATGCGGCAGCAGATCTCGGAGATGGAAGCCATCGCCAACCAGACCGCCTCGCCAACCTTCGAAAACACGGTCGTTCCGATGGAGCGCTCGGGCGCCCTGCTGACGCGCGTTGCGAAGGTGTTCAACGCGGTGACGGGAGCTAACACCGACGACACCCTCCAGCACATACAGGAACTGGTCGCCCCGAAGCTGGCCGCCCACAGTGACGCGATCTACCTCAACGGTGCGCTCTTCCAGCGCGCCAAGAGCATCTACGATCGCCGGGATGCACTCGGCCTTACCCCCGAGCAGAAGTTCCTCGTCGAGCTGTACTACAAGAACTTCATTCGCGCCGGCGCGCAGCTTGCCGAAGCGGACAAGACCCGGCTCCGGGCACTCAATCAGGAGGAATCGAAGCTCTCCACCGATTTCCAGAACAGGCTGCTCGCGGGTACCAAGGCCGGCGCTCTCGTTGTGGATAGTCCGGCGCAGCTCGATGGACTGAGCGACGGCGAGATCGCCGCCGCGGTGGAGGCAGCCAAGTCGCGTAGCCTCACGGGCAAGTGGGTGATCCCGCTCCAGAACACGACGCAGCATCCGGCTCAGGCATCGCTGAAAAACCGTGCAGTGCGTGAGCGGCTGTTCATCGCGTCTACCACGCGCGCTGAACACGGTGACTCGACCGACACCCGCGACATCGTCAAGCGCCTCGCCCAGCTCCGCGCCGACCGCGCCAAATTGCTCGGCTTCCCGACGTACTCGGCGTATTCGCTCGACAACCAGATGGCCAAGACGTCGGAAGCCGCTACCAAACTGCTGACTGACCTGGTTCCCGCCGCAACCGCCAGGGCTCGTTCCGAAGCGGCCCAGATGCAGACGCTCATCGACAGTCAGAACGGCGGGTTCAAGCTCGCGCCGTGGGACTGGCAATACTACTCGGAACAGGTGCGGAAAGCGCAGTACGCTCTCGACGAATCTCAGCTCAAGCCCTACTTCGACCTCGACCGGGTGCTGCGTGACGGAGTCTTCTTCGCCGCCAATCAGCTCTACGGACTGACGTTCAAGGAGCGAAAGGACATCCCCGTGTATCATCCGGACGCCCGTGTCTTCGAGGTATTCGACGCCGATGGTAAGTCAATGGCACTCTTCTACGCGGATTATTTCAAGCGCGACAACAAGAGCGGCGGTGCATGGATGGACAGCTTCGTCGACCAGTCGCGGCTGATTGGAACGAAGCCGGTAATATTCAACGTCGCCAATTTCACCAAGCCCGCGCCGGGACAGCCGGCGCTGCTGACATTCAGCGATGTGACGACGATGTTTCACGAGTTCGGACACGCGCTCCACGGGATGTTCTCGAACGTCCAGTACCCGACACTCTCGGGGACAAGCGTGCCGCGTGACTTCGTCGAGTTCCCGTCGCAGTTCAACGAGCACTGGGCGCTCGATCCGAAAGTGTTCGCGAATTATGCGAAGCACTATCAGACCGGTGAGCTGATGCCGCAGTCTCTTGTAGACAAGGTCAAGAAGGCGAAGACATTCAATCAGGGTTTCGCGACCACGGAGTACCTCGCCGCGTCGCTGCTTGACATCGCGTGGCACACGCTCCCGCCAGGATCGGCGCAGCAGGACGTGGATGCAT
>JALYKQ010000054.1 GCA_030774675.1 Gemmatimonadota bacterium | reverse complement strand
CGAATCGAAAGTTTCCCATCCCAGTTTCCAACAAAACGCCTCACTCCGGCAAGCCCTTGACCTCGGCCGGGATCCCTGAACCGGGATGCGCCGCGCATCACAGTCTCCTCGAGGGCCTGACCGTCGTCCCAGCGTTCCTTCCGCTGGAATCCGGGCGCCGACTCCAGCGATTCCCTGAACCCGATCCCGGGATCCGCGACAGCGATGACCACAACCTTCCGGCCACCGAGTCGAACGCGCCAGGTATAAGTCTGCACGGCAACCCAGCCCCCGCGGCCCGCGTGCTCGACGATGTTCTGGCAGACCTCCGAGAGCGCCATCGTGAAGCGCATCGTGATCTTGGCGTCGAGATTCAGATTCTTGACGAGAGCCTCCTGCGCACGCTGCTGAATCTTGTCCACCACGCCGTGAACGTCATCGCTCTTGGAGATCGATGTCACTTCAAGAAGCACGCTTGTCTCCGCCGCCTTCGTGCTCTTCACCCGACCCTGCAGCTCGTAGAGCTCGGCAGCATGCTTGAAGAAATCCATCCGCGACCAGTAGCTGCTGACGTTTTCCGCCTCCGGCACGTAGAGAACGGGCCGCTCGACCCTGGACTGCGCCAGAGCCAGCAGCGCCGTCAGTCCGTATGGCGACGCCCATCGCGCGTGTCTCGTGTCGACGATGATCTTCTCGTCGAGCGGCAACGGCGCCACCTGATCCAGCACCAGCTCGAAGGACTTGTCCTCGAGCGAATGGGGGACATTTATGATCGTGGTCACTTAATGCTGAGCTCCCCGCGCAGGTAGTCCGCCAGACCGGTAGCGCCGCGATGGTCCACGTTACGGGCGGCCGCCTCCAAAGCGCGGTCGATCGCCGGGTCTAACTTATCACCCGCGAGCAATCGGGAGAAATAGGTTGCGCCCCACACATCGCCGCATCCAATCGGATCTCCCGGCCCCGCATGTCGCCGGATCTTGGCCGGTACTCGCGCAGTGCGGATAGCGCCGGAACTCGCGGCCAGCGTGGGGCGGCGCACGTCGGAGATTCGATCGAAGCCGGGAGCCGCGAAGTAGACGACGCCACGACTGCCGAGCGTAATCGCTATCGAGGAAACTCCCTCTGCAAATGCGATGGCAGCGAGGGCCATCGGGTCGCTAGCCATCATTCCCATCTCGTCTTCGTTCACCTGGATGAAGTCGAAGCACCGGCACCACGCTCCCGGATTTGGCAGCGGCTGCAGGGTTCTCATTCCATCGGGTTGCACCGCGAGGAGCAGCGAGTGCAGATCGCAGTAGATCGGTCCGCGAAAATGCTGCCGAATGAGCTGCGCAGTCTCCAGGTCGAGCTCGAATCCGCTGATGAGATTGATGTAGAGTGCGTCGAGGTTGGACAGCAGCGGTTTCAGCCCGAGCCAATTCCAGCCGGGCACGCCACCGCTCAGTCGCTCGCAGCGCCGCTCATCGCTCAGGTAGTGCAACGCGACGCGGTTGTTCTGGTATGGCACCTCGATGGGAGCCGCGTCCGGTGCGGCGCGGTCGAGCGCGGCGACGAATTCCCGGGCGGACTGCGCCAGGTCGCTGCCGACCTTCAGGATCGGAACGAACTCCCAATCTGTCGGCAGCGCTGCGTCGAGCGCGCCGAGCGTGTAAGTGATCCCTCCCCATTCCTCGACGGGCGCGTCTCTCGGGTCCCGTCCGTGGATCACGTCCCAGACGAAGCTGCCCATAACGCCGACGCGTCGTTTCCGCGCCATCAAATCCTTGTTCTCATCATCATCTCAGAGCTCGCCCAGCGTTTGCATTTTGAACGTGGCGATAGCGCCGACGACGCCGGCGGAGAGGGGAAGTGCTCCCGGAACGATGCGGCAGGCTTCAACGGCCGGCTTGAATGCGCGCCGCTTCACTTCGGCGCGCAGCGGACGGAATAGCGCGTCTCCAGCCTGCGTGACGCCACCGGCGAGAACGACAACGTCGGGATTGAAGATGTTCAACAGGTTGGAGACTCCGGCGCCGAGGAACCGCGCCGTCTCGCGAACAACTTCTCTGGCGATGGTATCGCCCCTCTTGGACGCCTCGTAAATGGTTTGTGCCGTAATCTTCTTCGGATCGCCGTCCACCATGCCGAGGAGAATGGACTCGCCCTCGTCTCCACGGAGCGCCTCTCTCGCGCGTTCCGCGATCGCGGGGCCGGAGGCGTAGGCTTCGAGGCAGCCGTAGTTGCCGCATTTGCAGCGGCGGCCGGTGGAATCGATCGTCGTGTGCCCGATTTCCCCGGCGACGTCCGACGCGCCGTGATAGAGCTTGCCCTCGAGAATCAGACCGCCGCCGATTCCGGTGCCGAGCGTCATCCCGATCACGTTCCGACCTCCAACCGCGGCTCCACACCAGAACTCTCCGAGTGTCGCGCAATTCGCATCGTTGTCGAGAGTTGCCTCGAGCTTGACGCGCTTCGCTATCTCGTCGCGGAGCGGAAAGTTCTTCCACCCCAGATTCGGAGTGACGATGACGATGCCCTTCTCGCGGTCGAGCGGGCCTGGCGACCCGATGCCCACGCCGAGGAAGTCCGATCGCTCCGCGCCCGTCTCCTTCATCGTCTGCGCGATGACCAGGTCGATCATGTCCACGATCCGGTCGACGACACTGCCAGCGCCGCCTTCGGCGAGCGTGGGTGTCGTGCGCATGGCGATCTCGCGGCTGCCGTCGAGTGGCATCGCGCCGGCGACGATGTTGGTGCCGCCGAGGTCGACTCCGACTATGTAACGCTCCTTCACGCTCATACGGGTACCGCCGGGTTGAGGACTTCGATCAACAAGCTCGATATGTAATCCGGGGTCAGCTCGCGCATGCAGCGCCAGTGACCGAGTGGACAGCTTCGCGGGCCATGGCGATCGCACGGACGGCACGACAGGCTCTCATGACCAGCAACGACGTGTCGCTCGGCGAGCGGACCGAATCCGAATTCCGGTACCGTCGGACCGAAGATAGTCAGAGTTGGCGTGCCCATCGCCGATGCAAGATGCTGCGGCGCCGAGTCATTCGTTATGATGGCCCGCGCACGACCAATCAGCTCCGCTGAAACCAGCAACGGTAAACCGATTCCGCTGATCGTGCGGTCTGGCGGCAGTGCATCGGTAATCTCGGTCGCGACCGCCGAATCAACGTTGGATCCAATGATGGCGATTCGATAGTCTTCGCCCAGCCGCTTCGCCAGATCAGGATAGTATGGCCAGCGCTTGGTTCCCCACGCGCTCCCGGGAGCGAGCGCGACGAAAGGCTCGTCGGTGCTTCCGCTCTGGCGCAGCAGCGTGTCGACTCTGCCGCGCTCCTCGTCCGACGGGTAAAGGCGCGGACGGATCTGGCTGCGACTCGGTGGATCAGTGCACTCCGACATCGACAGCGACCACAACCGCTCGACGTGGTGACGGTCCGGTCGATATGGGATCCGGGTCGTGTACAACACCCTGCCGGTGGAGCTGTCGAATCCAATTCTCTCCCTTGCTCCAGTCATCATGGCGATGAGGCCGCTGCGGAAAGAGCCCTGCGCGAGGTAGGCAGCGTCATAGGGACGCCGGGCGCGGATCTCACGGATGGTCTGCCACAGTCCAAGAGCCGAACCGTAGGTGCCGCGCTTGTCGTACGGGATGACGGAGCGGATGTGCGGGTTGTTGGCCAGAGCCGCCGCACCGCCAGGCGTGGCCAGCACGTCGACCGGACCGCGCTTCGCGAGCTCCGCGATGAGCGGCGTCGTGAGAATGACGTCGCCGAGAAAGCTCGTCTGAATAACCAGCGATCCGGTCAATCAGTCTCCCCCGAGCCGAAGTCCATTCGTTCTAATCCACCTGGAGGACGGCAAGAAACGCTTCCTGCGGAATCTCGACCGAGCCGACCTGCTTCATGCGCTTCTTTCCCTCTTTCTGCTTCTCGAGCAGCTTGCGCTTGCGCGAGATGTCGCCGCCGTAGCATTTGGCGAGCACGTCCTTGCGCAGCGGCTTCACACTGGTGCGCGCGATGATCTTGTTTCCGATCGCGGCCTGAATGGCGACCTCGAAAAGCTGGCGCGGAATCAGCTCCTTCAGCTTGTCGGCGATCTTCCGTCCCCACTCGTACGCCTTGTCCTCGTGGATGATGACGCTGAACGCGTCGACGGGGTCGCCGTTGATCAGCATGTCCAGCTTCACCAGATCGCTTCGCCGGTACTCGAGCATTTCGTAGTCGAGCGACGCATAGCCGCGGCTCACGGTCTTGAGCTTGTCGAAGAAATCGAGGATTATCTCTCCGAGAGGGAATTCCCAATCGAGCTCGACCCGCTGGGTGTCGAGATAGGTCATGTTCTTGTAGACACCCCGCCGGTCCGTACCGAGCGTCATGATCGGCCCAATGTATTCGGCGGGCATCATGATGCGGGCTTTCACGTACGGCTCCTCGATGTAGCCCACAACCTGGCTGGCCGGCATCAGCGACGGATTCTCGATCAGCTTCATCGTGCCGTCGGTCAGGTACACCTTGTATTCAACGCTCGGCACCGTCGTGACAAGCTCGAGATCGAACTCACGGGTGAGCCGCTCCTGGACGATCTCCATGTGAAGCAGACCGAGAAACCCCGCGCGAAAGCCAAATCCGAGAGCGGTCGATGTTTCAGGCTCATAGTTGAGAGAGGCATCGTTCAGCTTGAGCTTCTCGAGCGCATCGCGGAGCGTCTCGTACTGCGTAGTGTCGGTCGGATAAAGACCGGCAAAGACGAACGATCGGACCGCCTGATAACCCGGCAGCGGCTCGGTCGCGTGGTTTTCCGCGTCGAAGATAGTATCGCCGGCGCGCGTCTCGCTTACGGAACGGACACTTGCAACGACGTATCCGACCTCGCCCGGCCCGAGCTGATCGGTCGGAACTTCTCGAAGCTGGTTGAACCCGACCTCGTCTACCTCGTACACCGATTCGCTGGTACCGAAGGTGATGTGGGTACCCTTTTTTATCACACCGTCGACGACGCGCACGCTCGGGATCGCGCCGCGATAGCGATCGTAGTAGGAGTCGTAGATCAGCGCACGCAGTGGCGCGTTCTCGCTCCCTTCGGGAGGTGGCACCTTTCGTACGATCTCCTCCAGCAGCTCGGAGATTCCGATGCCCTCCTTCGCGCTGACCATGAGAATCTCATCGGGATCCACACCCAGCAGATCGTGGACCTCCTGCTTGCGCCGCTCCGGCTCGGCGCTCGGCAAGTCGATCTTGTTGAGAATGGGGATGATCTCGAGACCAGCATCCATGGCGAGGAACAAATTGGACAGCGTCTGCGCCTGGATTCCCTGGGAGGCGTCGACGACCAGAATCGCTCCCTCGCAAGCAGCCAAAGATCGCGACACTTCGTAGGTGAAATCCACGTGTCCCGGCGTATCGATGAGATTGAGCTCGTAGTCCTGACCATCCCGGGCCGCGTAGGTCATTCGGACGGCGTTCAGCTTGATGGTGATGCCCCGCTCCCGCTCGAGGTCGAGCGTGTCGAGAACCTGAGCCTTCATCTCGCGCTTCTGCAACATCCCGGTTGCCTCGATCAGCCTGTCGGCGAGGGTCGATTTGCCGTGGTCGATGTGCGCTACGATGCAGAAGTTGCGGATGCGCTCGAGCTTCAAATTGGGGGTCCTTTTTGATTTTCTGCGGGAATGCGGAGGGGCATTCAAATATAACCGTCAATCGCACCGCTTCCCCCTGACGGCGTAGATAAAGGGAAGCGGGAAGCGGGAAGCGGGTAACGGGTACGGGTAGCGGGCAACGGGAAGCGGAAAGCGGGATGTAAAAAGGGCCGCTGGTCGCGGCCCTCTCACTCGATCTCGTCTCGCAACTCCGTCAACGTCGCGGCGGTGGGGTTGTCGGCGTCTCCGCCCGGGGCGCCGGATCCATCCGCGGAGGCGGCGATGACGGAGGCGGTGGCGACGACTGTACCGGCGGCCGCTCGTGCACGACGGGCGCCGGTGCCGGCTCTCTCATTCTTTCGGGCATCCGAGCGGGCTGGGATGGTGCGCTCACCATCGGATCGGGTCTGAAAATTGGTCGCGTTGCTGTTGTCGCAGGCTCAGCTCGGGATGGAATGGTGCGCTCGATCGGAATCCGGGCTCTTTCCGGGGGCGCGGTTATTCCCGGTTGCGAGCGGAACTGTTCCAGTATCTCGCGCGGCTCCGCGCGACGTCCGCGTGGAGCGCTGATCGTGGCGTCGCGCAGCTGCGGAAGCTCCCCGCGTTGTGGGAGTGGAAAGACTCCGACCGGCGTCCTGTCATCGGTACTGGGGCGACGCGCCAAGCCCTGAGGGAAATGCGACTTTGGGAACACGGTGGTGTCTCCAGACGGCCGCACCGGCGGCCGGAAAGGAACCATTCCGCCCGGAGCGAAGGGAGCAACGACCACGATCGGCAGTCCGCACGAGTCGTAGCCAACGATAAACGGCCGCAGGCCGAGTGAGCGCAGCTGCGCGACCCGAGTGAATGCCTGCGCGCCATAGAACGCGCCCCCCGCTGAGTAGCCGTAGCCACCATATCCGCAATAAGCGAGGTCGTTGTAGCCGTTGTAACCGTTGTAGGCGTAGTAATTCTGGCGCTGGCCGGCGAAGCGGAAGTAATCGTGGCCGATCGGCTCGCCCTTCGCGCCGATGTACTGCGCCAGTGATTGCGCAGCGGACTCCGGGGTGCGCCGCTCAATCAGTCGGCGAACCGCGGAGATATTCCAATCGCCGTCCGCTTCGATCAGCTCCAGGTTGAACGGTACGCGAGACGCGAGGGCAATTACGGTTCCGCGCGCGTCATCTCCGAGACCTGCGTAACTATTGTAGCTGGCCATCCCGTACTGCGAGCCCTGGTAGGGGTCATTGAATCCGGCAAAGAAGTTCGGGAGGCGGAGCTGCCTGTGCGATCGGACGCGCACGGAAATCCCGGGGAAGTCGGGCTGCAGGATCTGGATGTGCCCGTCGATGTCCATCATTACCGCGAACACGTACGAATCCTCGGAGACATCGATGGCCGGCGTCACGTAATTCGAAGCGACGCCTGGACCGTTCTCGGAATAAACGCGGATTATCGGTGCCCGCTGCCGGGCTCTTTCCTGGGCCGCCGAAGCAGACGCCAACAAGAACAACAGCAATGCGGACGACCCTGCAGCTGATGCCAATTCCCTCGTCCGCATTTGGAGCCTCCGTTAGTTTGTATACAATTTCGCTACTTGCAATCGTAACAGCAAGAGTCAGCGTCAAACCCCGAGACGGGGTTCCCGCGGCGCCCCGCCGCTACCTGGAGGTTAGTAGGGGCTTTACCTTGCGCCATGCCGCTCCCGCAACCCCTCTCCATCGTCGAATCGCTCGGAGAGTTCAGCGAGCTCCTCGAAGAAATACCGGCGCCGGCATCGCGCCTCGGCGTTGGTGGGCTTCACGGCTCCAGCGACGCGGTAGTCCTCGCCGCGCTCGCCAGGAGTCTTACGCATCGCTTCTTCGTCGTGTTGAACGACGACGTCGCCAGCGCTGAGCGCTGGCTGGCCGATCTCAGTACGCTCGTCGAGCCCGAAAGCGTCGCATTCTATCCTCCAAGAGAGAGCTTCGGCGAAGCGGAAGCCCACGCGGAAGTAGCAGGTGAGAGGGTGGAGACCCTGGAGAGAATCGGACACAGCGACCTCCGGATCGTCGTGACGACCAGCCGCGCCCTGCTCGAACGGACCCAGCTCCCGCGCGCGCTGGCCGCGGCGCGCCTCGAGCTCCGCAAGGGCGATACGCGTCGTCCGGAGGATCTCGCCGCGCACCTAGAGCGGATCGGCTTCGAGCGCGTTCCTATGGTAGAAGACGTCGCGCAGTTCAGCGTGCGCGGTGGGATCTTCGACATCTACAGCTTCGGGATGGCCGAGCCCGTGCGCCTCGAATTCTGGGGCGATGACGTGTCCGAGCTGCGGCACTTCGACCTTCTCACTCAGCGCTCCACGCGCGATGCCGACGTTGCGCTGATCCTGCCCGTGGACGGACAGATCACGATCGGCGAGGGAGAGCCGGAACGCTCCTCCATCCGGGCGCTATTCCCGCCCGACACTCTGCTCGTCGTTCCCGTCGGCACCCATGTGAAGCCCGAGCTGGAGAGAACGTGGACGGAAGCGCAGCATCACATCGACCTCGCGCGGAGAAGGGGAGAAGACACACCCAGCCGGGATGAGCTCTTCGAGTCTCCGGAAACGACTCTCGCGGCAGTGAACGCGCTCGGGACGATCGATCTTTCGGGCGATGACGCGCGCATTGTGTTTCCGTTCCGCGAGCCGGAGGAGATCCAGCGCGACATCAGGCGGTTGAAGCAGGTCGTCGCCGACGGAATTCCCACCACGATCCTCTGCGACAACGCCGGTCAGGCCGAGCGGCTTGACGAGCTGCTCAACGACGATCGCGTTTCGCCCGCGAGCCTGGTGATCGGAGTGCTGGATGGTGGGTTCCTGCTTCCACCGCGTGGGAGTGACTTCCATGGATATCGGCTCCTTACCGATCACGAGATCTTCCGCCGCGAGCGGCGCTTTCGCCGCGCACGGCGCTACGCCACGGGGATTGCGCTCGAGAGCCTGACCGCTCTCAAGCCGGGTGATTTCGTGGTCCACCTCGAGCACGGGGTCGGGATCTATCGCGGCATTGAGAAGATGTTCGTGCGCGAAAGCACCGTCGAAGTAGCAGTAATCGAGTACGAAGGCGGCGACCGGCTCAATGTGCCGCTTTACCGGGTCGACCAGATCGAACGGTACCGATCGGCGGCCGACATCAGCGCGGATGCTCCGCCTCCGCGTTTGCACGCGCTTGGCGGCAAGCGCTGGGCGTCGCAGCGAGACAAGACTCGCGCTGCGATCCAGGAGATGACCGTCGAGCTGCTCGATCTCTATGCGCGTCGCAAAGTCGCGACGAGGACGCCGCACCTTCCCGATACCGTGTGGCAGCGACAGCTGGAGTCGTCCTTTCTGTTCGAGGACACTCCCGACCAGCGCACGGCGACCACCGACGTCAAGGGCGACATGGAGCGGCCACGGCCAATGGATCGTCTACTCGTCGGCGATGTCGGTTACGGTAAGACCGAAATCGCGGTACGCGCAGCGTTCAAAGCCGTGCAATCAGGACGGCAGGTGGTTGTGTTGGTGCCGACGACCATCCTGGCGGATCAGCACGCGCGGACCTTCGGGGACCGACTGGCGGATTTTCCCGTCAATGTGCGCACGATGAGCAGGTTCCAGACGACACGCGAACAGGCCCAGGTGCTGAAGGAGCTAAAGGCCGGGACGATCGATGTCGTGATCGGCACCCACCGGCTCCTCAGCCCCGATGTCGCGTTCTCGGAGCTGGGACTGATCGTCGTTGACGAGGAGCATCGCTTCGGTGTCAAACACAAGGAACGATTGAAGCGACTCCGCCTCGACACCGACGTGCTAACTCTCACCGCGACACCCATACCGCGTACGCTCCATCTCTCCCTCGCCGGTCTGCGCGATATGACCCTCATGCAGACCCCGCCGCGCGACCGGTCGCCGGTGCTTACCTACGTGGAGCCGTGGGACGACGGCCTGATCGACGAGGGCATTTCCCGCGAGCTCGATCGCGGAGGTCAGGTGTTCTTCGTACACAACCGGGTCGAGACCATCGAGGGTATGGCCGAGCACATCCGTCACGTCGTGCCGCGCGCGCGCATCGGAGTCGGACACGGGCAGATGCGCGAGCGAGACCTCGAAGAAGTGATGCGGAAGTTCGTTGACGGGGAGATCGATGTCCTGGTTTCCACGATGATCGTCGAGTCGGGGCTCGATGTCCCGAATGCCAATACGATGTTCGTCAATCGGGCGGACACGTTCGGCCTGGCCCAACTCTATCAGCTTCGTGGACGCGTCGGGCGCTCCCACCGGAGGGCGAGCTGCTATCTGCTCGTTCCCGATTCGATCGACGAGGATGCAAACCGCCGGCTGACCATTCTCGAGCACCACACCCAGCTCGGCGCCGGCTACCAGATTGCACTCAAGGATCTGGAGCTGCGCGGAGCAGGGAATCTCCTGGGTCCCGAGCAGTCGGGATTCGTCCAAGCGGTCGGCTTCGACATGTACCTTCGCATGCTCGACGAGACCGTCAAACGGATGATGCGCGGCGACGACGCGCCGAAACTGCAGCCGTCGGAGATATCTCTGGACTTGCCCTCTTATTTGCCCGACGACTACATCAGCTCCCAGGACGCAAAGCTCGACATCTACCGTCGCCTCACCCACATGACCGATATCGGTGAGATCGAGGCGCTACGGGAGGAAGTCAGAGACCGGTTCGGAGTGCTCCCCGAGCCCGCCCGAGTTTTCTTCGCGAACGCCCTGCTCCGGGTGTTGGGTGGCGCCTCCGACATCGAGTCGGTGCTGGTGCGCGGAAACGAGGCCCGTATTACCTTTCGCGAGCACGCAGTGCCTCGGATGAAGGGGATCTCGGCGGCGTTCCACGAGGTACAGTTCCAGGCGGAAGTGCGACGCGCGCATCCGCTATCCCTCAAGCTCACCCGACTTGGAGGGGCCGAGATGCTCGATGGACTTGTCCGCGCATTGACGACGCTGCGCCCTGCCTGACGACGTTAACCCGCACCACGGAATATGAAACGCACTTTCGCAGTTGCCGCGATCGCGGCACTTACACTCTCGGCCTGCTCCGGCCTGAGGGACGCTCTCAGCGCGCACACCGACTGGGTCGCCCGCGCCGGCAGCACGGAGCTCACGGTCACGCAGTTGGCGGCCTTGCTCGGCAAATCGCGCGCACCGATCAGGAAGGACATCGCCAAGTCGATCGCGAACGTGTGGACCGACTATCAGCTGCTCGGCGTGGCCGCGGCTCACAACGACTCCCTCGCCGATCCCAAAGCGATCGATGAGGCGATGTGGCCGTCGATCGCCAACCTGAAGGCGCGCAAGTGGTACGACATCGTGTCGAAGAGCTGGGGTGTCGAGGACACAGCAGCCGCGCAGCGCCAGTGGGCGAACGGAGAGATTCTGGCTGCGGATCACATCCTCCTGCTTACGCGGGGGATGACGGACGCGCAGAAGGCGGACGTCCGGAAGAAGGCAGACGCCCTGCGCGCGAGGGTGACGCCGGCGAACTTCGCCGATCTGGCCGGCAAAAACAGTCAGGATCAGGCGTCAGCCCGGCAGGGCGGATCGCTCGGACTCTTCCCCAAGGGGGCGATGGTTCCGGAGTTCGAGAAAGCGGTCGTCGCGCTCAAGCCCGGCGAGATCTCGCCCGTGATCACGACAACGTATGGCTACCACATCATCCGGCGCCCGACCTACGAACAGGTGAGGACCCAGCTTCTGCTCGCTTCCAAAGGACGGAGCGTCGCAGTGGCGGAAAGCACCTACCTCGCCAAGCTGGAGGCGAACGGCAAGATCGAGGTGAAGAAGGGAGCCGTCGCCACAGTAAAGGCGCTGGCCAACGATCCCGACGCGTATCGGCGCGACAACAGCGTTCTGGCGACGTCGACGGCCGGAAAGTTCACCACCGCCCGGCTCGTCGGATGGCTCGAGACTCTTCCGCCCAACGCCCGGGTTTTGGATCAGATCAAGCAGATGCCCGATTCGATGGTCACGCAGCTCATTCGCCGTTTCGCGAATAACGAGCTCGTGCTGAAGCAGGCGGACAGCGCCAAGATTCAGATCGACTCGGCGGCGCTGACTCAGCTCCACACGAGCTTCACCAGCGCCGTGGGCTCAGCGTGGACACAGCTCGGCGTCACGCCCTCGTCGCTCCAGGACAGCGCCAAGTCGGAGGGGGACCGGGAGAAGCTCGCCGCCAAACGCATCAACGATTACTTCACCCGCATGGTCTCGGAGCAGGCGCCATTCGTCCCGGTTCCCACCCCACTCTCCAACATTCTGCGCTCGAAGTACAAATACTCCTTCAACGACGCCGGATTCGACCGAGGCGTGGAGGAGGCCGCCAAGATTCGCAGCTCCGCCGACTCGGTTCGCACCGCCAGGCAGCCGGCGACGGCCGTTCCGCTCGGCAATCCAGCCACGCCGGCAACCACACCATCATCTACTCCGCCGAGTGTGAAGAAGTGAGCTCCATGCAGAGTTCTCTCCCTGTGGGCGGCGGTGAACCACGGTTCCGGGCCGGGGTAGGATTCTCGATGATGAAGCATCTGCTGATCGTGGCGGCTTTCGCGCCCGTTGCTCTCGGGGCGCAGGTTCCGGCGACCGCTACGCGTCCGGTCCCACCATCGCTGCCGATCGATCGCGTCGTTGCGATCGTCGGGGAGCAGCCGGTCCTCTGGACCGATGTGCTCACCGCCATCAATCAGCGCCGAGCGCAAGGGCTGCAGCTCCCGGCCGACTCTGCCGGTCAGGCTGCGCTCGCCAAGACCGTGCTCAACGACCTCGTGGACGAAGAGATCCTCGTGCAGAAGGCGAAAGAGTTGAAGCTCGAGGTGACCGACGCGGACATCACCGCCGCCGCAGATCGGCAGATCAAGAGCATCCGCTCGCAGTTCAAGTCGGACGAGGAATATCGTACCGAGCTGCGTAACGCCGGGCTCGGCAGCCCGGAAGACTATCGAAAGTCGCTGATGGAGCAGTACCGCCGGCAGAACCTGCAGCAGAAAGCGTTCGCCGAGCTGCGGAAGCGGGCAAAACCGGTGAACGTAAGCGAAGAGGAAGTGACGGCAGCGTTCGAGCGTAGCCGCTCGGATCTGCAGAAGCGACCCGCGACCGTGACCTTCAGGCAGATCATCGTGGCCCCGAAGCCGTCGCCCGCGGCGAAGGCAAAAGCGAAGGGGCGCGCTGATTCACTGCTCGTCGAAATAAAGAAGGGCGGCGACTTCGAGCAGATCGCCAAGCGCGAATCAATGGATCCCGGTACCAAACAGCTGGGCGGTGACCTGGGTTGGAATCGACGCGGCAGCGGTCTCGTTCCCGAGTTCGAGGCGATGATGTTCGCGCTGCGGCCCGGCGAGGTGAGTCCGGTGATCGAGACGGCGTTCGGATATCACATCATCCGCGTCGATCGGGTGCAGTCGGCCGAAGTGAAAGCGCGCCACATTCTGATCGCGGCCGCGATCGACTCCGCCGACGTGGCCGCGGCGAAAGTCGAAGCCGACACGGTCGCTGCGCAGTGGCGACGGGGCGTCTCGTATGATTCGCTCGTCGCCAAGCATCACGATGCGACCGAAGAGAAAGGCGTGCTTCAGCCGTTCGCCCGTGATTCTCTGCCCGCCTCGTACCAGGCAGCGCTGACGGGGGCCAAGCCGCACGACATCACCAATCCCTTCCAGCTCGCGAATCCGCGCGGAGCGCCGAAGTTCGCCGTCATTCAAGTGGTCACTGCGACTGAGGCGGGAGAATACGATCAGGCCGAAATCCGCGATCAGATCCGGACGCAGCTCTCGGACGAAAGATCGATCCGGGGACTGCTCGATGAATTGCGCAGACAGACCTACGTCTCGCTCAGGATGTAGGAAGTGAAAGTGCGTCTTGCCATGACCGTGGGGGATCCCCGCGGAATTGGTCCCGAGATCGTCGCCAAAGCGCTCGCCGACCCCCAGGTCAGCGAGCGCTGTGACATTGTGGTCGTTGGGCCTCAGGGAGCGGGGGCGCAGGTCGCTGAGTCGGTGGGAGCATGGGTGCCGGAGTCGGGTTCGGCGCTCGCCGGTAGGCTGAGTGGTCTCGCGATAGAGCGGGCGGTGGAGCTGGCCGTCGCGGGCGTCGTTCAGGGCATCGTGACGGCTCCGATCGACAAGGCCGCGCTGCACGAGGGGGGCTACGATTTTCCCGGCCACACCGAGATGCTGGGAAGTCTGACCGGCTCGCAGGTGGCGATGATGCTCGCCTCAGATAAGCTTCGCGTGGTGCTCGCGACGACGCACATTGCGCTCCGCGATGTGATCGCGAAGCTGAGCGCCGACTCGATAATCGACGTCGCTCGCATCACCCGTGAAGGATTGCGGCAGTGGTTCGGGATCGCCGAGCCGCGTATCGCTCTGTGCGCTCTCAATCCACACGGAGGCGACGGCGGAAGGTTCGGCGCGGAGGATGTGAGCCTTCTCGCTCCAGCGGCGAGAGCGGCGGGAATCGAAGGACCGTTCCCGGCCGACACGGTTTTTGTGCGCGCGATGCGCGGCGAGTTCGACGCTGTGATCGCGCCCTATCACGATGTCGGGATGACGGCGATAAAAGTGGCGTCATTCGGAAGCGCGGTGAACATCACGCTTGGACTTCCATTTCCTCGCACGTCTCCGGATCACGGCACCGCGCTCGACATCGCCGGCCAGGATCGGGCCGACCCATCCAGCATGATTGCCGCTACGCTTCTGTGCGCGTCGTTTGCACCTCGCGCTCGCCAGTCCGGCGGTCGCCCAGCGTATGGAGATCGACCGACAAACTCTCGATCCTTCGTCCGTCCATCTCGCGCACCGTAAAGATCGCTCCACCGGCGATGACACGATCGCCAACGATGGGGAGGCGGCCGAGCACCCCGAAGACGTAACCTCCTATTGTTGTATAGTCGACGACGGGCACGGTGAGGCTGAAGTGCTCGTTCAGCTCGCCGATGTGCGTGCTCCCCGGCACCAGTGTCTCCCCGGAGCGGGTGTGCAGCGGCGCTTCGGCGTCCTCGGGTGTGTCGTACTCGTCCAGGATCTCACCGACGATCTCCTCGAGCAGATCCTCCATCGTCACGACGCCGGCGGTTCCACCGTACTCATCGAGAACCACCGCCATGTGCTCCTTGAGGTGCTTGAAGTCCGCGAGGACTTCCTCGACCGCGCGGGAGCCGGGGATGACATGGACCGGCCGCATGATCGATGGCAGATCGAAGGCGTCCAGGTTGGTCCGCGGCGCGAGGACCTTGAGCAGATCCTTTGCCAGCACGACCCCGATGATGTTGTCGATGGACTCGTCGAACACCGGATAACGGGACAAGCCGGATTCCTGTACGACGGCCAGGACCTCGGAGAGCGTCGCTTCCACGGGCAAGGCCACCAGCTCGGTTCGCGGTGTCATCACCTCGCGGGCGTTCTTCTCGGAGAACTCGAACACCGCGTCGATGAGATCGGCGTCGCGCGCCTGCATCTGTCCACTTTCCTGGGACTGCTCGACCAGCAGCCTGATCTCCTCAGGCGAGTGGACGGCCTCCTCGGAGCCGGCTTTTTCCTGTCCAAGCAAGCGCAGGATGAACTGCGCCGATCTATTGAGGACGTAAGTGAAGGGAGTCGTCGCCCACGCAAACAAGAGCAAGGGTGGCGCGAGCCATTTGGCCAGCGCCTCGGGATGGTTCAGCGCCGCGGCCTTCGGTGTCAGCTCTCCGAACACCACGTGCAGGTAGGTGACGACGACCAGCGCCAGCGTTGCGCCCAACGTCAGGCGCATCGACATCTCGATCGCGAACGGAAGATGGCTGAACAGGTCCACAAAGATCTCGCCGACCGTCTCTTCAGCGACCCAGCCGAGTCCCAGGCTCGCCAGCGTGACCCCAAGCTGGCTGGCTGAGAGGATGAGGGAGATATTTGAGGCAGCGCGGAGAGCGAAGCGGGCGATTCGGTCGCCGCTGCGAATCATCGCCTCCAGGCGCGTCCGTCTGGAGCGGACAAGAGCGAACTCGGCGCCAACGAAGAACGCGTTGAGGAGCACGAGCAGGAGTATGGCGAGCAGCCGACCGAGCACGGATACAACTTACCACAATCCCGGTGACGGACACCAGCACGGGGGCGCTCACGATCACGCCGTTGGGCACTCGCATGCGCGCGATGCGCCGGTCGGGAGCCTGCGCATCGCGCTCGCGCTCACGGCGGCCCTCCTGGTCGTCGAAGTCATTGGCGGGATCCTGTCGAATTCGATCGCGCTGCTCGCGGATGCCGGGCACATGCTCACCGATGTGGCCGCGCTCGGTCTCGCCCTGTTCGTGGCGTGGTTCAGCCGGCAGCCGAGCACTCCTCAGAAGACGTTCGGGTACCTGCGGTGGGAGATACTGGCGGCCTTCGTGAACGGTGCGACGCTGCTGCTCATCTCGGCATGGATTCTGTGGACGGCGGCAATGCGGTTGCACTCGCCCGAGCAGGTCGAAAGCGGCCTCATGCTTTCAGTAGCGGCCGTCGGTCTTGTCGTCAATCTGATAGCGGCCCGCGTGCTCGTCGCAGGCGCGGCGCACAGTCTCAACACTCGTGGGGCGTACCTCCACGTGCTGGGCGACCTGCTGGCGACGGTGGGTACGATCGCCGCGGCGATCGCGATCCGCTACACCGGCTGGCTGATCGCCGATCCGATTGCCTCCATTCTGACAACAGTGCTGATCATGAGCGGCGCGTGGCGGCTGGTGCGCGAATCGGTGGACATTCTGCTGGAGTCGACACCCGCCCACATTCCACTCCCAGCCGTGCGGAGCCAGCTGGAGGCAATTCCGGGGATAGAGTCCGTGCACGATTTGCACGTCTGGGCCGTAACCCCAGCTGTCGTGGCGATGAGTGCGCACTGCATTGTGCGCGAGCCCGACCAGCACCAGCACGTGCTCGGGCACATCCATGACGCGATGCGGCTTTTTGGCATCGAGCACGTCACGATTCAGCTAGAGCGAGACGAGATGCTCGACCGCGAGAGGCACTTGCACGCCTAGCTAACTTACAAGGCTATGGCAAAGCAGGAATTCCGGAACATCGCGATCATCGCGCACGTCGATCACGGCAAGACGACTCTCGTAGACAAAATGCTCCGGCAGGCCGGCGCCTTTCGCGAGAATCAGGTCGTGATGGAGCGCGTCATGGACTCCAACCCGCTCGAGCGCGAGCGCGGGATAACGATCCTCGCAAAGAACACCTCGATCCGGTGGAAGGGGACGAAGATCAACATCGTGGACACACCGGGCCACGCCGATTTCGGCGGCGAGGTGGAGCGGATTCTCAGAATGGTGGATGGGGTGCTGCTCGTCGTCGACGCATTCGATGGACCCATGCCGCAGACGCGCTTCGTGCTGCGTAAGGCGCTGGCACTCAACCGGACCCCGATCGTAGTGATCAACAAGATCGACCGGCCCGGCTCGGATCCGATGCGCGTCCACGACGAAGTGCTCGACCTCCTGATCGAGCTTGAGGCGAACGAGGCGCAGCTCAACGCGACCGTGGTTTACGCGTCGGCGCGGGAAGGCGTAGCGACGATGGATATGGATGTCACGCCCGTCGATCTCTCGCCTCTGTTCGACTCAATCATCGCGCACGTTCCCGCGCCGCCGCACGATGAGGCGGGCGCGTTTCAGATGCTGATCTCGACCATCGATCACTCACCATACCTGGGACGTCTGGGGATCGGTCGCATCGAGCGGGGAACCATTCACGTCGGAGATCCGGTTGCACTGTTGCCGCTCGATGGCTCGCAGAAGGCGGAGCAGTCGCGGGTGACGAGGCTCTTCACTTTCGAGGGGCTCGATCGCATCGAGGTTCCCCAGGCGTCAGCCGGCGAGATCGTTGCTCTGGCAGGACTCGAGGGAGTCGAGATCGGACTCACGGTGACCGACCTCGAGCATCCGGAGCGACTGGCCGGAATTTCGGTCGAGGAGCCGACGATCTCGGTGGACTTCCTCGTCAACAACTCTCCTTTTGCCGGCAAGGAAGGGAAATTCGTCACATCACGTCAGATCCGTGAGCGGTTGTTCAAGGAGCTGGAGCGGAATGTGGCGCTAAGGGTGGAAGACACCGATTCAACGGATACCTGGACCGTCCAGGGCCGAGGCGAGCTGCACCTTACGATTCTGATGGAGACGATGCGACGCGAGGGTTACGAGTTCCAGGTATCGCGTCCTCGGGTGATCACGCGCGAAGGTCCACAGGGTGAGAGACTCGAGCCCTACGAAGAGCTGTCCATCGATGTCCCGGAAGAGTTCCTCGGCGTCGTTATCGAAAAGCTCGGAACACGCCGGGCGGCGATGCTGGAGATGAAGAATCCGGGGCAGGGAATGGTGCGCCTGCTGTACAAGATTCCCGCGCGCGGACTGTTCGGTTACCGATCGGAGTTCCTCACCGATACTCGTGGGACGGGCATCATGCACCATCGGTTCCTCGAGTATGGGCCGTGGGCTGGTCCTCTCGCGGGCAGAATCAGGGGGACGCTCGTCTCTATGGAATCTGGAGTCATAGTGGCTTTTGCGCTTGCTAATCTCGCGGAGAGAGCTACCCTATTCGTTGCCCCTGGTAATGCGGTTTACGAGGGCATGCTGATCGGCGAGAATTCCCGGCCGGGTGATATGGATGTCAATCCGACCCGGGAAAAGAAGCTGACCAACATGCGGTCAAAGTCGAGCGACGAAAACATTCAACTCGAGCCGCCGCGGGAGTTGACGCTGGAAGGGGCGCTGGAGTATATCGAGGAAGACGAGCTGATAGAGGTTACCCCCCAGTCGATAAGACTGCGGAAACGCTTTCTGAGCGCGAACGATCGGAAGAAGCTGTCACGCGAGGCGAAGCGCGAGCGCGCTTCAGTCTAACAACCAGGAGATTACGGTAATGTGCGCCATGCTGGAGTCCGCGGGGAGTTTCCTGAACGAGGGGGAAACGGAAGCGTGGCTGGCGAAGAAGGTACCGGAAGGTGACCCCGAGGACGAAGGTCTCGAGGACGATCTGGAAGACGACGGCGAGGATGACGTCGAGGACGAGTGGGCCGACGACGTGGATGACCTCGAGGATGAAGAGCTGGACGACGATGATCTCGATGATGACGACGACGATCTCGACGACGATCTCGACGACGACCTCGACGACGACCTCATAGACCTGGACGACGAATTCGACACCGAGGATGAGGAGAAGCCGCATCCGGCCCACCCCCGCAAGTACGAAGACTGAGGCGCTCGCGCCGGTTGGTTGCTACAGTATGGCCGGTGGCTCAGGGCTGAAGGATGCCCGTCGTCAGGGAGTTGTCGGTGGTGCAGGTGATCATCCCACTCCGTAGCTCGCAGCTTTGCGACGATTGTCGATACCTTGCGATGGCCGTCCAGTCGGCAAGCTGGCTCCCCAGGATGTTGAAGGCGGTCAAGCTCACGGTCACGTTTGGCGAAGGCACGAATCCATTGAGAGGCGCGTCCAGCGTTGCGGTTCCGGAGAAATACTGGCCGTGATTGTCGGCGGCGAACTGCTCCTCGTACATAGCCGCACTTCTCAGGTCGGCCATCATCACGGCTGCAACCGCCGTGTTCTTGCTGGCCGAATATCGCGGTACCGCGATGGCAGTGAGTGTGCCGATCACGACCACGACCATCAGGATCTCGATTAGTGTGAACCCTTTTTGATATCCAGCCATATGCCGCTCGTCCGAATGGATGACGCGTTCAAAGGGAGATTTGTCCGCCTTAAATACTCATCTCGGCGCATGACGGGATCGTGAAAACAACCTTACGACTTCGTCACGATCGGAGGTCCGCGCCGATTGACCCCCGCCAAAGGCGCGGCTAACTTGCAAGACTCTGCGCCACAGGCGTTTAGCGGGTGGCGGAGGGGCCTGTAGCTCAGGTGGTTAGAGCGCACGCCTGATAAGCGTGAGGTCGGTAGTTCAACTCTACCCAGGCCCAT